>JAJZDL010000039.1 GCA_021851465.1 Acidobacteriota bacterium
CGGCCAGATGCACGGCTGCGTCCTGCTCGATGCAGCCGGCGAAGTCCTGCGACCCGCCATCCTCTGGTGCGACCAACGCACTCAGCCCGAGTGCGACTGGCTCAACACCGCCATCGGCCCAGACCGGCTCATCGAACTCACCTGCAACCCTGCCCTGCCCAACTTCACCCTCACCAAGCTCCTCTGGGTGCGCACCCACCAGCCGCACATCTTCGCCCGCATCGCCCACGTCCTCTGCCCCAAGGACTACGTCCGCTTCCGCCTCACCGGCGAGTACGCCATCGACATGCAGGAGGCCAGCGGCACCCTTCTGCTCGACGTGGCCCACCGCCGCTGGTCCGCCGAGGTCGCCAACGCTGCGGGCATTCCCCTCGATTGGCTGCCGCGACTCTTCGAAGGCCCCGAGATCTGCGCGCGCGTCGGCAGCGCAGGCGCTGCCGAGACTGGCCTGCCCGCCGGAACGCCCGTCGCAGCCGGTGCGGGAGACCAGGGCGCGGGCGCGGTCGGCATGGGAATTGTCGCGCCCGGCGCGGTCTCCGCCACCATCGGGACCAGCGGCGTCGTCTTTGCCGCAACCGACTCGCCAGCCATGGATCGCCTCGGACGCCTCCACACCTTCTGCCACACCGTGCCAGGCATGTGGCACGTCATGGGCGTCACAAACGGCGCGGGCCTCTCCCTGCGCTGGCTGCGAGACACCTTCGCCCCCGGCATCCTCTACGACCAGCTCACCGCCGAGGCAGAGAAGGTCGCACCATCCAGCAACGGACTGCTCTGGGCACCCTATCTCTTCGGCGAGCGCACGCCGCACCTCGATCCTGAAGCTCGGGCCGCATTCGTCGGCATCACCGCATCGCACTCCCGCGCTCACTTCGTCCGCGCTGTCATGGAGGGCGTCGCCTTCAGCCTGCGCGACACGCTCTCCCTCTTCGACGAACTGAAAATCCCCGTCACAAACGTTCGCCTCGGCGGTGGTGGCGCGCGCAGCCCACTCTGGCGACAGATCCAGGCCGACGTATACGGCCGTCCCGTCGAGCTGCTCGCCGCCGAAGAGGGCGCAGCGTTCGGCGCGGCTCTGCTGGCCGGCACCGGCGTCGCAGCGTGGCCCAGCGTCGAGGCAGCCTGCGCCGAGACGGTCCACGTCGCCCAGACTGTCGAACCCGTCGACGCCGAGGAGATGAGTGCCGCCTACGCACGCTTCCGAAAGGTTTATCCTGCATTGAGTGAGATTGGGAGGGTGTAAATGGCACAGCATGAGATTGGCGTTGCGGTGATCGGCTATGGGCTCGGCGGGCGCGTCTTTCATGCGCCCTTCGTCAGCGCGGTGCCGGGTCTGCATCTCTCCGCAATCATGCAGCGCACCGGTGACGAGGCGGCCAGGGCATATCCCGCAACCAGAATCGCCCGCTCCCTCGATGAAGTGCTGGCCGACAGATCCATCGACCTCGTCGTCGTCTCCACACCCAACCGGACCCACTTCGATCTCGCAAAAAAATCGCTCGAAGCGGGCAAGCACGTCGTCATCGACAAGCCCTTCGCCTCCACCAGCGAAGAAGCGCTGGCGCTCGGACACATCGCCAAAACCATGGGCCTGCTCGTCGTCCCCTTCCACAACCGCCGCTGGGACGGCGACTTCCAGACCGTCCGCAAGCTGCTCCAGGAGGGTGCCATCGGCCGCCTCGTCACCTTCGAGTCGCACTTCGACCGATTCCGCCCCATCCCCCGCGAAAACACCTGGAAGGAGGCCGAAGATCCCGCCAACGGAATGCTCTTCGACCTCGGCCCTCATCTCGTCGATCAGGTGCTCGCCCTCTTCGGCCCTCCCGCCGCCATCACCGCCAGCGTCCGCGCAGACCGAGACCGCACCGCCATCGAGGACGCATTCGACATCACCCTCCACTACCCCGGCAACGACGGCAAGGGCCTCCTCGCCCACTGCCGCACCAGCTACCTCGCCTGCGACTACGCGCCGCGCTTCCTGCTCCACGGCACCACAGGCAGCTTTCGCAAGCACGGCCTCGACCCGCAGGAGCCCGCGCTGGTCGCCGGCGCAAAGGTCCCCGTGCAAGGCGCGTCCGAGGTCTGGCTACAGGAAAACGAGGCCGCCTGGGGCACCCTCACCGTCGCACCCGATCCCAACGACCCCGCAACCCTCGTCGCGCGGCCCGTCAAAACCGAACTGTGCGACTATCGCGGCTTCTACGCCAACGTCCGCGACGCAATCCTCGGTAAGGCCCCGCTCGCCGTAACCCCAGAGGACGGCTTCCGCGTCATCCGCCTCCTCGAACTCGCCCGCCAAAGCTCCGCCGAAGCCCGCACCCTCAACGTGCAGTTCTGACAGCGTCGCTGAGCGGCCCTACTTCGTCCCGCGCCGCGCAAACCGCATCGCGCTCTCAACCAAGATCAGCGCCAGCCCCACAAAAATCACCGGGCCGGCCCAGCGCGCGCATCCGGCCACGCGTGGCAGCACAACAACACACAGCGCAACCCAGATCACAATCGCCGCCGCAAAGCTCCCGTCGTCGACAAATAGACCGAGTACTTCGCGCGCAATGGATTTGATCCAGCGCATCGAGTCACTCCTCCACTTTCATCGCAAGTGGTGCGGCAGATCGTGTGCAGGCGCGGTTGCGGCAGATCGGCACCAGCGCGAGCGCAAGAGCCAGATACGCCGCCATCAGGCATGGGATCGCAAGATCGGCACTGGCGGATGCGGGGATGGGCCACGCCAGGCCCGCGCCTTCGCCCACCCAGAACGTCCCGAAGCCCGAGAGCAGCACGCCAACGATAAACTTCAGCGTGTTCTCCGGCACGCGCGCCAGCGGCCTGTGCAGCGCGAATCCCAGCGCGGCCACCAGCACCAGCGCTGCCGCCGCGCCAAGGCCCGCAGCCTGCATCAACCCGCTCCCGCCAGCGCCCAGCGCAACCACGATAAACACCACCTCGGTGCCCTCCAGCATCGTGATGTTGAACGAGGCGGCAAACGCTGCGGTGTCCCACCCGCGGCCGCTCTCCCACTCCCGCGCTCCCGCAGTATGCGCATCGCGCATCGCAGCGGCGTTCTTCGCAAAGGCCGCCTTCTCATCGTGCAGCGCAATCAGTCCGGCGGAGCGCAGGATCGCCTTGCGCAGCCAGCGCAGCCCAAAGAGCAAGACCATCGTGCCCACAACGAGCTGCACCAGATGCAGCGGAATGCGTGTCAGCGCGGGCCCCAGCGCGGCAATGATCGCCGCAAGCACGGCCAGTCCAGTCGCGGCCCCGGCCAACGCACTCGGCCAGCCGCGCACGCTGCCCACCGCCAGCACCACCGTCAACGCCTCGACGCACTCCACCAGCGACGCCAGAAACGCCGCGCCCAGCGTGGCCCCGAGCCGTGCCGCCGCGAGATGTGCCATCGCCAAACCCATTCCGCTCCGAAACTCCATCGCTCCAGCGCCATCCCAGCCTCAATGCACTCTGGGCGCATCAGGTCAACCGATCCCGGTTGTACTCCTCGCCGCCGGATTCGACCGCCGACCTGCTCCGCCGCGTACGGTGGCCGCGGTTGCGAAACAGAAACAGCGTCCCACATCCTCCGCACTTCCACGGATAGATTCCCAGATACCCCAGAATATGCTGCTGTATAAAGCCGTTGCGGTGTACGCGCATGGCGTTCCCAGCCTTGCATGTTGGGCATATCACTTCGCCGGTCCGCTTCATCAATTCCTGTTTCCCCTGGGATGAACTTCGCGCAACTCCAGGGCGGCATCGCCGTTCCCATCATCGCTCGATCGAAAATACAGGTGACCCTCCAGAGGAGGCCCACGCAAAGACCCTTCATCGCTGGAATCGCACACACGGGAGCATCTTCCTTCTTCCCGAAACGCTGCAATGCCTTGTAATTCTGAGTGCCGCGCAGGGTCCCAGTATGAAGACTCCGCGCATTTTGTTCGTGGCCCGGTGCACTACACAATCGCTGAAAGTGCTCTAAATCCTCCCAACTCCGTCTCTAAAGACACCTACTAAGCACCCCTATCGGCAGAGGAGAAATCATCCTTACACGCACACAAATCCATCTGCAAACTAAATCGATAGACCGCCGCTTCCGTGCCCCAAACGCAGCTATCGCGTACCGTGCCGCCGGCTCATGCGCCGGCCGCCCCCTTCGCCTTGCGGAACTTGTGCACAATGGCCAGGTACTTGCCCGCGCTCTCGGTGATCGTCTCCGGGTGTCCCTCCACGATTGCCTTTGCATCCACCAGATCGGCGCCAACGCCCAGCGCAAATGCGCCCGCCTCCAGAAACTCCGCTGCCGTCGCCAAAGAGACGCCGCCCGTGGGAATCATCTCCACCTGCGGCAGCGGTGCCTTCACCGACTTCAGATACTTCGCCCCGCCCAGCGCGCTCGCCGGAAATATCTTCACCACGTCCGCGCCCGCCTGCCACGCCGTCACGATCTCCGTCGGCGTCAGCGCGCCCGGCAGCACCGCCACGCCATAGCGATGGCACATCTCGATGGTCTTCACGTTGAGCGTCGGGCTCACCACAAATGCCGCGCCCTCCAGAATGCACAGCCGCGCCGTCTCGGCGTCCAGCACCGTGCCCGCGCCGATTAAAATATCGGGCCGCTCCTCCGCCAATCGGCGCATCACACGAAACGCGCCCGGAACCGTCATCGTCACTTCCAGAACGTTCACCCCGCCCGCCGCTATGGCAGACGCCAGCGCCAGTGCCTGCGCTTCGTTCTCTGCGCGCAGCACCGGCACCAGGCCGATCGCGCGCAACGCATTTAAAACTTCCGCCTTCTGCATCGCTTCTCCTGTTCTCGCTTGCCGTTCCTGCCTACCGCTGCACCCGCGCCCCGCCGCCCTTCATTATGCGCAGCACCTCATCGAACGTCGCCATCGTCGTATCGCCCGGTGTCGTCATCGCCAGCGCGCCGTGCGCGCAGCCGCAGTTCACCGCCCAATCCGCGCCCTTCTCATTTAGAAATCCGTAGATCAGGCCCGACGCAAACGAATCCCCGCCGCCGACGCGGTCGAAGATCTCCAGGTCCTGCATCGGCCGTGCCTCGTGGAACGAGCCCTCGTAGTAGCACACCGCGCCCCAGTCGTTGACACTCGCTGTCTTTGCGTTGCGCAGCGTCGTCGCCACCGCGCGAAAGTTCGGAAACGCCGCCACAACCCTCTCGATCATCCGCCGGAAGCTCCCCGAATCCAGCGCGCCCAGCTCCTCACCCGCGCCTTCGACCTCGAACCCCAGCGCAGCCGTGAAGTCCTCCTCGTTGCCCAGCATCACATCCACATACTGTGCCAACTCGCGGTTCACCTCGGTCGCCCGCGCCTTGCCCCCGATCGACTTCCACAAAGAGTCGCGGTAGTTCAGGTCGTAGCTCACCACCACCCGGTGCCGGTGCGCCGCGATCATCGCCTCCTTCGCCACCTCCGCAGCCGATTCGCTCAGCGCGCAGAAGATGCCGCCCGTGTGCAGCCAACGCGCACCCTCCGTGCCGAATATCTCGTCCCAGTCGATCTCGCCCGGCTGCATCTGGCTCACCGCCGTGTGTCCGCGGTCGCTGCAGCCCAGCGCGGCGCGCACGCCAAACCCGCGCTCCGTAAAGTTCAGCCCATTGCGCGTCGTCCGCCCCACCCCGTCGTACTTCACCCACTTCACATGCGACTGGTCGACCCCGCCCTGCAACATCAGGTCTTCGATCAACCGCCCAACGGCATTGTCGGCCAGCGCCGTCACCACCGCCGTCCTCATCCCGAAGCACCGCCGCAGGCCGCGCGCAACGTTGTACTCGCCGCCACCCTCCCACGCCTGAAACTGCCGCGCCGTCGCCACTCGCACATCGCCCGGGTCCAACCGCAGCATCACCTCGCCCAGGCTCACCAGGTCCCACCTGCACTCTTCCTTCTTGCGAATTGCCAGGCCGCTCCTGCCGCCGTTAGCCATCGTTGCCGAACCCTTTCTTTAATCCCACTGAATATCTCTTACAATCTGTCCAGAAACAGTTCTTCTCATCGAAAATTTACGAATTGTCTTCTGACCCTGCGCTTGTCGCAGGGGAATAATCCCCGTATTTCGTCCTTGCTTGTCTCCTCGTCGAGCGCCGGTTCTGTAGTTTCTGGACAGATTCTTACAATCGAACTTCTGCTCTACCATTATTTTTTATTTGTTGTTCTTCTTCACTTTAAGTCCCGGATCGCAACCGGATCCATGTCGTCGTACGCCTGGTTCTCTCCGCCCATGCCCCAGCAGAATCCATAGCTCTTCGTCCCTACCCCGGCGTGGATCGACCACCCTGGAGAGACCGCAACCTGCCTGTTCGAGACCATCAGATGGCTGGTCGCATCCGGCGGGCCCATCAGGTGCAGCACGCGCTGTTCTGGCTCAATGTCGAAGTACGCGTATACCTCCGACCGGCGCATGTGCGTGTGCGCCGGCATCGTGTTCCAGTTGCTCCCCGGAGCGAGCAATGTGAACCCCATCACCAACTGGCAGCTCCGAATGCCTTCCTTGTAGATCGCTTTATAGATCGTCCGTTTGTTGCAGGTCTCCACAGACCCAAGCTCCAGCCCATTCAGATCCGCTAACTTCACCATCTTAGTCGGATATTCGGCGTGGGCAGGATAGCTCAGAAGATAAAATGCCGCCGGAGACAACGCATCCTTACTGGTAAATGTCACGGACTTGCTTCCCCGGCCTACATAAAGACAGTCCAGCTTGCATAACTCGAAGCTTGTCCCATCCACCTTCACCGATCCGGCCCCGCCCAGGTTCAGGATTCCCAGCTCGCGGCGCTCCAGAAAATACTCCGCGCGCAACTCCGGCTGCGTCTCCAGCGGCAACCCGGAGATCGTCGGTACCGCCGAGCCGATCACCGTGCGGTCCAGGTCCACATAGGCCAGGTCGATGCGTTCCGGGGTGAATAGCCCTTGCAGCAAAAACGTCTCGCGCAACTCTTCGCTCGTCATCCGCGCATAGCGCACAGGATCGGCCATCTGCATCAGCTTCATACATTCTCCTTCATATCGATGTTCAGTCCCATCGCCATGAAAACGCCGCCTACCATTGTAGCGGAGTGGCGCGCGCACCGGCTCAAACCGGTTCCCGTGCATGCTCGCAGTCGTGAACGCGCCACGCCGCACTCGCGCGGTCGATGCAGCCAGTCCGTCATTCGCGGCAACCCGCTTGCCCGCCCCGCCAACGCCAGCGTAAAGTATCTCTTACCATGACAAACATCCTCGACTCCTTCCGCCTCGACAACAAAATTGCCCTCGTCACCGGTTCCGCCGGCGGAATGGGTGCGGCCATTGCCACCGCCCTCGCGCAGGCTGGCGCCACCATCGCCACGCACGACATGCGCCCACCCACCGAGACCGTCGCAGCCATCGAAGCCGCCGGAGGCAAGGCCGCCGCATTCACCGCAGACCTCTCCGACACGGCTGCCCCGGACGCCCTCTTCAAGCAGGTCCTCGCCAAATTCGGTCGCGTCGACATCCTGGTCAACAACGCAGGCATCATCCTCCGCGAGGACGCCGTCAACGTCCCCCTCGCCGACTGGCAGAAGGTCATCCAGATCAACGAGACCGCCGTCTTCCAACTCTCGCAGCTCGCAGGCCGCGACATGATGGCCCGCAACGCCCCCGGCAAGATCATCAGCATCGCATCCCTGCTCAGCTTCCAGGGCGGCATCCGCGTTCCCTCCTACGCCGCGGCCAAGGGCGCCGTCGCGCAGATCACCAAGGCCCTCGCCAACGAGTGGGCCGTCAAGGGCATCCAGGTCAACGCCATCGCCCCCGGCTACATCGCCACCAACAACACCGCGCAGCTCCGCGCCGATCCCGAACGCAGCAAGGCCATCCTGGACCGCATCCCCGCCGGGCGCTGGGGCGAGGCCACAGACGTCGCAGGCACAGCCGTCTTCCTCGCCTCCGCTGCCGCCGACTACATCACAGGACACGTCCTCGTCGTAGACGGTGGATGGTTGGCCCGCTGACAATCGAGCCTGCCCGGCAATCCGGCCACCGGATGCCGATTCACAAGACTCGTCGCGCGCCCGGAGGATTGGCCGTCATTCAACCTCCGCGCACATCTCGCCGGCCAAACGAAGATCTGGTCGCGGTTCGGCACATCCACGCTATAAGCTGCTATCGCCTCTCCCAATTGCCCCGCAACGTCCTTCGAGCCTGAAGCTGACAGCCTGAAACTTAAAACTGTCAGCTTGCAAGCTATAGCTCAAGGATCAATCCCTTTGCCCACGCCGTCACCCTCACCGCCGTCATCCCGAGCGAGCGCAGCGAGTCGAGGAGCCCCCGCATTTCGCCTTTGCCTTTGCTCTTGCCCTTGCCGTCGCTTTTTACCTCTGCCTCTCCCCGTGCCCACGCTATCGTGGAAGAGCGGATCGCGCCACTCCAACCCATGTCGTCAAGCTGCTAAACTACTCCTTGGCACCCGTATTCGGGCACACTCTACACCCCCGTAACCCTGCGCCCCCAGCAAGGAGATTCCCCATGGCAGACCCCATTCAGAACGGCACCCCCGGCGGCAGCATCGGCCCCTCGTCCTTCCACGAGCCGGCGCTCCGCCTCAAGCTCGGCCTCGCCGAGATGCTCAAGGGCGGAGTCATCATGGACGTCATGAACGTCGAGCAGGCGCGCATCGCCGAAGAGGCCGGCGCCATCTCCGTCATGGCGCTGGAGCGCGTCCCCGCCATGATCCGCGCCGAGGGCGGCGTCGCCCGCATGGCCAACCCCAAGCTCGTCCGCCAGATCATGGCCGCCGTCACCATCCCCGTCATGGCCAAGGCACGCATCGGCCACTTTGCCGAAGCGCAGGTCCTCCAGCACCTCGGCGTCGACTTCATCGACGAAAGCGAAGTCCTCACCCCCGCCGACGAGACCTACCACATCGACAAGCACGCCTTCACCACGCCCTTCGTCTGCGGCGCGCGCAACCTCGGCGAGGCCCTGCGCCGCATCGCCGAGGGCGCAGCCATGATCCGCACCAAAGGCGAACCCGGCACCGGCGATGTCGTCCATGCCGTCCAACACATGCGCCAGATCGTGCGCGAGATCAAGGCGCTTACCGTGCTCGACGACCAGGAACTTTACAACGCCGCCAAAGTCCACGGCGCGCCCTACGAACTCGTCCGCATGGTCGCAAAGTCCGGCAAGCTGCCCGTGCCCAACTTTTCCGCCGGAGGCATCGCCACCCCCGCCGACGCAGCCCTCATGATGCAGCTCGGCGCCGAATCCATCTTCGTCGGCTCCGGCATCTTCATGAAGGAGCGCGCCACCCCGCTCGATGTCGAACTCTGGCACGAGGCAGACGCCGCCGTCGGCCTCTGCACCACCCAGGACATCGGCACTCCGCGCAACCCCGACGAGCGCGCCGAGGCCGTCAGCCGCGCCAAGGCCATCGTCATCGCCACCACGCATTATGCCGATGCCAAGATCGTCGCCGACGCCGCCGAGGCCGTCACCGGCAGCATGAAGGGCCTCGCCGCCGCCGCCATCGAAGAGCAAGACCTCATGCAGACCCGGGGCTGGTGAGTGCGTTCAACCTACTTGTACGAATCTATTTGTGCTGTTTGCTGATACTTTGCGCAGCTTTGCTGACAAGAAAACGCCCTTCGTCCTCCGACACCTGCTGCAAATCGATGAACGCTGGGCCCGGGGCATCGCCGACACCGCCTTCAACATTGATCTGCGCTCGAAAGTAATACCGCTTTCCAGCCACAGCTTCAAAGTCGTTCAGCGAGATCTGCTTGGAGCGCTCTCTCATGCGCGATTGCCAGCGAGAGCACAGATGGTGCACTCCCGGCACCACCAATGTACTTAAGTAGGTGAATCCTTGCGTCGCTCCTAACCACTTCCCGTCGAGCCCATCGAGCAAAGTAGGACGATTGATCCTGCCATTGTCGTTAAGATCGTAAAGCTCGATGATATATACCTTCGCCGTATCCGCAGTCGGCGCAGTAGCGCTGTCTCCCACCGCCCCGCGTGTAACCGAAAAAGTTGTATTTTCATCGCCACAGGCCGCCAGCGGAGAGGCCGCGTCTGGAGCTTTCTGCGCTTGCAGCGACATCGCAGCGAAAATCAAACGACACAACGCAACCATCGTCTTAACCATTGCAAACCTCGTCCTCAGCAATCTCCGCATGACGTCCAGCAATAAAGATACGCGGCTTCCGCTTCGCCTGCAGCTCCTGCGACATCCCTGGATGCGTCGCCGCATTCAGCCGCGGCCGACACCACATCGCGTCGAAACGCAACAAACCTTCAAACCAAGTAAAATTGGACGCATCATGCCCATCCGAATCCGTATCTCTCGTCTCGCCCTGCCTCTTGCCCTCGTCCTCTGCCTTCCCCTCGCCGCTCAGAACCCCAAGTCGGCGCCGGCGATGAAAGGGGCCTCCACCCCACATGCCGCCTCGGCTGCGCAGCGCGCCAAAGCGGCCCAGTTGATTCTTCTGCTGCACTCCGACCGCATGGTCACGCAGGCCTTCGACGGCATCGTAAAGCAGATTGCGGACGCGGCGCAAAGCGTGACTGGCCTCAACCCAACGCCGGAGAACAAGGCCCGTCTCGCCAGCTTCGATACCTCTGTCACCAATATGCTCGACGAGCAGTTGAGTTGGAAGGCGATCCAGCCCATACTCGTCGACCTCTACGCAAAGGAGTTTACCGAGCAGCAACTGGACGCCATCATCGCCTTCTACAAGTCGCCCACAGGCATGGCCTTTGTCGAGAAGATCCCGGAGATCGACGCCCAGGTCTCGCAGCTTGCAAAGTCCAGATTGGCCACCCTTCAGCCGCAGATGAACCAGATGTTCGCCGACTTCCGCAAGAGCCAGCTCGCCGCAACGCCCGTCGCAACGCCAGCGCCTGCCACCTCTGCACCCGCTCCGGCACCGCCTGCGAGCAAGCCGCAGTGACCGCGAACGCTTCTCCCTGCTCTCCGCTCATCGGCGTCCTCGCGTTGCAGGGCGCCTACGACGCACACGTCCGCACGCTCACCGCCCTCGGCGCGGCTCCGCGCCTCGTCCGCCTCCCGCCAGACCTCGACGGACTCGACGGACTCGTTCTGCCTGGCGGCGAATCCACCACCATGCTCCGCTTCCTCGACCGCAACCGTTTCTTCGATGTCCTCCAGACCTACGTCCTGTCCACTCCCACCTTCGGCACCTGCGCCGGAGCGATCCTGCTCGCAACCCACGTCGAAGCCCCCACCCAACGTTCGCTCGCCGCGCTCGACATCACCGTCCAGCGCAACGCCTACGGCCGGCAGATCGACTCCTCCATCCTCATCGCACCCACGGCGCTCCCGGGCCCTCCACTGGAGATGGTCTTCATCCGTGCGCCGCGCATCTCCCGCACCGGCCCCTCCGTCGAAACCCTCGCCACCCGCGACGGCTTCCCCACCCTCGTCCGCTCCGGCCACATCCTCGCAGCCACCTTCCACCCGGAGCTCTCCGCCGACCCCCGTGTCCACCAACTCTTCCTCGCCCTCGTCCGCGCCAACCGCCCCGCCGCCAACCGCCCCGGCATCGCGACCGCCTGATTTTGTACTTTAGGTTGCGGCTGGCCTTCTGCCCTGTGAATTTCCTTGCAACGCCGCTCCATCCTCCAGGTTCGCCTCGAAGACATCGCCGCCTGCGAGGAGATCTTCACCACTCTCATGGGCGAAGACGTAGAATCCCGCCGCAAATTCATCGAGGGAAACGCACTGGACGTGAAGAACCTCGACATCTAACATCGGCAGGTTTTGCTATCTGCCTTGCTCGCGGAATGCGAGGCCGGCGCTCCCGCCATCAGGCACTGTCACCGCTTTTGAATGTTTATAGGCGAGATCAAAGTCAACATAGGTATGTCCCGGCTTCGTTGCCGTGACCGCATAAATACCAGGCGGGACAGGGATGGAAAACTTACCATCTGAACCAGACACAGTGGAATACTTTCCACCGGGTCCGGTTGCGACTATGCGTACCCCATCGTCGCTGTCGATCATTTGTCCGTAAAGCAATCCCCCGTGCCGAGTTGGCAGCTTACGAATCTCCGTAATCGTTGAGGCCGCCACAGACAACGGCACCGAATTGCCGCAACTGTCAGCTGCAAATCCTCCCTTGTGTGTCGGATAGGAGAATGCGAAGATCAGGAAGCGCTGTCCAACCTCAACATCGAATGGGAATCGTCCGCTGTCATTGCCTGAATAAGTGCGCACCATGTCGCCCGCATGGATCGCTCCGCGAAATACCCTCTGAACGCGCCAAGTGAACGCATCCTCGTCGTAGTAACCCTCTGGGGTTAGACCGAGCTTTTGATCCGCAACAAGGGTTCCGGTAAAGACAAGGTTGCTGACGAAAAACTCGTCGTCCACACGAATTTTCGGTTCAAAGCAAAATGCACGCAGTTGTGGCTGCAGAAGCATTGCCAGTAGAAGCAACGTACCCAAGCGCGCCGGAATTCGCATGTAAGGAGTGTAAATCCCTACATCAGTTCTTCGACGAACTTCTTGGCTACGTCGTGTGCGATGTGGAGGTCACGCCCGATCAGCGGGCCCGCTTCGAGCACCGGCTCGGTCTCTTCCAGCGATGGCAGGTCGGTGCGTTCATAGAATTTGCCGATGGGAATCTCCTCGCCCCACACCGTCGCCTTCTCCATCGCCGCAATCCAGTTCGTCGCGTCGTACTCCGCATTCTCTTCCAGCTTCTTCACCCGCGGCCGGAACCACTGGAACGTGTTGTCCTTGTTGTAGGTGACGCATGGGCTGAAGACATCGAGGAACGAGAACCCCTTGTGCTGGATCACCTGCTTGATCAGTGCGGTCTGCCAGCCCATCTCAGACCCACCACGACCGGAACCCGTCACCTAATCCTCGTTCAGTTTTTTCGAGCCACATCTCTGTCGAACTTTATTCATCAAACTGTGATTTCACCTTAATATTTCCCCGCTAACGTGACTCTTGTATGAAATCTCCACTACTGAAATCACTGCGCCGATAGTTCTCCCTTTTCGATCATGCGAGAAGCGCATAACTCAAACAGCACTTTTCGTTTAAGGAGAGCTTTTGATGCAGCGTGTCTATAGAGGTATTTTTTGCGCTTTTTTAGTGTTGCTTTTTGATGGAACACTTCTGAGGGCCGCAGCGCCGGCCAGTTTTCATGGCACCATTACCAACGCGTCAGGCACTCCCATTGCGGGGGCACATGTTACCGTGACGACTTCGGATACTGGCGTCTCTACTAGTTCGGTGACAGGTCCCGATGGATCGTTCGACCTGTCGGGGTTGGCCTCCGGAACATATAACGTTGTGTCTACCATGCAAGGCTTTGTCAATTACACGCAAAATGGCATCATCCTTCAACCGGGACAAACTCTTTCATTGCAGATCACAATGAAGCTGTCGTCGGAGTCACAGTCAGTGACGGTGACTGCGGAAGGTTCTCCAGAAACTTCGGTCACGCAAGCGGTCATCTCCAGAGCGGAAATTGAAGGCATAGCCGGCCCATTTGGTAGCGCGGCGCAGGCGTTGACTGCGGCTCCTGGAGTGTTTGTCTATGGATACGGAGGAGTGGCAGCTACAGCGCGAAGTGAAGTGGTGGTGCGAGGCATCAAGGGCGGCTGGTCGAGCGTGAACGGCGATGTGCTGAGAAACGGGATCACCTTCCTGTTGGATGGAATCCCGATGAACAACATGATCTCAAACAATGGCGCGTGGCAGACAACACAAATCCCGATCATGGACATGATTTCCAATATCAACGTGGATTACGGCCCGGGCGCGCCTTCCAATCGCTGGTTCGACAGCCTCGGCGGCACAGTGAACTATATTCCTGCCCAACCCAAGTCCACGCCGGGACCTGCTGTGACTTTTGGCTCCAATTTCGGCAGCTACAACACCTATATTGAGCACTTCATCGCAAACACTGGAGTGTACAAGGGCTGGTCGGGAATCCTGGCCTCCGGGTATGCATCGAACGACACATTTCGGGTGGGAACTACAGGTATTCCTACGTTTACTGCACCATCTTCCGGCTATTCCACATATGCTAAGGTACATCGCGTTTTTGACCAAGGCAGTTTCAGCATCGGGTATTACCATGGCCGAAATACCGAATATCGTCCGAATTTTGTGCCATTGGTTCCAATCACCCCGGCGTCGAACAACAACTATGGAGATGCGGTGACCACCACCGGATTGTATGGTCCGGACGCACAGCCTGGCTCCACAGCCCCGGTCAACGTTCAATATTACAGTCAGTCGACAAGCGGGTATTATTCTTCGCTTGCGAAGGCGCTCTGGTTCAAACAGATCAAAACGCAAAGCGACATCGTTTACAGCAAACTCCATGTCGCGTTATCGCCTCGAATGATATTCAATAACTCGGAATGGTATCGTCACGGCTACCGCCTGCATAACCGCGTAACGAATTATTATGGCTCAAGCTACACGCAAACAAATGAATGGTACGACCCGGCCTCCAATACGGTGGGATCGCAAAGCTCTGTGGACATTCAGGCCCCACACGACGTAGTCACGATAGGTGGCTACTGGATGCATGGTGACTATCGCAATCCCGTAGCGCTCTTCAATCCAGCGCAGGGCACTAGCAGATACAATCCGGCATTCTTCAACAGCGATCACATGTATAATGACTATGGATTTCTGTTCATCCAGGATCGCATCGATCTATTCAATAATCGCCTCATCATTACTCCAGGCGCAGCGGAACAGATGTTTCGCACGGATTACTACAATACAGGCCTGGTACATTTTCCAGACGCTCCTCCAGCAAACGACCCTGAACAAGCACCGGATGCGCATAAGAACTTCTCACATTTCGCGCCTTCGGTGGGGGTACAGTATCTAGTTGCTAACTGGTTTACTTTGCATGGAAATGCTGCCCTTACCTATCAGAACCCAGCCGACTCAGCGTTTGGCGCGAACCGGCCGACTAACGGCGTCGATCTTTCGACCTTGAAAGCGGTTAAAAGCGCCAATACTGAGGCTGGCTTTCTGATAACCAAGTGTCCTGCAGCGATTTTCGGCTCCTGTTCTCTGGATGCTACCTACTTCCGCGACCAACTTACCAACGAAACGGTCATCACTTCGGTAGCAAATTCAAATGTACCCGCAACAATTGCGCTGGCTTCGGCGCTCTATAATGGGGTATCTGTCAACTTCGATGATGCAACGACCCGTCATATCCAGATACATGGAAATGGAATCATTCAGCACGACTATTTTCTCAGCTACGTCCCCAACGGTACATCGACAAATTACAGCAGCTATCCCATCTCGAACTCGCCGAAATACACCACAAATCTGGGCATCACAACTATTGCTGGATCGAGCAGCACGATATTTCAGGTGACTCCTGGCTTGTGGTGGCAGTATGTAGGAACGCGCTATCTATTCAGCAATCTGACAACCGCGCCCACAACACAAAGCATGCCGGGCTACGGCGTAGTCAACTTCAATATGGATGCTACGTTGAATGGGCTGGGACACATCTTCCACAATGTGCCTTCGCGCATAGCGAATACGCCTATCCAGATCTCGCTGGGCGTCGAGAATTTGCTGAACAAAGAATACAATCCGACTGCCTATATCACCAGCGGAGGATATTTCGGCACCAGCTTCGGCGGCTATACGATCGTCGATCCTGGCGCTCCACGCGAATACATCATGTCGATCAACATTGGCGTCAAATAGCTTGGGTCGCAACGGATAAAGGCTCAATCCACTCTCAATCCTGATTGGGCCTTTATGATTGTTTATCGTTTGCTATCACTGCTGTCCAAATTAGCCGGAACCTGGCTTGTGGGATAGCGAAATCTGCGGTGTTTTCATGCCGTGGCGATCGTTTGCGGGTTGAGGTTGGCATTGTTGCTGTCCAAGT
>JAJZDL010000040.1 GCA_021851465.1 Acidobacteriota bacterium
ATCGCTATCGATGCTACTAGATCATGTGGCAGTAGAAGCAATTCGATCGAATTTCAATCCTCAAGCGAGAACGCACTTCTGTACGAAGCCGCGTGGGATCAGGTTTGCGATGAAAACCGCAAACAGTACTCGATTGGGACGCCGTTCGATGTAATATCAGCAATCGGGCAGGCTATTCACAACACTTCAGGTCCATCAAAAACGAACAGCCACCAAAACAGCCACCAACGAAAATGGCCTCCCACTTCGGAGAGGCCATTTCATATATAAACCTTTTAGAATCTATGGTGCCGGGAGGGGGGGTCGAACCCCCACGAGGTTGCCCTCGGCGGATTTTGAGTCCGCTGCGTCTGCCAGTTCCGCCATCCCGGCGCACCTCGATTGTAGCAGCGCGCATCCGTGAATTGGCAGTCAAAGAACACCGATCCCTCCGCGTAGAGTCGGTTCCTTCCTCTGCCGCATTGCACTATCGTCGCCAACGACAAATGCCCCCACCATGTTGAACGGCACTGGCCGCATGTCCTACTGCGGCGCGCCAAAGCATAAGGTGGCCTTGCATTCGTTCAGCTCTGCCACTCGCTGCTTCGTCCTCGGCCTGCGCTAATCCCGCGAGCGCTTTTTGATCTCCACATTCAGCCGCTTGATCTTCTGGTTCAGCGTGCTCAGCGGAATCCTGAAGTGCTCGGCCGCCTCGGTCTGGTTCCAGTGGCAACGCTCCAGCCGGTCGGCGATGATCCTGCGCTCGATCTCCTCCATCAGGTCGAAGAGGCTGGCGTCGGGCCGGTGGTCCAGCAGGCTCGCCGAGTAGGTGTTGCCGGTCAGCGACGCTGGCAGCAGATCGGTGGTGATCGTCCGCGTGGTCGCCAGCACCACGCCGCGCTCCATCGCGTTTTCCAGCTCGCGCACGTTGCCCGGCCACTCGTAGTCCATCAGGATGCGCATCGCCTCGGGTGCAAGCTGCGGTGCGGGCACATCGTTCTCGTCCGCGTAGAACTTCAGAAAGTGCGCGGCGAGCAGGGGAATGTCCTCCCTGCGCGCGCGCAGCGGCGGCAGCTCCAGGCAGATCACGTTCAGCCGGTAGTAGAGATCTTCGCGGAAGCGCCCCTCGCGCACGGCATTCTGCAGATCGACGTTGGTGGCCGCGATGATGCGCACGTCCACCTGGATCTCCTCGGTGCCGCCCAGGTGCATGAAGCGACGGTCCTGCAGCACGCGCAGGATCTTGGCCTGCATATCCATCCCCATGGTGCCGATCTCGTCGAGGAACAACGTGCCTCCGTTGGCCACCTCGAAGAGTCCCTTCTTGGCCGCAACCGCCGAGGTGAACGCGCCGCGCACATGGCCGAAGAGCGTTGACTCCAGCAGCTCCGAGGGCACCGAGCCGGTGTTCACCGGAACGAACGGCTTGTCGCGGCGCGGCGAGTTGGCGTGCAGCGCCTTCGCGATCAGCTCCTTGCCCGTGCCGCTCTCGCCCTGCACCAGAACGGTCGAGCGGCTGGGTGCAACCTGCGCCACCAGATCGAAGAGGCGCAGCATCGGCTCGCTCTTGCCCACAATGTTCTCGAAGTTGTAGCGCTGCTTCAGCGCGCGCTTGAGCTGCACGAGCTCTTCTTCCGCGCGGTGCCGCCCGATTGCGGCGCGAATGTCGGCCAGCAGCTTCTCGTTGTCCCACGGCTTCTGCACGAAGTTCTCCGCGCCCGCGCGGATCGCGTCCACCACGTTCGAGACCTTGCCGTACGCCGTAATCATGATGACCGGAAGGTTCGGCTGCATCTCCAGAATCCGCGGCAGCAGGTCGATCCCGCTCTCGCCCGGCAGCGCCAGGTCCAGCAGCAGCAGGTCGAACTCGCCCGCCGCCAGTTGTTCGAATCCCGTCGGGCCGTCCGCCGCCATTGCGACGTTGAAGCCCTCCAGTGTAAGCAGGGCCTCCAGCGATTCGCGGATCGCCGCTTCGTCGTCGATGATGAGAATGCGCGCCGGGCCAACCACGCGCGCCTCCGTTCCCACCAGGCGCGGCTCGGTCGCATCCGCGTTCAGGTCAACAGTCGTCTCGGAGTTTACGGAAATAGTCGCTTCAGCCATCGTCACTCAACCCTCTGCATGAACAACCGGATTCAACCCCGGTTCCAGCCCCAACTTAAAACATCGACCTACACGGCAACCGCGCTCCCCGGCTCGCGGGCCGCGGCATCTTCGTTCACCGCCGCCAAATCTGCAACAATCCTGCCTGCGCCTGTCGCCGCGGAGGCGGGGAACTCCAGCCGGAACGTGGTTCCCACGCCGACCTCGCTCTCCACCTGCATCTTGCCGCCGTGCTCCTGCATGATCCCATAGCTCACGGCCAGGCCCAGCCCGGTGCCTTTGTGCTGCCCCTTGGCCGGATCGGCCTTGGTGGTGAAGAACGGGTCGAAGATGCGATGCAGGTGCTCCGGCTCGATGCCGCCGCCGTGGTCTTCGATCGTCACAGTGACGCGTCCCTCCGCCTGCCGGGTCGCAATCCGTATCCAAGCGTCCGCCGTGCCGTGCATCGCGTCGCGAGCGTTCAGCAGCAGGTTCAGCACCACCTGCTGTAGCTTGCCCTCGTTGCCGTGGATGCGCGGCAGCTCAGCGTCCAGTTCAGTCTCCACACGGATGCGCGCCGCCTTGAACTGGTGCTCGACCAGCGTCAGCGTGTCGTGCAGCAGGCGGTTCACATCCACCGAGCCGAACTCGCTGCCCCCTGTACGCGAAAAATTCAAAAGCCCATTCACAATCTCCGACGCACGAAACGTCTGCTGCGTGATCTTCTCCAGCACCGGCCCGATCCGCGCGTCCTGCTCCATCATCGGCCTCATCTGCTTGGCCAGCATCTGCGTGTAGCTGCTGATGACCGCCAGCGGAGTGTTCACCTCATGCGCCACGCCCGCCGCCAGCAGGCCGATCGACGACAGCTTCTCCGCCTGCGTCAACTGCGCCTCCAGTTCCATGCGGTCGGTGATGTCGTCCACCAGCACGATCCGCCCCACCACCGCGAAGTCCCGCGTCAACAGCGGCGCGATCGCGATGTTCGCGACCCGCGTCTCGCCCGTCGGCAGCGTCAGCCGAACCTTGTAGAAGGTGTGCGTCCCCTGCTCCTCGCGCACGCTGTCGAAGTGGGCCATAAACTCCGCCGGAAAGATCGCCGCCAGCTCCTGCCCCAGCGCCTCGTCCCGCGACCGCGCATACATCGCCTCCATCTGCGCGTTCCAGCTCTCGATCCGGTCCTCCAGGTCCACCGCAAAGACCCCAATGTGGATCGATTCGACGATGTTCTCGTGGAACTCCTTCAGCCGCTCGAACTCGCCGATCTTCTGCTCCAGCCGCCGGTAGAGCTGCGCGTTCTGGATCGCGATCCCAATGTACCCGGCTAGCGATCCCAGAACCTCCATGTCCTCGCTGGAGAGAAAATCCCCCGAGTCCGTGCGTCCCAGTCCGAGCACCGCCACCGTGCGCGTTCCGCCGCCCTCGCGGTTGGCCACCCGGCACGGCAGGTAGTAGTTCAGGTCCAGCAGCTTCGCGCTCTTCTGCTGTTCCTCTGGAAGGCGCAACGCCTGCTGCGGGTTCTCCAGAAAGATGTGGTCGTCGGCGTCCCAGCGGTCGAAGTCCAGAAAGCGCAGGTCCAGCCCGCGCACGGCGGCCTCATCCACATTGGCCAGTCCATGCGACGCTGCCAGCTCAAACCGCTGTGCGCGTCTTGCCTGCACGAAAAGCCCTCCCTGGCCCTCACTGGACTCCGCGTCGTTCTCCGTTGCCAGAAAGACCGCCACCCGCGTCACCAGCAGCGCCTCCGGCAGTCGCTCCACAATCGACTTCACCAGCGCGCCGAGGTCGGTCTGCGAGTTCAGGCTGCGCGCAAAGTCGATCAGCGTCTCGCGATAGTCGAAGTTCTTCTGGTCGAAGACGCGGTCCACGCGCGCCTGCAGCATTCGCTTGAGCGGATCGAAGACCAAACCCGTCACCATGATGGCAACCACCAGCCCCGGCGTGCCCAACCCGGTCCATCGCGTGTGGACGATCTCTCCGCCCAGCGCAATCACGCCGAAGTACAGCCCCACAATCGCCGCCGTCGCCAATGTATAGGTCACGCCGCGCTTGAAGATCAGGTCCACATCCATCAACCGGTAGCGCACGATCGCCCAACTGAAGGTCAACGGGAGCAGAACCAGCGCCAGCAGCACAAACTTCTCCAGCAGCGTCGGCACGGCGAAGCCGAGCAGATATGGCACCGCATACAGCACCGTGTACGGCCCCACCGCCAGCAGCGTTCCCCGCGTCAGCCACTTCAGTTGCTGCCGCACCAGCGGCGATCCGGCACGCAGATAGTGCTGGTAGAAGACCACCGCCGCAACCGTGTAGTACGCCGCCATGTACCCAACGCCGATCTGGTCCAGCCGGTGGCTCAACACGCCGGTCGCAGACCAGCGCTCGATCGCCCACGCCTGCAGGCCCACCAGATACGCTCCCGGAACATACAGCAGAGAGGGCAGAAGGCGCCGCCCAGCCTGCTTCCGCGCCCCTGCCGCGCCCCCAACATCGGCCCCCGCCGCATCCGAGAAGCTGAACGCGAAGTGCAGAAACAGCGCCGGCTGCAACATCGTTGCCAGCAGGTTGCCCCAGTAGATCACCCGGTCGAACAGCCCCGGCTCGCCCGTCGACTTGAACGCATACAGCACGAACGACACCAGGCAGAAGACATAAAAATGCAGCGACTTCGGCGCCGTCCACCGCCGAAAAAGGACATACAGGCCGATAAAGAGATACACCAACGCAATCAGCCGAGATCCCTGCGCCATGCTGCGGTCTTCCGGCGCAAGGTACACCTGCACCGGAAATGCAGCCCCCTCCGCAAGCCCCCCCCTCCCCGCACGCGGTCGAACGATCAGGTAGCTCGCGGCGGGATACCACACTCCGTTGCTGTACATCGCCCGCACCTGCGCCGCCACCCGCGGTGTCGGCGCCCCGTTGATCGCCTCCAGAATGTCCCCGGTCCGTATCCCAGCGTTGCCTCCAGGCGAATCCGTCGGAACGCGCTCCGCCCGCAGCCCGCCCTGCGCCTCCACCCAGGTCACGCCGTCCGTGGGGAATTCAACGGTCAACTCCTGCGCTAGATTGAACCAGGCAAGGGCGCACACTCCCAGCGTCGCAAGCGCAAGGCCCACGGCGAGAATTCGCGTCTGGAAGGCGTTTCTCATCTCATCTGAATCTCTGCGTATAGAAAACTTCCGGCACTTCTACAAAGTTCAACTGCGCGCTTCGGCTCCCCACCGAATCGACCCTACAAAACACTGCGCCGCACATCGGTCTGGATTCAATGCAGCACATCGGTCGCCAAATCGGAATGTCGCAGATCTGCCAGCTTCCCTGCCTACACCACAGATTCTTCTACCAATAACCATAAATACATCCAGAAATCAGGGAGATGAGCCGAGAAATCGCCAGCCAGTAGTATACCGATAGCTCCCCACGCCATATATCCTCTGGGTAAGGACAAGTGAACTGTGACCGCCGCGCCCATGCTCCCCGCCAGCTTCGACCAATTCCTCGGCAACACGCCTGCCGTGGACTCGCTGCGCGCCGCCATCGCCGCTGGACGCCTGCCTCACTCGCTCATCCTCTCCGGCCCATCCGGCGCTGGCAAATACACCCTCGCCCTGCTCCTCGCCATGGCCGTCGAGTGCGAACGCCGGCCCCGTGTGCTGCGCGCCGCAACCGCCGACTCCCCCGAACTCTCTCTCGCCGGCTTCTGTGGCGACTGCTCCAACTGCACCCGAATCGCCGCCGCCGCCAATCTCGAAGAGCAGCTCGCCGCCGCCGTCCTCGCCCGTGAAGACCTCCGCGAGACCGACAAAAAAGAGACCCGCATCCTCATCCAGCCCCACCCGGACGTCCTCATCCTGCCGCCCGACCCGCCTCAGCTCCTCATCAAGCTCGGCCAGGTGCGAACCCTCATCCAGCGCGCCCACTATCTGCCCAGCGAGGCCCCGCGCAAGATCTTTATCCTCACCGCCGCCGGCATGATGAAGGAGGCCGCCAACTCGCTTCTCAAAATACTCGAAGAGCCGCCCAACTCAGTCCACATACTCATCCTCGCGGAGAACCCCGGCGAGTTGCTCCCCACCATCCGCTCGCGCTGCGCCGCCGTCCGCCTCGGCGCGCTCCCGCCGGATGAGATCGAGGCCCTGCTCGCCGCGCGCCGTCCCGACGTCTCTGCCAAACAACGCGCCCTCATCGCCCGCCTCGCGCAGGGGGCCGCAGGCCACGCCCTCGGCTTCGACCTCGATGCATACACCGCCGCCCGCGCCGACGCCCTCATCTTCCTGCGCAACGCCGCCTCCGTCGCGGCCAAACCCGGCCCGGACCACACCGCCCTCTTCAAGATGACCGAGACCTACCGCGCCGGCGCCGACGGACAGACCAAGACCCTCGCCCTCCTGCGCGCACTCGCGCTCCTCCTCGAAGACCTCCTCCTCCTCGATAGCGGTCCCCCCGAGCTGCTGCGCAACATCGACCTCCGCGCCGAGCTCGAACGCCTCTCCGCCAGCCTCTCCTTCGCCTGGATCGAATCCGCCAGCCACGCCCTCGACCAGGTCCACTCCGGCCTCCGCCGCAACCTCCTCCGCTCTCTCTCCCTCGACGCCTTCGCCGCCCAACTCACCACGAGCAGTTGGCGATAGGTTACCCTTCGGTATGCCCATAAACGCGGATAAGCCTCACCTTTGGAAGGCAGACACAAGAGCCTCCGTTGACCAATTCAATCAATGGTTCATGCTCTTTGCACCGAAGGCATACCGCGAGACCCGCAAAGAATCGATCAAACACGTTGAGGAAGGTCTCACAGTCACAAACGACCTCACGAAGCTAGACCCGGCCACAATCAAGGCTCACCCCGGCATTTTGCAGATGCTGCGCATGGCGACCTGTCCCCCACTGGCGCGGGACCGTCTCTCCGGCCTTGCCGACTCAAGCAAGAGTTTCGTGGGCTCCTTAGAGAAAAGCAAGATTCCACCGCAACTCTCGCAAGCGCAGTTGGAAGCTCATCTTGCCAAAATCTCAGGCGTCATCACGAAAATGCTTGACGTTGATATCTTCCCGTGGCTAGGCGAAAACCGCCGCCCCACTGAAGAGGAGCGGTATCGCTCATCGACCATCGTGGCAGACCGTTTATGCGGTGCGGTCGCAGAGCCGATTGTCCGCAATGCTCAGGAGAAACGGCAACTCGCACATTTGGAGAATCGGCTTGTCGGCAAGAAGTACAAGCTCAAAGCACATCCCCCGGCTTCGCCGATCACTGCGATGGAGCCGGGGACGTTTGCGTTTAGATTGAATGTCTTGGTAAAATGGCACGGCGCAGATGCTAAAGCCGTCCGAATCCCGGTCGATGCTGTGATTCAGCCGCACAATGCCAAACTCCCTCAGATGCCATTGCTCATCGAAGCAAAGTCAGCCGGAGACTTTACGAACGTCAACAAACGCCGGAAGGAAGAGGCGACAAAGATCAACCAACTCAAAGCCACGTTCGGTAAGGATGTCGTCTTTGTGCTGCTCCTCTGTGGATATTTCGACGCGGCATATCTCGGGTATGAGGCGGCGGAAGGCATAGACTGGGTCTGGGAACATCGGATTGAAGACATCGATCAACTGGGTATCTGAGGGGCAGGATGAGGACAGCCGCCACACACAGCATTGAAGAGTGCAGGCAGGCACAGCAGATCCATCTGGATGGTCTCAGGACCGCGGCGGAACGGAACAAGCTGGGGCAGTTCGCAACGCCTACACCCTTGGCAGTGAGCCTCGCACGATACGCTCACAAACTTATGGACAGTCGGCCGGTACGGTTCCTAGACCCCTCTATCGGAACTGGGGCCTTCTACTCAGCCCTTCAGGAGGCGTTCGAGCCAGGCGATATCGAAGCGGCGCACGGAGTGGAACTTGACCCCTTGTTTGCGAATGCCGCGATGGATTTATGGGCCAAACTAGGCCTCCGTATACAACTAGGCGATTTCACCACCCAACCACTGCCGGAACGAGGCTTCAATCTCATCATCGCTAATCCCCCTTATGTCCGGCACCATCATCTATCCGGGGCCGATAAAGAGCGACTGAAAGTGAAACTCTTGCAGTCTTTGCGCCTGGAGATAAGCGGGCTTGCGGGCCTGTACTGCTACTTCATGCTTCTTTGTCACGATTGGATGGAACAGCAGGGCCTTGCGGTTTGGTTGATTCCGTCAGAGTTCATGAACGTGAACTATGGTTCGACTGTCCGCCGATACCTTGCCGATCGCGTGACGCTCCTGCATTTGCATCGTTTCTGCCCCACCGACGAGCAATTCACGGATGCATTGGTATCTTCTGCCGTCGTGGTTTTTCGGAAGTCGCCTCCACCGCAAGGGCATCGCGCCCGCTTCTCGTTCGGCGGCCCGATCGAAGGACCGGACTCATCGGCAATGGTTTCACTAGAGACGTTGCGCCAGTCGGACAAGTGGACACAGTTCCCCTCCAATCCCGACATCGTTAGAACCAACGACCTCAAACTAGATGATCTATTTTCAATCAAACGAGGCCTTGCAACCGGATCGAATGACTTCTTCATCCTTACCCAAGCGGAGGCAGGGGAATGGCAAATCCCTGCCCAATTTCTCAGGCCCATATTGCCCGGCCCTCGCAACTTGAAGAGCGATGTCGTCGAATCATTGCCGGATGGACTGCCAGACATTAGTCCCATTCACTTCCTGCTCGATTGCACCGCCAGTGAGGAACAGATCGAGAGGGACTGGCCCCGCTTCTACGAATATATCCAACGAGGCAAAGAGAAAGACATCCACATTGCGTACCTTGCAAGCCGTCGAAAGCCATGGTACTCGCAAGAGAACCGCCCGCCCGCGCCGTTCCTATGCACATACATGGGCCGTGCCAGAAACGGTAAACCCCCGTTCCGGATCATCTGGAATCGCTCGAATGCGACCGCCCACAATGTCTACCTGTTGCTCTATCCGAGAGGCCCCTTGCGCGAGATGCTGAAACAGCACCCCGAGAGAGAGGCCCTGATATTTGAGAAGTTGCAAATGATCGCGCCGGATCGGTTCATCTCTGAGGGCCGAGTGTATGGCGGCGGGCTGCACAAGGTCGAACCGAAGGAACTTGGTAAGGTGCCTGCCGGAGCTCTTCTCGAAGGCTTCGAGTCTGAGCTTCGCAAAGACGAACAATACGCGCTACTGATGTGACACACAGAACCCGCCCGGCGCTCGAACCGACGACAGATCACTTTCCCCGCGCCGCCTTCTCCAGCCGGTCGCGCAGCGCCTCGCCCAAACCGCCCATCTGCGGCACCGGACACACAATCGCCTTTACTCTGCGCTCGTCCAGCATCCACAGTCCGGCAAAGAGAAGCCGCGCAAGGACCGCCGCATCGTTCCACGGTCCCCAGCGCCACACCGCGCCCGCCGCGCCCGCCGCCCATCCATCCGGCAGCATCACTCCAACCTCTTCGGGCGCATGGCTCGCAACCTCGCGAAGCAGATCCTCCTGCCCATCAACCAGCACCAGCCTCGCCCGCGGGGAGTAGTGCCGCATCTCCATCCCCGGCGAAGCTCGGCCCTGCTCCGCGTCCCGTCGATCGGCCCTGCCCGCCAAGCCCCGCCACACCTCCTGCCCGATCGCCCGCTCGATCATCGCCACCGTCACCGCGCCCGGCCGATAGACCGTCCGCGCCTCCACATCCAGAACGGTCGATTCCACCCCCACGCTTGCCGACCCGCCGTCCAGCACCGCGTCGATCCGCCCATCCAGATCGGCGAGCACATGCGCCGCCCTGGTCGGGCTGGTCCCGCCGAAGCGGTTGGCGCTCGGCGCAGCCACCGGCACCCCCGCCTGCCGGATCAGCTCCCGCGCCACCGGATGCGCCGGCATCCGTACGCCCACTAGCGCCCGTCCCGCCGTCACCGCGCCTGGGACCGCTGCCGCGCGCGGCAGCAACAGCGTCAGCGGCCCCGGCCAGAACGCATGCATCAGCGCCTCCGCCCGCGCCCGCACCTCCGCTGTCAGCGTCGCCACCCGCTCCAGCATCTCGCGCCCTTCAACATGCACGATCAGCGGGTCCCACGTCGGCCTCTGCTTCGCCGCAAATATCTTTCCCACGGCCACGGAATTCAGCGCATTCGCCCCCAATCCATAGACCGTCTCGGTGGGGAACGCAACCGTCCCGCCCACCCGCAGCAGCTCCGCCGCCCGTGCCACGTCATCCGAATCCTCGGCCCGCAGCCGCTCGGTTTGCAACCCCGCGGCGTGGCCCCCGCTGAAGTCCTCTCCACGCCCTTGTATCTTTACCTCACTCATCGAATGCAACGCCTCGCTCCTTCATCCTGTCGCCGCCGTATACTCTTCTCATGCAGAGCGCCGAGATCGAACTCAAGTTCCCCATCCACGATCTCGCCCGCCTGCAATCGCGTCTGCCCGGCCTGGGATTCCAGCTCGACACGCCTCGCACCTTTGAGCGGAACACCCTCTACGATACGCCCGCCCGCACCCTGCGCGCATCCAGGCAGATCCTCCGCCTCCGCCGTTACGGCGACCTCTGGACCCTCACCCACAAGCGCCCGGCAGGCCCCTCCACCGAGGGTGCCCCGGAACAGTACGCCGGCGAAAAAAAATACAAAGTCCGCATCGAGACCGAGACCCGCGTGGAGGATGGCCCCGCGCTCGACGCCATCCTCCAGCAGCTCGGATACGCCCCCGTCTTCCGCTACGAGAAGTTCCGCACAGAGTGGTCCCTCACCGCCCCCACCATCGACGGTCCGCTCTTCACTGGACCACCCAATCTCCTATCGCTCTCCGCGCCCAACGCCGGCATCCACCTCGTCCTCGACGAGACGCCCATCGGAGACTACGCCGAGCTCGAAGGCCCTCCCGCCTCGATCGACCATGCCCTGGCACAACTCGCGGTCGATCCCGCCACCTGCCTCACAGACAGCTACGGCCACCTCTTCCTCGATTGGAAACAGCGCACCGGAAGCCCCGCCGAAAATCTCACCTTCGACGAAATACCAGCCCCCACGCTCCTCCAGCCCGCGCTTCGATAGGGCCTGCACAACAGCCGGCCCCCAGATGCAGATCGCCGGCGCGCCCATCCCGTGGCCAAACAGCGCAGTGTACAAACAACTCCGCGCCACACCATCCGCCAATCCGCGCTAACGCATCTCCTGCGCCGGGCCGATACACCCTCTGAGGCCCTGTCGGGGCCACTCTAGTTCAGAGGGCCGCATGAAACTCGAATCCAAGCTCGGCATCAGCACCGGCGTCCTTGTTCTCGCCATGTTTGTCAGCGCTCTGGTCGCAGACCTGCGCATCCAGCAGGCCGACCGCATCACCGCAACTCTCCTCGACAAACGCCTCAATCTCATCCGTCTCACCCGCGACGTCCGCTTTGCGCCCCTCATGGGCGTCCGCTCGCTGGAGTCCTACATCCTCTTCGCCGATGGCCCCGAGTCGGCCGCCCGCTTCCACCAGGAGCGCCTCGACAACCTCGCCGTCGGCGACGCGGCCGCAGCCCAGCTCCGCGACCTCATTCATCGCTACAATCTCGAAGCTGAGACCGCCCCGTTGCAGGATTTCGAGAGCGCTAACGCCAACCTCAGCGCCACGGAGCAGCAGGCTGAGGACCTCATGAAATCGCATACGCCACAGAACACCCGACAGGCCCTCGCGCTCCTGCACGACCGGATCCTGCCCCAGGATGCCGCGCTCTTCGACTCGCTCAGGCCCTTTATCCTCTCCGAGGAGGCTCTGCGCGATGCGGAACTCCTCAACCTCCGGGAGGCCAACGGAACCGTTCTGACCACCCTCTGGACCGCAACCATTCTCGGCGCGCTCTTCGGCGGCCTCCTCTCGCTCCTCCTCGCGCGCCGCATCGCCCGGCGTATCGACGGCGTCGCCGCGCACGCCAATGCCATCGCCGCCGGAGACCTCACCGGAGACGATCTCGACATCCGCTCCTCCGACCAGATCGGCTCCCTCGCCCGCGCCATGCAACAGATGCAGGACGGACTGGCCGGCATCCTCGGCACCGTCTCCAACACCGCCGGCTCGCTGACCGCCAGCGCAGCCTCCATGAGCGAAGCCACCGACCACATCCACCGCCGCGTCGACCAGCAGACGCAGCAGATTCAGCAGGCCGCCACCTCCATGCAGGAGATGTCCGCCTCCATCGCAGAGGTCTCCCGCCACACCCACACCGCCGCCGAGACGGCCCGCGCCGCCGCCAAGACGGCACACGAGGGCGACGCCATCGTCAAACAGGTGCTCGGCTCCATGCACTCCATCGCCACCGCCGTCAACGACACCTCGGCCGCCGTCGGCCTGCTCGGGGAAGACTCCCGCCGCATCTCCCAGATCGTCACCGTCATCGAGGAGATCGCGCGCAAAACCAACCTGCTCGCCCTCAACGCAGCCATCGAAGCCGCGCGCGCCGGAGACCAGGGCCGCGGCTTCGCCGTCGTCGCCAGCGAGGTCCGCCGCCTCGCCGAATCCACCGCCCAGGCCACTGGCGAGATCGCCTCCATGATCCAGGGCGTCCAACTCCGCACCCGAACCGCCATCGACAGCATGGCCTCCGGAACCCTCACCGTCGAGCAGGGAGTCGCCACCACAAACCAGGCCGGCGAGGCCCTCGAACGAATCATCGGAATGGCCGAACGCGTCGACCGCATGATCGCTCAGATCGCCATCGCCGCCGCCCAGCAGGCCGCCGCCGCGAACCAGTCAAGCTCCTCGCTCGACTCCATCCACGCACTCAGCAACGACAACCTCTCCGAGATGGCCACCACCACAGACGGCATCGAGGGCCTCCGCGCCACCGTCAACGCTCTCGAACGCCAAGTCGATCGCTTCCGCATCAACGCTCCGCAACAGGCCTTCTCCGCAACGCAAGCCACCCCCACTCACCGCGCACTGCCCCACCCCACCACCGCCTGATCCGGTGGTGCCGCGCCAGAGATCTTCTCCAACTACTTCAGCCCCAAATGAATTGTCCTTCTGAGTGCAGCGTGGCCCATATCTCGCCCTCGCCCGTTCCCGCGCGCCGCCAGCCGTGCCAATGCACGCACGACGGCTGCTCAGAACCTGTTTAAAAACTGCTTTTCACACCGAATATCTACCGATTGTCATTCTGACCCTGCGCTTGTCGCAGGGGAAGAATCCCCGTATTTCGTCGTTGTTTGTCCCTCATTTGAGTGCCAATCCCGCAGTTTTTAAACAGGTTCTCAGAATATCTCGAAGTTCACCTCGACGTTCAGGTATACCGCCACCGGCTTGCCATTCTCCGTCGCAGGCTTGAACCGGTAGTGCTGCACCGCCTCGACCGCCTTCTCATCCAGCCCCATGCCAACGCCCCGCGTCACATGGACATTCTGCGGCAGCCCGTGCTGGTCCACAATCAACTGTACGGTCACTACGCCCTGGAACTTCGCCTTGCGCGCCTCTTCGCTGAACTCCGGCTCCGGCTGGTAGATCGGGATCGGCCCTTTGACTCCGCCGCCAACCTGCCTGACTCCGCCGCCATAGTTTCCCCCCGAACCCGGCCCAAGTCCAGAGCCGCTGCCCGAGCCAATCCCGGAGCCGCGCCCGTTGCCCATCGAGTTGCCCACCAGCGGTGAGTTCGGCATCCCGAAGTTCGGCATATTGTTGTTCGCCATCTTCAGGTCCTTCTGTACCTCGATGGTTGGCGCGGGCATCTGGATCTTCGGCTGCTCCATCGGCGGGGCCTTCGGCGGCGTGATCTGTATCTTGGCAAACGCCGGCAACCGCCCCTTGCTCACCGGAGTTGGCCCGCGCTGTCCACCGCCGCCGCCCATCCTGTTCAGCGCAGGGTCCATCGGTGGAGGCGTCAGGCTCGTCACCTGCATCTCCTTCTGCACTGCAATCTGGTGGATCTTGCGCGCCCCCCAAAAGAAAAACAGCAGCCCCAATGCCACATAAATCGCGAGTGCCGAGGCCGTCGCCTTCGGGTCCTGCTTCATCGCCATCCGATCCACCACCGGGATTGGCTTCGACTCCAGCACCAGGGGAGGCAGCTTCACAGGGAAAAATACGTCCCGCAGATTGCTCCACAAAGAGGCAAAGGGGCCTTCGTCGTGCTGCATCAGGTCGCCTTCGCCCAGCGAAGACTCCACGCCCGGTCGCAACGTCGGGCCCGGTTTTCCTGGATCGTCCTTCGGTAAAAACCCAAATTCAGTCAATTGCTTGCCTCGACGGCAGCCCCGGCCGCAGCCTCTCTGCCTTCCCTCTCGGTTTGCGCGCGTCTCTATCGCTCGATGTATCGCCGGTCTGCTGCCGGTTTTTCCATGCCGCGCGGCTGTCAGGCCCCACAGGACATTCTACAAAAATTTGCGCCTTCCATGGCGCCTTCCACAATCTTTGACGCAGACAGGCCCCAGGAAGTCTCGCCCACTGCCACCCCTGCTTCCATCCTCCACCGTGCTCCCGGATACAATAGAGGTTCGGCCCTGGATTGGCCCCACATTCGCGTTGCCGCTCGCACCGGCCCGTGACCACCGAAAATTTACGAATTGTCATCCTGAGCGAAGCGAAGAATCCCCGTATTTCGTCGTTGTTTGTCTCCGATTTGAGAGCGAGTTCAGTAGTTTTTAAACAGATTCCACGAGGAACGAATGCCCGAAGCACCCGACCCCCAGCGCCAGCCCAAGCCGCTCAAATCCACGCTGAACCTCCCGCAGACAGCCTTCCCCATGAAGGCCGGCCTGCCCATCAACGAGCCAATCCGCCTCCAGCAGTGGCAGGACGACGGCCTCTACGCGCAAATCCGCGCAGCCCGCGCAGGCTCGCCCCGCTACATCCTGCACGACGGCCCGCCCTACGCCAACGGAGCCATCCACCTCGGCCACGCGCTCAACAAGACCCTCAAGGACTTCGTCGTCAAGACCAAAACCATGGCTGGCTTCGACGCACCCTACGTCCCCGGATGGGACTGCCACGGCCTGCCCATCGAGATCAAAGTAGACGAGCAGCTCGGCCGCAAAAAACTCGAGATGGATCCCGTCGCCGTCCGCCGCGCCTGCCGCGAGTACGCGCAAAAATACCTCGACCTCCAGCGCGAGCAGTTCATCCGCCTCGGCTGCTTCGGACGCTGGGCCAGGCCCTACTCCACCATGGACGCGGAGTACGAGGCACGCATCGCCGAGACCTTCTTCCACTTCTTCGAGCGCGGCTTCGTCTACAAGGGCCTCAAGCCCGTCTCCTGGTGCATCCACGACAAGACGGCCCTCGCCGAAGCCGAGGTCGAGTACGAGCAGCACACCTCGCCCTCCGTCTACGTCCGCTACAAGCTCACCAGCGACCCTTCCACAATCCTGGGTGGCCCATCCATGACAGCTTCACCGTCATGGGTGGAAAACAAGAACGTCTACACCATCATCTGGACCACCACCCCCTGGACCCTGCCCGCATCCCTCGCCGTCGCCTTCCATCCCGACTTCGAGTACGTCGCTCTCGCCGCATCCGGCGCCATCTACATCGTCGCCGCCTCGCTCGCCGCCGCAGTCGTCGCTGCCTGCAACCTCGCCGATGCCGCCGAGATCGCTCGCTTCAAAGGCACTGCGCTCGACCGCGCCACCTTCGCCCACCCCTTCCTCGACCGCTCCATCCTCGGCGTCAACGCCACCTACGTCACCGCCGACCAGGGCACCGGCGCAGTCCACACCGCGCCCGCCCACGGCATCGACGACTTCGCCACCGGCAAGCGATACGGCCTCCCCGAGGTCCAGTATGTAGACGACTCCGGCCGCCAGATGCACACCGAACGCTTCGGCGGCGGCGTC
>JAJZDL010000041.1 GCA_021851465.1 Acidobacteriota bacterium
GGAGATTGATGCATTCGGCGGTTCCGATTCTTTGGCGTGGCGTGTTCTTCGGGGCGTAGGCGGTGGCGGTGGGGTGGCGGGCGCGAAAGTATATATTTAATAGTATATATTTATGCCCCCCCCCCCATCCCCCCTGCTGCGTTTCACGGGGTAAGATGAGTGTTTTCAAGGTCTCCAGGGCAAAGTATAGAGGATAAATACTTTGCGCGTAAGCCGGTTGGATTCAGCGGCTTGCGGGGTGGCGGCGGCGGCAAAGTATTCAATCGGTGGGGGTTACGGCTAAAGTATGGGCAATAGAGGGCTTATAGTGGCTGATGGTGGGGGTGCCATGGGCTTTTTGGGGATGATGCTCAGGCTTCGCGGCGGCCGAGGGTTATAGGGAGGGCGTGATTGCCGAGGTGGGCGCGTCCGCACCACTGACCGGCGGGCCGCAGAAGCCCGCGCCGCCGCTGCCGGTGATCGAGCGGAAGAAGGACGATGGCACGGTGGAGAAGGTGATCGTGGTCGATCCGGAGTATGTGCGCCAGCAGGTGGCCAGCATCGTGAAGGACCAGGATCTGAGCCGGTATATCTTGTAGGTCCGATGCGAACGAGTCAATATCCCCCGGCAGGGCGGGGGGATCCCGGTTGGAACAGACCGCTTCTCCTCCACAAAAATATAAAAAATCCAGTCGAAGACCCCCTGCCATCCTGCTCGCCCCTCCTTTTGCCAGCATTGGAAGATCCGAGAGACAATCGAACCATGGCAGAATCCATCGCACCGCAGCACGACGTTCCCCAGCCCTTCACCCCGCAACCGGCAGCGGCCCGGGCCGCGCACGACCCCGCGGCCCCACCCACCAAGCGGCAGATCGTCTGCTTCAGCTTCTACAAGCTCATGCCGGAGTGGCACCGCCTTCCCGCCGCCGAGCGCGCCGCCCACAAGGCCGCCTTCGCCGCGGTCCTCGATGGCTGGAACAAGCCCGGCGAGTTCCTCTCGCTCACCTACTCCACCATCGGCACCCGCGGCGACGTGGACTTCTGCGTCTGGACCATCGGGTACGCCGTGGACGAGCTGAACCGGATGCGCGCCGAGCTGCTGCGCACGCCACTCGGCGGCTACCTCTCCACGCCGCACAACTTCCTCGCGATGACCAAGCGCTCGCAGTACCAGATTGGCCGGCCCGACGAGAGCGAGGGCGAGGGACGCGGGGCCATCCGCCCCGGCGGACAGAAGTACATCTTCATCTATCCCTTCTGGAAGACGCGCCCCTGGTACCTGCTCTCCATGTCCGAACGCAAGCGGCTGATGGACGAACACATCCGCATCGGCCTGCTCTACCCGCGGGTCAAGCTCAACACCACCTACTCCTTCGGCTTGGACGACCAGGAGTTCGTCGTTGCCTTCGAGACCAACTTTCCCGAGGACTTCCTCGACCTCGTCCAGCAGCTCCGCGAGACCGAGATCAGTCTGTACACTCTGAAGGACTTCCCGATCTTCTCCTGCGTCCGGCTCACCCCGGCAGAGATGCTCGACCGCCTTGGATGATGCAGGCAAAGAGCAGGACCAGATCCATCATCCCAACCAGGAATGAGGGAAACCACAACCTATTGGGCCTACCTGAGTCAAGCAGATACCTGTCTCCGTTATATATAGTTATCCGATTCATTTTACCTTGGCGTTTGTATTGCCCTGCGATTGTTCAAGGAGTCGCCAAAGATCCGAGCAGAAAAAATGGTCTATTGTGCGAATGTGTTGGCTCAGGAGTGGATCGGTTTGCATGTTGGGCCGGATGTCGCAGTAATAAACACCATCCAGAGGATTTAGTTTGATGGTGTATCCCTTGAAATGTCCAGGTAAAAATGTTGCGCTGACGCCAAATTGATTTGGCAGGCGGTTCTGCTTTCGTTGTACATCATTCAAAAATATGGCGACGTGCGGGACACGGGTTCCGGTCAGTTTGCTGTATAAGAACTTATCCATGAAGATTTTGTCGATTCGGTCTTTGCTGGTGGTCTTTACGCCGCCGATGATTTTGACTACATCTCCGTCTTTGATGATGAGATCGTGCTGATAACTCATGCGAAACTGTTCAACATCATCTACGATGACCGGAACACTGATGGTTCCGCTGGCACAGTTTATGCCAAGGCGCTGAATCAGCAGCATAATCAGACGCTCGAAGAGGTCGCCATTAATCTTACGGGCTTTATTGGATTCGCCTGCGGGGAGCGCGTCCAGAGTTGCGCCAATCGTCTGTTGAATGGTGTAGATCGAATTACAAATCAGCAGACGTTGCTCTTTGTCATGCGGGGCAATATCTCCAGCAGAATCCATCGTTTTCAGGAATTCAGTTGATAAGAGGTGAGAATTATCGGAGTCAATTAACAGATTTGAATTAATGGGCCGCGTAATGGCGAAATTTCCATTGGCTTTATATTGGAAGAATCGATAGTGCTGTTCGTTTCGGGAAACGATGACCGCCTGAAGCGATTTTGGCGAGAATGCAAAATCCAGGTACTTTTGGGAAAAGTCGATATACTTCTCTATGCCCGTAAAGTTAGTCTTGTCTTGTGCAAACGCTACGAGTCGTTGAAGGCTCATCGGATGCTCTCCCGGCGGGCGGCGGTGCTTCGGTCGAGTTCCATCCGTTTGAACAGGTGCATCTCCTTGACATTTTCAATTCGGCTAATGGCCCACTCGTTATATTCGACATTTAGATCGCAGGCCATCCACTTGCGGCCCAATTGTTCGGCGACGACTGCAGTTGTGCCTGATCCCGAGAATGGGTCTATAACAAGCCGCCCTTCATCCGATGCAGCCAAGATGAGACGACGCAACAGTTCCTCCGGCTTTTGTGTGGGATGTGGAGTCTTTTCTGCCATGCCATTGCATGTTGTGGGAATCTCAATCACGTCTTTCGGCTTAGCCCCTAGTGGATTCGGGACCCAGTTTTCGTTGCGTTTCCTCCCATTACCATACTGACTTGTCGACGCCTGTGGATGCGATGGATATTTCAAGGTGTGATTGCCGTACGGGATACGAACGGAATCTACATTGAGCCTGAATGAATCGGACTTTCTGAAGTGGAGGATGCTCTCGTGAGATCGCCCCCAGTCCGATCCAAGGTTAGCCTTGTTCTTGTAGTGCCAGACCAGCCACTTAGCGTGTTTAAAGTAGCGAGATGCCGGATGCTTTAAATCGGCAAGTATTTCAGAAAACCCGCAGACATACAATGAACCGGTTGGTTTCAGTACGCGAGATGCGAGTTCAATCCAACGGATCGACCAACGGATATATGCTTCCTGACTCTCGAAATCGTCCCAGTCAGCCTTGTTGATGTTATAGGGAGGGTCGGCAAAGATCAGATCGACCGTTGCTGTTCCCAGTGAAGCCAGCCAGTCAATCGAATTACCTTGATATAACTTCCCGTTCGGATGTTCATAGTGAAGTTGAAAACCATATTCACAGGGAGAGATGGGGTATGTTTCTCCATAACCAGAAAGTGGCTGGAAAGGCAGGCGTTGATTCTCGCCTTGTATATCGATTTGTTGAGCCTTTGCCACGTTCACAATTCCTCTAACAAGGTGTGAAAGATCGATTTTACAGCCGGTTCGTCAGGAGGTGGGGTCGTCGGTGGTGGCGGCGAGGGGGGTGTTGTCTCGTTTGACGATGGTGCCGCTGTGCAGGGCGCGGAGGACCTGGTATCGGCCGATGACGATCTCGTCGCCTTGTTTGAGGCCGGAGAGGACTTCGATGTCTGTGGCGCCGGCAACCCCGGTGGCGACGGGGACGAATGTGGCGCGGAGTTTTCCGGTGGCATCGGAGAGGATGTAGACGCCCTGGATGGGGCCGGGGTTGGCGGATGGGCCGGTGGCGGCGGAGACGGAGGATGTGGGCGGTTTGCCGCCGTTTGCGGCGAAGGCGGCCTCGGTGGCGGCGTCTCGCTGGACGAGGGCCTGGATGGGAATGGTGAGGGCGTTGGGCCGCTGCGCGACGGCGATCTTTGCGGTGGTGGAGAGGCCGGGGCGGAGGTCTTCGAGGTGTGCGTCGGGGGTGTGGTCGAGGGTGACGACGACCTTGAAGTCCTTGGCCTCTTCGGTTCCGGTGGTGGACTGGGAGGTGGCGATGCCGGTGGTGCGGAGCAGGGCCTGGTCGCCGACCTCGGTGACGTGGCCTTTGAAGGTGCGACCGGGGAGTGCGTCGACGGTGACGTCGGCGGACTGGCCGAGGCGGATGTTGACGATGTCTGTCTCATCGACCTTGACCTCTGCGGTGATGACGGACATGTCGGCGAGGGTCATGAGGGTGGAGCCTTCGGCGTTCTGGATGCCGACAACGACGGTCTCGCCCTCGCGGACTGGGACGTTGGTGACGAGGCCGTCGAAGGGTGCGCGGGAGATGGTCTTGTCGAGGGCGTCGAAGTTTGCGCGCTGGCTGGCGACGGCCTGGTCGAGGTGGGCGCGCTGGCTGGCGGTCTGTGCGCGGGCCTGGGCGAGGGCCGCGATGCGCTGTTCGAGGGTGGCGGCGGCGACGTCGTATGCGGCCTTTTTGGCGTCGAAGTCCTGCTTGGCGATGAGTTGTTCGTTGTAGAGGGCCTGGGCGCGGTCGAAGTCGAGTTTTTTCTGTTCGAGGTCTGCCTTTGCCTGGTCGATGTTTGCCTGGGCGGTGTTTTCGGCTGCGACGTAGGAGGCGATGTCTGTGCGGGAGCTGGCGATGGTTGCCTGCTGGGCATCGACGGTGGCCTCGGGCTGGACGCTCTCGACGCGGGCGAGGATGTCTCCCTTATGGACGCGGTCGCCCTCTTTGACGTAGAGGTGGGTGATGCGACCGAAGGAGGTGGCGCCGATGTTGACGTAGGTCAAGGGCTTGATCTGGCCGGTTCCGCTGACGGAAGAGATGAGGTCCTGGCGCACGACCCTGCCTGTGGCGACCTTGACGATTCCGGCCTGCGCGTGGAGGATGAGGCCGACTGCGATGCCCGCCACAGCAAGGACGACGAGGACGGCGATGACGATTTTCTTGGTGCTCAATGGACGGGCTTCTTCCTTGCGGCGATCCCAGCCTCTACGAATCGAGGCGGCGTGCGCGGCTGTTTGGGCGCACTGGATTGCAGCTTGCCCATTGCAGACGATGATAGCAGGGCCGGGGTTGCGGGCCAGCTTGAAAGCGGCGAGACGGAGCACTACAATGGAGCGTGGCCGATGTACCCGCAGCGTCCGAGGGAAGCGGGACCGGGCGCAGTGGGACGAGACGGAACCGTGCAGATGAAGTACGCGAAGCAGGAGTATTTCCGGCGATGAGAGCAGCAGGTGGATTGGTTCTGTGCGCGACGTTGTTTTGTGTATCGCCAGGGTGGAACGCGGTCTGGGGACAAGATGCGCCGGCAGCCGCGGGTTCTACGCAGGCGGCCCCGGTTGCCGCCGATGGCGTAACGCAGGTGCCGCCTGCGGTGGAGAAGCCGAACCCGCTGAAGCGGCGGCTGACGGACAAGGAAAAGTTCACGCAGCAGAAGGCGCTGAAGCAGGAGTTGAAGGGCGTCTACAAGACGTGGCTGGACCAGGATGTGGCGTATCTGATCACGGACACGGAGCGCGAGGCGTTCAAGCAACTGACGAACGACGAGGAGCGGGACCAGTTCATCGAGGCCTTCTGGCAGCGGCGCAACCCCAACCCCGACTCGCCCGACAATGAGTACCGGGACGAGATCTACCGGCGGATCCAGTATGCGAACGACCACTTTGCGGCGGGCAAGCCGGGATGGATGACGGACCGGGGGCACATCTATATCGTGTACGGGCCGCCGGACGACAAGGACTCGCACCCGAGCGGCGGTTCGTACGACCGCCCGATGGACGAGGGCGGCGGCAACACGGTGGCGTTCCCGTTCGAGATATGGCATTACCGGTATATCGAGGGGATCGGGGACAACATCGACCTGGAGTTTGTGGACACCTGCCAGTGCGGGGACTACCACTACACGATCGACCGGTCCGAGAAGGACGCTCTGAAGCATGTTCCCAATGCGGGGTTGACGCTCTCCGAGGAACAGGGGACGACGCAAAAGCGGGACCGATACGCGGGCGGGATCGAGCAGCTTGGGCTGGCCCCTGGACTGCAGCAGCAGGAGAACAACAAGCAGTTCGACCGGTTGGACATGATGGCGAAGATCATGGCCCCACCTCCGGTCAAGTACGCGGACATGGATCAGTTTTTGACGAGCGCGAAGATCCTGACGGGGCCACCGTTGCCGTTCGACGTGCGCACGGACTATATGAAGGTGACCAACGACATGGTGTATGTGCCGATCACGATCCAAGTACACAACTCGGACATTACGTTCGACACGAAGGACGGGGTATCGCTGGGGAAGGTTGACATCGAGGGGCGGGTCTCGAACCTGACGCACAAGGTTGCGCCGGGCGGGTGGTTTGGCGACCCGGTGCAGGTATCGACGCCGAGCGAGCTTCTGCCGACGGTGCAGAAGCAGTCTTCGGTGTACTGGAAGGAGATACCGCTGCGGCCGGGGCTGTACAAGATCGACATAGTGGTGAAGGACATGAACAACCCGGACCACGTTGGGCACCAGACGTTCTCGGTGAATGTGCCGCGGTACGACGACGACACGCTGGGGCACTCTTCGCTGATCCTGGCGGACCAGATGGAGCGGGTGCCGTCAAAGGAGATTGGGGGAGGGAACTTCGTACTGGGCAACACGCTGGTGCGCCCGCGGGTGTCTTCGAGCCCGCTGGTCCCGGTATCGTTCAACCGGGCGCAGAACCTGAACTTCTGGATGCAGGTGTACAACCTTGGGATCGACGACAAGAGCAAGCAGAACGACGCGACGATCGACTACGAGATCACGGACCTGACGACGAAGAAGCCGGTGCTGAATGCGCAGGAGTCGAGCGCAAAGCTGAGCCCGAATGCGGACCAGTTGACCCTGGAGAAGAGCCTGCCGCTGGCCAGCCTGCAGCCGGGGCTGTACCAGGTGAGCATCAAGGTGAACGATGATGTGACGAAGCAGCAGACGGAGGAGACGGCAAAGTTTACGGTGAATTGATTCCGGATTTGGACGGGGCGCGGCAGTGCCGGAGCGGGTTTGCACGAAGTGAGGGTTCGGCTGGGTTTGGCTGGGAAGAGGTCGATGCGCAGGCGGCAGATGGGCGCGCGACCGGAGCAACAGGACGGAAGCAACTAGGGGACGGATGCGCGGTTTATCGGCGAGACGATTGCGCGGATAGCAGAGCGACGATCGGTAGCCGGCGCAGAGCGTTCCGAGGGGCCATTTAGTTCGGCCCGATTTTCGAGGGGAAGGCCAACGACGCACAGGGCGGTGCCGACTGTGCAACGGAGCTGGATACTATACGGGTTGGGGCTTGGCGCGCTGATGGTGTGGATGGTGCCTGCGATGAGCGGCGCCAGCCCGCTGGCGGCGGTCTCTGGCGTGGTGCGCGATGCGCATGGGGTGGCGCAGATGGGCGCGCTGGTGGAGGTTCTGGCCGTTGAAACCGGCCGGGTGAGCGCGGCCTTTACGGACATGAATGGCCGGTACCGGATTGCAAGCCTTGTGCCGGGCAAGTACCGGGTGCGCGCGACGGAGGAGCTGTTCATGCCAGCGACACGGGGCAATCTTCGGCTATCGACGGGGATGCGCGCGACGGTGAACCTGACGCTGAGCATGTTGTCGGATCCGGTGGCATGGATGCCGATCGAGCGGCGCAAGCCGGATGAGCCAGGCGACGACTGGGCGTGGACGCTGCGGTCGGCGGCAAACCGCCCGATCCTGCGCGTACTGGGCGACGGGGATGTGGTGGTGGTGTCGGCGGGCACGGAGGGGGCACCGCGCCGAGCGCCCGTGAAGGCGTGCATCTCCGCGAGGAGTGGCGACGGCGGGTTCGGCGAGGGGGGCGTACACACCGTTCTTGCGCTGGATCGCGGGGCGGAGGACGGTCCGGATGCGGTTGTACGGACGTCCATGGCGGCGGAGGCAACGGCCTACGGCCCGGAGACGGCGACCGAGATCGATGCGGGCTATGAGCGGAGCGCGGGATTTGCAGGCGTGTCTCGGATGGCGGTGAGCTATGCGTCGCACCCGGAGATGATGAGTGCGGGCAGCACGGGCGACGCCATGGGAATGCAGGTGGTGCGCATGGTGAGCGCGGAAAAGATGCATTTGGGCGATGCTGTGGACGTGGAGGCCGGGAGCGCAGTCTATGCGATCCGGACCGCCGGGACCGCGCTGACGGCGCAGCCGTTTCTGCGCGTGACGGTGCATCCGGGCGAGGTGTGGGCGGTGCGCTATCGGCTGGCGACCGAGCGGGAGGTACAGGGCTTCGACGGCCTGGATTCGGTGGGGATGACGCTGCCGACGGCGGTGGCGTGCGGCCCGCGCCTGTGCACCGAAGACGGCATACACCAGGAGATTGCGCTGAGCCGAAGGGTGGGAGGCGGTGCGATCCAGGCATCGGTGTATCGCGATGCGCTCGACCGGCAGACGATTGCGGGAGGCGGCGCGATGAATGTGGCGGAGTTGGCGGGTGGCGGAGGGCTGAACGAGGTCGTCATGGACGGCGCGACGGGCAACTTCCGCACTTTGGGCGTGGGGACCACGACGGATGGAGTGAGCGTGTCGGTGACGGAGCCGCTGAGCGCGGGGCTGTGGGCGGCGTTGGAGTACGACAGCGGCGTTGCGATGGCGATGCAGGATGCAGGCGCGACGGGCCTGGCAGAGGTGTTAGGGGGGCTGCATCCCGAGGCGGCCGAGGCTGCGACGGTTGCCGTGCAGGGACGCGATCTGCACAGCGGAACGATCCTTCGCGCGGCGTACCGCTGGCAGCCGCGCAACCTGGTGACGACGGTGGGGCCGTATGCGGCGTACAGCGACCAGGCGTTTCTCGGCTTCTATCTGCGCCAGGCACTGCGCTGCGGAGAACGGCTGCCACAGGGGCTCGAGGCCACACTCGATGTGACCAACCTGCTGGCCGAGGGGTATCAACCGTTTCTGTCGGTGGACGGACGGACGCTGTTTCTGGCGCAGTCGCCGCGTACGGTCGAGGGCGGGCTTTCGTTTACCTTTTAGTGCAAATTCAGCGATGGCGCAGGGCCGCGCGGCATGAACACGATGCGGGGATTCTTCGCTGCGCTGAGAATGACATCGATGGTGCATGATAGAGGCTTATGGCAGAGATGGGAGCGAAGGCGGAGATGCAGAGCGGGGACGGCGGCGAGAACACGCCGGAGGAGTGCGCGCCCGGCAATGCTTTGCCGGATGAGCGGGAGAGGCCGAACGACGCCGAGGCGCAGGAGACGGTCGAGGAGTTCATGGCTGCGGCGGCGCAGCAGAATGAGGCGGCCAATGAGTCTGTGCCGGAGCGGCGCAACCGTCCGGGGCCGTATATAGCGTTCGACCGCGTGTCGATTGCGTTTGGCAGCCTGGTGGTGCTGGATGAGGTGAGCTTCTCGGTGCAGCCGGGGGAGACGCTGTGCATTCTGGGGCGGTCTGGGGTGGGCAAGTCGGTCGCATTGAAGATATTGATGGGATTTCTGAAGCCGGACAGCGGGCGGGTCCTGGTGGCGGGCGAGGACATTGTGGGCTTCAGCGAGCGCGAGATGCAGGCGGTGCGGCGCAAGGTGACGATGGTCTTCCAGAACGGCGCGCTGTTCGACTCGCTATCGGTGGGTGAGAACGTGGCGTTTGCGCTGCGCGAGCGGGGCGACCTGGATGAGGGCCAGATGCGGCAGATTGTGAGCGGGATGCTGGAGATGGTGGGCGTGGCGGGGATGGAGAGCCTGCTGCCGAGCGACCTCTCGACGGGGATGAAGCGCTCGGTGGCGATTGCGCGCGCGCTGGCCAGCCAACCGGAGGCCATTCTATACGACGAACCGACGACGATGGTCGATCCGCTGATGGGACATCTGCTGGGCGAGCTGATTGAACGGCTGAAGACGCAGCTTCACCTCACGAGCATCGTGGTAACGCACGACATGGGGTTCGCGCGCAGGCTGGCCGACCGGGTGGTCTTTCTGCACGAGGGGAAGGTGCGCTTCTTCGGCACGGTGGAAGAGATGGGCCGGAGCGGGGACCGGGTTCTTGAGGAATTCCTAACATTGGATGAACTTGTCCTGCCAGTGTAGGCATACAACCTTCGTGGTATGCCTACCGTCTAAAGACAAGAATTGAGCCATCAAACTCTTCTTCAGTGTGATAGAATCACAAGAAAATAAACGGCTGCGGCACGACGGTACAGTGTTGCAAAGACGCATTGTCGCAATATAGGACATTGACTTTGCTGCGATTCTGCCATTCTTGCAGAGTAGGGTGAACTTGCAGCAGCGATTTAAGTGAAACAGGGCCCCCTATTGTATTGGAATTCCTTAACGCGCTTGTGCGCGTTCTGGAATGTGAGTGCAGACCGCAATGGCGACGCCAGACTATCTCGATCATGCGATCGGTTATGGACAGAGGGCAACTGTGGCCGACGGGGCGCGGACGAAGCGCGTTGGGGTGCTTCACCGGCCCTCAGTCGCCAGCCTTCTCGGTGCTGTGCTCGACCTTGCGACGGTGGTTGTGGCGCTGCTGTTGGCGATGCGTTGCCACGCCCGTGTACCCATCGGGGTTCCCATCCTCTGGGAACCGGTCTACCTGAAACAGGAAGCGACAGCCAATTTGCTGCTCTATATTGCGTGGTTTGGCCTTCTTCTTGTGGGGAGCGGTCGTTCATACGGACTTTACGAGCCGATTATGAACCGGAGCGGCCTGCATGAACAGCGCATGACGGTCCAGGCGGTGTTGACGTCGGGGCTTTTGTTGTGTGGGACCCTGTATTTGATGCACGAGGAGAGCATCTCTCGCGTAGTTGTGGTCCTGACGGTGGTATTCACGGTGGCGATGATGTGCATTCGGCGCGCGATCTGGCGGAAGATGGTGTACAGGCGTTATCGCGAAGGGCAGGTGACGCGCAATGTGCTGATCGTCGGGGCGGGGCGCGTCGCACATGCGTTGCGCAACCATCTGGAGAGCCTGCACCACCTTGGGTTTCGCTTCAAGGGGTTTGTGGCGCTCTCGGAGCACGATGCGGAGTCCGGCGGCGCGGACGTGATTGGCGATATGCGCAACTGCCTCTCTTTGGCGCGGTCCCTGTTTATCGACGAGATATTTTTCTCGGTGCCTGCGGAGCGGGGACTGGTGATCGGCATCGTGGAGGAGGCGCGTGGCATGGGCATCGACGTGCGCGTGGTGCCGGACCTGTACGACGGCCTGGCGTGGAACGCTCCGGTGGAGTATATCGGGCGGTTCCCGACCATACCGCTGCACCTGCGCGATCTTCCCGTGGCAACGTACATGCTGAAGCGTGCGCTGGACACGGTGGGCGCCGCTCTGGCGCTTGTGCTGGGTTCGCCGATCATGTTTCTGCTGATTGCCGCCATCAAGCTGGATTCGCCTGGGCCGGTCTTCTACCGGTCGCAACGGATCGGGCACAAGGGCCGCACCTTTACCTGCTACAAGTTTCGCACCATGTGCGTCGGCGCAGAGAACATGCAGGAAGAACTGGCGCACAGGAACGAACGCGACGGGGTCCTGTTCAAGATAACGAACGACCCACGGATCACTCGGGTTGGGCACATTCTGCGCAAGTACTCGCTCGACGAGTTGCCGCAGTTGTACAACGTACTGCGCGGGGACATGAGCCTGGTTGGGCCTCGGCCTCCCGTCGGCTCCGAGGTGGAGCAGTACGACCTGTCGCACCTGCGGCGACTCGATGTGCTGCCTGGGATGACCGGGCTATGGCAGGTGGAGGCGCGGCAGGATCCCTCGTTCGACAGCTACATCTCGCTGGACACCGCGTACGTCGAGAACTGGAGCCTGTTGCTGGACTTGAAGATACTGGCGCGCACGGTGGGCGTGGTGCTGAGCGGCACGGGATCGTAAGCGCAGTCGTGAGTGGCGAGATGTGAGTAAACTACTATCAGTAGCTGCCATGCTTACAACACACAACTGCCAACTTACAACTGCCGTATGAAGATCGCACTGGCGCAGATCAATCCGACGGTTGGGGACTTTGCCGGCAATGCGCGGCTGGTCCTCGACTATGCCGCGCGCGCCGCCACGGCTGGCGCCGGCTTGGTTGCGTTCCCTGAACTGTGCCTCTGCGGCTATCCTCCGGCCGACCTGCTGGAGAAGCGGTCGTTTCTGGACCGCGCCGTGGAGACGCTGGAAGCGGTTGCGGCGCAGAGCGCCGGCGGGCCCGCGATCCTGTGCGGCGCGGTGCTGCCGAGCGGTGCGGTGGAAGGCAGGCCGCTGGTGGGCAAGCACGCGCGCAACGTTGCCGCGCTGCTGAGCGGCGGGCGGATCCAGTTTGTGCAGCAGAAGATGCTGCTGCCGTACTACGATGTCTTCGACGAGCAGCGCTACTTTGAAGCCGCCGCAGAGCAGGTGCTGACGGTGCTCGACGGGCAGCCACTTGCCATCACCATCTGCGAAGATGCGTGGAACGACAAGGACTTCTGGCCTCGCCGGCTCTATCCAGTGGATCCGGTGGAAGAGCTGATGCTGCAGTGGCGCGCGCTGCCCGATCCGCTGGCGGTCCATCCACGCCTGGTTCTGAACATATCCGCTTCGCCGTACTGGCGGGGCAAGCCGCAACTGCGCCGCGAGATGTTGAGCGTGCTGGCGCGCCGGCACAACGCGTATGTAGCGATGGTCAACCAGGTGGGCGGCAACGACTCACTGGTCTTCGACGGGGCGTCGCTGGTGGTTGGGCCGGACGGCGCGATTGTGGCGCAGGGCGCATCGTTCCGCGAAGACCTGGTCTTTTTCGATACGGACTCTCCGGCTGCGTCCGCGTCGCGGGCGGGGGTGCAGGACAGCGCTGCCGAGGCCGCGCCGGTGTCGATCCCGAGCGCCGTCCACGCGGGTGCAAGCGAGATGGAAGAGGCGTCCGAGACATGGAACGCGCTGGTGCTGGGGACGCGCGACTACGTTCGCAAGTGCGGGTTCTCGCGGGCGCTGGTGGGGCTTTCGGGCGGCATCGACTCTGCGCTGGTGGCTGCGATAGCGGTGGAGGCACTGGGCGCGGAGAACGTGCTGGGGGTTGGGATGCCGAGCGAGTTCTCTTCGGCGGGATCGATCGACGACGCGCGCGCGCTGGCGGCGAACCTGGGGATCCGCTTCGATCTGGTGTCGATCCAGGGCGTCTTCAGCGAGTACCGGCGCGCACTGGGGCCGCTGTTTGCGGGAACGGCGTTTGGGCTTGCGGAGGAGAACCTGCAATCGCGCATTCGCGGGGGGCTGCTGATGGCGCTTTCGAACAAGTTCGGCGCGCTGGTGCTGACGACGGGCAACAAGAGCGAGATGTCCACGGGCTACTGCACGCTGTACGGGGACATGGTGGGCGCGCTGGCGGTGATCGGCGACGTGATGAAGACGCGGGTGTACGCGCTGAGCCGGTACGCCAACCGCGAACGGGAGACGATCCCGCGCGCGTGCATTGAAAAACCCCCTTCGGCGGAGCTGCGACCGGGGCAGCGGGACACCGACTCGCTGCCGCCGTACGAGGTCCTGGATCCGATTCTGGAGGCTTATGTGGAACGCTATGCCTCGGCGGAGCAGATTGTGGCGGAGCTCAGCGGGGTTAGTGCGACCGGCCCCGGTTCGGTCGGCGACGTTGGGGTCGATCTTGCGCTGGTGCGGCGCGTGTTGCAACTGGTGGAACGGAGCGAGTACAAGCGCCAGCAGGCTGCGCCGGTGCTGAAGGTGACGCCAAAGTCCTTCGGCAGCGGGCGGCGCTTTCCGATTGCGGTGAAGGTCGCAGTATAGGCGCAGACAGCGAGACTCGGAAGCGCGAGCGGCAGGACGATCGCGTGAATCGAGGGGGGCGTTGTGCTGCGGGCCGCACGATGGACACTAGGGATTGGGTGTGGCGGGTGGAAGATGGGGGATGTGGGGCGTGAGCTTGTGGACGAGGAACTCCTGAAAGAGGTTGGAGACGGCTGTGATGCCGGTGCCGAGGGCGGCCCCCTCGAAGGCGAGGGCGATGCCTTCGCGGTTTGCAGCAGGGTAGTAGAGGTTTGAGAGGGCGCCGGCGGCGAGGCCACCGAGGACGGCGGAGTAGTTGAACTGCCAGCGGTGGTTGTCTCCCTTGCAGACGACGGAGTTGGCGATGGCGTAGAGCGCGCGCGAGCGGACGCTGCCGGTTCCTTTGTAGAAGTAGCGGGGGTCCTGCTTGAAGAGGATGGGCAGGGCGGCGGAGCCGATAAGAGTACCGGTGAAGAACGTTCCGTAGGCCCCGGCGTAGCGTTTTGCGTATCCCTGCGCGCCTTCCCCCCAGGCGTAGGTGTTGTTGTCCTGCTCGATGCCGGCGGCTGCGCCGATGAGCACGAAGTTGACGGGGTCGATTATGGTCCTGAGGGCGAGTTCGAACTTCTGCCGCGGAGAGAGCGGGACGGGGTTGGGGATGTAGCTGACGTAAAAGTTGGGGATGAGGCCGAGAACGCGCTGCTTCTCCTCTTCGCCGATCTGGGCCTGGGCGATCTCTGCTTGCGAGGCCGAGACCTGGATGGTGGTGGAGGCAGCGGCGTTCAACACGATGGCGGGGAGGGGCAGGTCTTCGCCGGGATGGAGGGTGCCGGAGGCGTGTTGCGGCATGAAGTCGGTGGCCGTGATGGAGAGGGTGAAGGGGCCGGGAGGGACGTTGGGAAGGGTGAACTCTCCTTGGTCGGAGGAGAGGGCGAAGGGCTGTGCGGCATCGGCGGGTGGGTTCGTGTCGCTGCGCGAGAGGGCGATGCGCGCGCCGACGATGACTGCTCCTTGGCTGTCGATGACGGTGCCGGAGATGGAGCCGGGAAGGGCAGGCGCGGTGGCCTGGGAAGGCGACTGCGGGAGGATAGCGTTGGGCGCGGGAGCGGCGACAGGGACGGGTTGCGACGGCGGCTGGGCCGGTTGTTGGGCTGGCTGTTGGCCGCGGCCTGCGTAGGAGAAGACCGCAAGGCAGAGGAGCATTGCCATCGAGACGGGGCACCGGCGGCGGAGACTGGCGGAGAGGCGGCAACAACCTGCGCGCGAGAAGAAGGGGTGCGAACGACTCATAGAGGGATTGACCGTGCCTGTCTTGGACAGGGTACAGGATGGATGCAGACGAGTGCGAGGCAGGTTTCCCACTGTAGATTGGGATGCATCTGAAATGGCAATAGAGTGGGGCTGATAGGGTGGTATTGAGCGAGTGACGCTGTGAGGAGAGGCGATGAAGCGGTTTGAGTTTGCGCATGTGGCGGAGGGGATTGCGCGGCAGGCGGGCGCGCTGCTGCGAGAGTTCTACCAGAAGGGCGTGGCGACGGAGTACAAGGGCGATGTGGACCTGGTAACCGAGGCCGATCGCGCCAGCGAGGCGCTGATCCGCGAGCGGCTGACGGCGGCGTTTCCGGCGCACGGGATCTACGGCGAGGAGGGAACGCGCGACCAGATGGAGAGCGAGTACCGGTGGTACGTCGATCCGCTGGACGGGACGACGAACTTTGCCCATGGGTTTCCCGCGTTTTGCGTGATTCTGGGGCTGGAGCGGCGG
>JAJZDL010000042.1 GCA_021851465.1 Acidobacteriota bacterium
CGCGCATCTCAAACGCACGCGCCGCCGCAACCAAGTTCTCCACCACGCGCATCGCGCCCGGTTCGCGTCCCATCGCAAGGGCCGCCGCCAGCTCAACCGCCGCTGGCGGCTCCATCGACAATATCGCCAACTTCTTCGCCGCGCGCGGGCACAAGCTCCCCATCGGCCACCATTCGGCGGTTCCAAGCTCCAGCCATCCAACCCCGCCCGCCGGCAACGGCCTCCGCCAGGGAGCGCGCGTCCGCCACCCCAAATACGGCGAAGGAACCGTCTTCCGCCGCGAGGGCGATGGAGACGACGCGAAGATTACAGTACAATTTCAACAGCACGGCGTAAAAAAGCTGGTGGAGAAATTCGCCCAGCTTAAACCTCTCTGACCGCATCGGTTCGCGAGTGCGCCTCCAATCCAGTCTTCAGGAAAGCACACACCACTCATGGCAGACACCTCCGCAATCACCGACAAGCTCGAGCGCAAGAAGGTCAAGCGCGCAGCTCGCAAGGCAGCACCACCCAAAGGATCACGCGCAGGCGCGCGCGGCGAGAACAAGGCGAAGGTCAAGAAGGCTGCTCGCGGCAAATCCAAGCGCTAATCGACAACCATCCCTGTACGAAATGCGGACTGCTTCGTGTGGTCCGCTTTTCTGTGTCTGCGTTCGCAAGGTGAACGATACTACAACCACTCGAACTGCAACGACAGATTGACCCAGGAGCCGCGCGACCGCCTTGCCCAGGCAAATCTTCGCTACCAAGTCCATCGACAAGCTGGTCGCCGAATCCGAGCGGCCAGACCGTGCCCTGCGCAAGTCCCTCGGCCCCGTCTCGCTCACCGCGCTCGGCATCGGCGCGGTCATCGGCTCCGGCATCTTCACCGTCATCGGCGTCGCCATCGGCGGCAACCCCGCCGCGCTCGCCAAGTGGCCGGACTCCCCCGTCATCGACCTCATCCTCGGCCTTCTCCACCACACCAATGGAGCCGTCGCAGGCCGTCCCGGAGCAGGCCCCGCCATCGCTCTCTCGCTCCTCCTCGTCACCATCGTCTGCGCGCTCACCGGCCTCTGCTACGCCGAACTCGCCAGCATGATCCCCATCGCCGGCTCCGCCTATACCTACACCTACGCCACCCTCGGCGAGATCGTCGCCTGGATCATCGGCTGGGATCTCATCCTCGAATACGCCTTCTCGAACATGAGCGTCAGCGTCGGCTTCGCCGCTCACATCGTCGATCTCCTCGATTGGCTCGGCATCCACCTCTCCCCCAAGTGGCTCTCCCCCGCCTACCTCCCGCTCGGCCTGCAAGACCTCTCCGGCAACACAATCTACGCCCCTGGATGGCACGCCGGCTTCGACATTCCCGCCTTCCTCGTCGTCCTTCTGCTCACCGCCGTCCTCGTCCGCGGCATCCGAGAGTCGGCCCGCGCCAACAACATCATGGTGCTCATTAAAGTCGCCGCCATCCTACTCTTCGTCGGCTTCGGCGCCAGCTTCATCCACCCCGCGTACTACCATCCCTACTCGCCCAACGGATGGACCGGCGTCCTCGCCGGAGGCGCCATCATCTTCTTCACCTATATCGGGTTCGATTCGGTCTCAACCACCAGCGAAGAGTGCAAGAACCCCCGCCGCGACGTGCCCATCGGCATCCTTGCAACGCTCATCGTCTGCACCCTCCTCTACATCGCCGTCGCCGTCGTCCTCACCGGAATCGTCCCCTGGCAATCCGTCGCGGGCGATGCCGCGCCCGTCGTCAACGCCCTCCGCCGCGCCTCCATGCTTCCCGGCGGACACCGCCTGCACTTCGTCCATCTCGCCGTGCTGCTGGGCGCGCTTGTCGGAATGGTCTCGTCGATCCTGGTCTTTCAACTCGGCCAGGCCCGCGTCTGGTTCTCCATGTCGCGCGACCGTCTCCTGCCCGATGTCTTCAGCCGCGTCCATCCGCGCTTCCGCACCCCCGCCTTCGCCACCGTGGTCGCGGGCATTCTGGTCGCCATCCCCTCCGGCCTCTTCGACGTCGGCACCTTTGCCGAGATGTCCAACATCGGCACCCTCTTCGCCTTCGTCCTGGTCTCCGCCGGAGTCATCGTCCTGCGCTACAAGGACCCCCACCGACACCGCGGCTTCCGCGTCCCCTTCGGTCCCGTCATTCCAATTCTCAGCGTCCTCTGCTGCCTGCTCCTGATGGCCGGCCTGCCCGCCAAGACCTGGCTCCGCTTCTTCCTCTGGCTCGCCATCGGCCTCGTCATCTACATCGCCTACAGCCGCAAGCGCAGCGAGTTCTACAAAACACCCCAGCAATAACCTCGCACCTCATAGAGCTTGTCATTCTGAGCGCAGCGAAGAATCCCCGAATTTTGCTCGCAGCAAGGCACTCCATAAATAAAATTGTTTTACAAAGCCTCTTTCATCCTCCGCCGGTACTGCTGAAACGCCTGCCGTCCCTGCGCCGTCAGGTGCAATAGCGTCTGCGGAATCTTGCCACGATAGGTCTTCGTCACTTCAATGTATCCCGCCTCCTCCAGCTTCGAGAGATGGCTCGACAGCGTGCCCTTGTTCATCTCCGTCTCGTGCTGCAGGTAGAGGAAGTCCGCCTGTTCCACGGCAGAGAGCAACGCAACGATCATCAGCCTCCCCGGCTCATGGATAACGCGATCCAGCTCCGCAATCCTGCGTGTCTTCAGGTTCATTCCGCCGTCTCCACCGCCGGCTGCGTATGCCACAGGTACAGCACGAAGCTGGTCCCGCCGGAGATCAGGAAAATCGCGCCGTAAATCGTGATGGTAAGTAAGCATGCCCCGGAACTTCTTTCATCAAGCGTAGCGACGGCTGACGAACTCCCCGCTATTGCCGCGACAACGCCTGCCGGAAGCATTGCAATCGTGATGGAGCAGATCGCCATCACTCCAGCCACGGCCCACTTCCAGCAGACCGAGCGGGCAATGCCGTAGCCATAGGCCGCCACAAAGACGAAGCCGATGAGAACGGCAGGCGTCGTTATGCCCCAGTACGAACCAGAGAGCTCCGAGTGCGAACGGACGACGAGCGCGAGGCCCCATATGGGCACCGCTGTAACGCCGCCCAAAGTGAATGCCAACCACCATCTGGTCTTCTGCCTTCGGTACTCGACGAACCCGGTGCGCGGATATGTGATGTGCTTCTTGATCGCCTTGCTTCCATAGTGGATCACCGCGAACAACACCATGAACCAAACGAACGCCCCGTATCGATGCCAAAAAGAACCCGCAGGCGAGTGGTTCGATATCCACTGGAGCAGCGCTAAACACAATAGCATGAAGCCCATACCCAGCTCGCCCACACCATCGATGTTGTAGTAGAGCTTCGGCCGTTGCATCATCCTTTCAACCTGATCCATCTTGCCTACTTCTGCATTTTCTCGCATTGCCGGGCCCCTTTCCGCTTACACAAACCAGTTTGCGCTACCAACCATACTCTGTCAAGCGGATTCTTTCCGACTGTCCGCCTCTGCAATTGTCATTCTCGCCCTGGGCGCAGTGAAGAGGAAGAATCCCCGCATTTCGCGGTTGCACTTGCTCGTTTCTTCCCCATCCAACGAAATCCACAGATCATTGCAGGTGGAACCACGTTTGGTACATGTTATCCACGAGTATTTGATGAACAGTACGTGAACGCCCTTGCCTCACGTCGTACCCACACCGCATACTCGCATCAGATGCAGGCAACGGTTCCTGTCGAGACCAACACGTGACCCGATACAGCCGTCAAGACGTCCTTCGTATTCTCCACCTGCGGGCCCGCCAGTTGACCGCATGGGAGCAGGCCGGACTCGTTCCCGCCAACCAAACGTATTCCTTTGAAGACCTCGCACAGTTGCGCACCCTGCGCTCGCTGCGCGCCACGCGGATCACCGCCAGGAGCATTCGCGCCTCGGTGGAGGCCATGCGCGAGGCCGTCGGAATGTGCAACCCTCTCGTCGAGGCCAGCGCCGTCGGCCACGGCTCGCACCTCGCCTTCCGACACAACGGCGCGCTGGTCGATCCCGTCACCCGCCAGCTCGCCTTCGACTTCGGCGCCGGAACCAATCGCCAACTCAGCATCGTCGGTGCAGCGGGCCACGCCAGCGGCAACGAGCCGGGTGTGCAAGAGCTCTTCCAACGCGCCGTGCGATTGGAGGAGGTGCCCGCCACCATTGGCAAGGCGGTCGAACTCTACCGCCAGATCCTCGCCATGCGACCGAACTACGCCGCCGCCGCCATCAACCTCGGAACCATCCACTACAACCAGCGCGAGTTCATCCTCGCCGAGCAGCTCTATCGCCGCGCCACCGAAGCCGACCCCGAGTACGCCCTCGCCTTCTTCGATCTGGGCAACGTCCTCGACGAGCTCAAGCGCCTCAACGACGCCATCGCCGCGTACCAGCGCGCCATCGCCCTCGTCCCACAGTACGCCGACGCGCACTACAACCTCGCCCTCGCCTACGAACGCCAGGGCCACCGCCGCCGCTCCCTGCGCCACTGGCTCACCTACGTCCGCCTGGATCCCATCGGCCCCTGGGCCAACCACGCCAAGGCCCAGGCCAAGAGCATCCTCTCCACCGAACGCCTCTCCATCGTCAGCCGCGCCGGCCGCCTCGTCGCAGCCGGATAGAGCGCCTCACATAGACCGTCGGTGCCGCATACGTCTTCCATACCGGAACGCTCCACGCACTTTCTTGTCCTGAGTCGTCAATTCACAGCGCGAACAGAGATATGCAAACCCGATCGATACTGCGACCGGCTTCCAATTCGGCACACAGACGCATCTCCTCTCGCCATAGCGTACCGCCCGCTCAAATTCGCACCACGCGGATCGCCAGATACGGCTGGATCGGCAGCGGTATCTCCGCAGTCTCCGAAAACGTCCCCGCAACCGGTGTAATTGTCATCGCCACCGTGTCGAGGACCTCCGCCTTGAACCTCCCTCCAGCAGGCAGTTTGTAGCTCTGCGTAAGGTGTTGCCGGTCCCACAGGTACGTCAGGTAATACTCGCCCTCTACGCCCCAGGTATTTCTTTCGGAGAGCACCGTCGCCTCCGCCGGGGCCGCATCCACAACCTGCTTGAAGAACTTCAGCCGCTCCGGACTCTGTCCCAACAGCACTCCGCCCTTCGACCACCACAGCTCCTCCTTCGCGTTCAAATACGTCTCGCCATGCCCGCAGAATGCGCCCTCGACCAGCGTCTTCCAGAAATTCCCCACCAACCGCGTCGCCGTAATGTCGCCCCAACCCTCGGGAATGTCCCCCTCATAGCGGCACTCGTCGAAGATCACCGGCTTTCCCCACTTGCGCAGGTACATCGGAGCGTTGTCCGGCATATCGTTCTGCACGCTCACATGCGTGATCCACGGCTTGCTGTGGTCGAAGAACACCTTCTGCTGGTGGATCGAACACAGATGCCGGTACGGATCGTTCTTTGCAATCGTCTCGCCGATGCGCTCGAAGTCCGCCTCCTTCTTGGTCTTGAAGTAGTCCCATTCATTGGCCAGCGACCACCACACATTGCGATGCGCGCCCAGCCGCGCAATCGTGTACCGCAGATAGCGGTCGTCATTCTCCGCGCCCATATTGTCGAAGCCCCAGTGCCCCTCGTCGTACGGATGGAACAGAATCACATCCGCCTCGATCCCCATCGCGCCCAACTGCGCAATCCGCCTCTCGAAGTGCTGAAAGTACGCCGGATTGAACTGGGTAAAGTCCCAGTGGTTCGGGGCCTGCCCCACAAACGGATAGAGCGGCGGCTCCACATGGTTATAGTTGAACCACTTGGGAAACACGCACATGCGCATCTTGTTGAACGGCGCGTCGGCCAGCGTCTTCAGCGTCTGCTCCTCCAACTCCTCCGGCTGGCAGGTCCACCCATAACAGGTCGTCCCCAGCTCGCGATACGGCGCGCCATCCGCATATACAAAGTGGTACTCATCCTTCACCCGCACAGGCCCGCGGTTCTCCGCCGTCGCCGCGCTTACCACAAACGATCCCGTCTTCCCATCCAGCTCCGGTCGATTGCTCTGGGTGCGGTACGTCCACGCGCCTGTCGTCTCCGGCATAAACCGAACCCGGCAGGTTCCGCCGCCATCGTAGAATCCTCCCACCGCAACCGACTTTCCACTCTGTTCGAAGACCGCGCCAAACTCCACATCGACAAACGGGTTCCCTCCCGTCGGCCCTGGGTACGAAGCCTCAAAGATCCCCCACTGCTCCACATCCGCCTTCGTCTCGCCCGCCGCGCTCTGCGCCTCAGCCGCAAAGCCCATCGCTCCCGATGCAATCGCCGACCCGGCAGCTACCAGGGCGCCTGCCTTCATCATCTCCCGGCGCGACCATACCGCTTCTCTTTCGAAACAAGCCATCTGTACCCTCTCTCAGCACGGGCTGCACAGCACCGGAAGGATACCAAACTACCCGGCGCTTCCGCCGCCCTTTAACTCATCCGACCCTGTTGCGCAAAACAGAATTGATCAACCTGTAATTTTCATCCGGCCCTGCGTGCGATAGTCTCATAGTGCCGTATATGTCTGAGACTAGGCCACCCACCGCGAACTCCCACCGCACCGGCAAGCCCGCCACGCGCAAAACGCCCGCAAAGAAGCCTCCCGCAAAAAAGGCCCTCGCACCCACGCCGGAAAATCTTCTCTTCGACCGCGACGAGAGCTGGATGCGCTTCAACCGGCGTGTCCTGGAAGAAGCCGAAGACGAAACGAACCCCCTGCTCGAACGAGTCAAGTTCCTCGCCATCACAGCCGGCAATCTGGACGAGTTCATCGAGATTCGCGTGGCCAGCCTCCTGCAGCGCATCGAGGACGGCTTCGACCACCCGCAGCGCCCGGATGAAGAAGGACTGACGCTGAGCGACCGCCTCGACCGCCTCAGCGTGGTCTTGCACAACTTCGCCGATGCGCAGTGCACCTGCTGGAACCGGACGCTGCTCCCCGCGCTGGCCGCGGAGAAGATCCGCATCCTCAACTGGAGCGAACTCGATCGGCGCGCCCGCGCACACGCCCTCGCATTCTACGAGTCCGAGGTCGATCCGCTGCTCACCCCCGTCACCATCGACCCCTCGCATCCCTTCCCGCGCGTCCTCAACAAGGCCCTCTGCATCGCGCTCCTGCTGCGCTTCAAGCGCCGTTCCCGCGCCATTCCCCGGCCCGAAGCCGCCGCGCTCGGGGTAGTGACTGTGCCGCGCTCCCTGCCACGCCTCATTCCGCTTCCCGCCGCGGAAGGAGGCTTCGACTTCATCCTGCTGCACAACCTCATCGAGTCGCAGGTAGGACGCATGTTCCGCGGTTACCAGGTGCTCTCGCACGCCGCCTTCCGCGTCACACGAAACAGCAACCTCTACCTTCAGGAGGAGGAGTCGCGCTCCGTGCTGGAGAGCGTCCGCGAGGAGCTCTACAACCGGCGCAAGGGAGATGCCGTGCGCATGGAGATCGAGTCCGAGGCCACGCCGGAGATCGTCGAGCGCCTGCGCGCCAACTTCGAACTCGACCCCTGGCAGGTCTTCCGCACCGACGCGCCCGTCAATCTCTCCCGCTTGATGGGGCTGCCCGCTCAGGTCCGTCGGCCCGACCTCAAATATCCCGACTTCCACGACCGCCTCTACCGCCTCGCGCCGGAATCGGCAAACCTCTTCGACGAGCTGCGCAACCGCGACATCCTTCTCCACCACCCCTTCGACTCCTACGCCACCGTCGAGAACTTCATCGAGTCCGCCGCCGCAGACCCCGCCGTCGTCTCCATCAAGCAGACTCTCTACCGCACCAGCCAGGACTCGCCGCTCTTCACCGCCCTCACCGACGCCGCCCAGTCCAAGGAGGTCACCGTCGTCGTCGAGCTGATGGCCCGCTTCGACGAGGCATCCAACATCCGTTGGGCGCGCGAGATGGAGGACGCCGGCGTCGGCGTATTCCACGGCATCCTCGGCCTCAAAACACACTGCAAGCTCGCTCTCATGGTGCGCCGCGATCCAGACGGAATCATCCGCCGCTACGCGCACCTCGGCACCGGCAACTACAACTCCGTCACCGCGCGCCTCTACACAGACATCAGCCTCCTCACCGCGCGGCCCGAGATCACCTCCGCCATCCAGTCCGTCTTCCGTTACCTCACCGCCGAATCCGACGCCGGTTCCTACGCGCCCCTGCTGGTCGCGCCCCTCACTCTCGCGCCCGCGATCCTCCAGCTCATCGCACGCGAGACCGCGCACGCCCTTGCCGGACGTCCCGCCGCCATCGTCGCCAAGATGAACGCGCTGCTCGATCCAGCCACCATCCATGCGCTCTACAAGGCATCCAATGCAGGGGTCCAGATCGACCTCATCGTGCGCGGCATGTGCGCTCTGCGCCCCGGCATTCCAGGCCTCAGCGAGCGCATCCGCGTCCGCTCCATCGTCGGACGCTTCCTCGAACACAGCCGCATCTTCAGCTTCCAGAACGGCGGCCAGCCCGAGGTCTTCTGCGGCAGCGCAGACTGGATGCAGCGCAACCTCTTCGAGCGCTCCGAGGTCGTCTTCCCGGTCGATGACCCCGCGCTCTCAGACCGCCTGCGCAACGAGATCCTAGCCGCCTATCTCGCCGACAACACCAAAGCCCGCCTCCTCCAGCCCGACGGAACCTACACCCGCGCTCCGCACTCCGCCCCCGCCTTCAGCGCCCAGGACCACCTGATGCAGATCGCCAAGGCCAAAGACAGTGCCTAGTTGTTAGCCGGTAGTTGTGTGTTGATGGTTGTCACTTGGGCGGGTTTACCTTATTTTTAGAAGTACTTATGGTGCGGTGAAAGTCACGCCTTGCAGTGCGGCACAGTAGTGGAAGCCAAATAAATTCTAAGCCAATTGGAGCAGGATAACGGACACCAGTCTTAAGGTCTTCAAGACCTCATTTTCCTAATTCCTTGCTCAGACGCTCGAAGTTCTCACGAAGGTCGTTATAAAACGGGTACAATTTCTCTTCGTTATGGTCCAACTCTTTAATTACCTTGCTTGGTAAAGACTCCGACCGATTCCAGATTTCAACAAATTCAGCCAGTACACCGTAATAGGCCAGGGTCGGTGGCTCTGCAAGCCACATATTCGCGAAAAAATGAGCAAGCATCTTGCGGTATAGAGGGAGGATGACTTCACGCAGTTGTATGTTATTGTAATCCATAATTTTATCAAACTTTGGGGCATTCTCTTTCTCTATCGTTCGTTTCTGGTCTGCGTCGTCGATTCCTCTAAATAAGTTAGGCCAGGTTTTGCGTGCTACATCGCCAATTTTTAAACGCAGTTCACTCTTAGTCCGTATTTCTTCTCGAATTGCCAATAGCGGAGAGTAAAAGCCCTGTAATTGTTCGCGGATGCGCGAGCTCTTCCTTTCCCAAAGCTGGTGACGCCGCGCGATCCAACCACCGAAAAGCACACCTAGCAATCCTGTCGCAGCCGTAATCAGACTTTGCAATCCTGTCGCAGCCGTAATCAGACTTTGCATCACGCCAACCCAAATGACAGCAGGCATTTTAACCTCCCTTGGTTAACCGGCAACCCCGTCCCACGGATCGCGCACGTTCCCGCGCACGCATCTGTCCGTCCCAAACATCTCGCGCCTCACCGAACTCAGTCTCTCCTCCAGCAGTTCCGGCGGCCCGAAGCCAGCCGCAAACGGCACCGCTCCCGCGCCCAGCTTCACCGGCGCATAAAAGAGCGCCGCCTTGTCCACCAACCCCGCCGCTAGAAACGCCCCATTCAGCTCCGTCCCGCACTCCAGCAACACGCCGAGAACCTGTCGCGCGCCCAGTGCATCCAGCACCGCGCCCAGATCCAGCCGCCCGCCCTGCCCCGCAATCCGCTCCACCTCTACGCCCGCAGCCTGCAACGCACTGGCACGTCCCGCGTCGGCCTCCGCCCCACAAAACACCAACACATCGCCCTGCGCCGAGCGCACAAGCTGCGAATCCACCGGCGTCCGCAGCCGCGAGTCCAGCACCACGCGCAGCAGCCTTCGCCGCCGCTCCAACCCCGAGCGGTCCGTCAGCATCGGACCGTCCGCCAGCACCGTGCCAATCCCCGTCAGGACCGCATCCACGCCATGCCGCATCCGCTGCACCTCGGCGCGCGCCTCCGTCCCCGTCAGCCAATGCGCCTGCCTCGCCGTCCGCGCGGATGGCGGCGGCGCCAGCATTCCGTCCATCGAGAGCGCCGCCTTCAGCGTCACCAGCGGCCGGCCCGTCCGCACCCACCGCGCAAACGCATCGTTGATCGCGCGCGCCTCCTGCTGCATCGCGCCCACCGCAACCTCAACCCCCGCAGCCCGCAGCCGCGCAATCCCACGCCCGCTCACCTTCGGATTGGGGTCCACCGTAGCCACCGACACGCGCCGAATCCCCGCCGCTATCAACGCATCCGCGCAAGGCCCCGTCCGCCCATGATGGCTGCACGGCTCCAATGTGACATAGGCCGTGGCCCCACGCGCCCGCTCCCCAGCCTGCCGCAGCGCAACGATCTCCGCGTGGTCCCGATCCTCGTAAAGATGCGCTCCCCCGCCGACGACCTCGCCCGCGCGCACCACCACACACCCCACCTGCGGGTTCGGCGAAGCCAGCCCCACCGTCGCCCGCGCCAACTCCAGCACCCGCCCCATCAATCGCTCGTCGATTTCGCACCGATCGTCCGTCGCCGCCCTCCACGAACCGCGAGCTATGTCCTATCGCACCATCGAATCCACAAACGCCGCACTGTCGAACGCCAGCAGGTCTTCCATCTTCTCGCCCACGCCCACAAACTTCACCGGCAGACCCAGCTCCGTCGCAATCGCCAGCACGATCCCGCCCTTCGCCGTTCCATCCAGCTTGGTCAGCACAATGCCCGTCACCCGCGCCGCCTCGGTAAACAGCCGCGCCTGCTGCAGGCCGTTCTGCCCGGTCGTCGCGTCCATCACCAGCAGCGTCTGGTGCGGCGCTCCGGGGACCAGCCGCTCCGCCGTCCGCCGCATCTTGTCCAGCTCCTTCATCAGGTCGCTCTTGGTGTGCAGCCGTCCCGCCGTGTCCACGATCAGCACATCCGTCCCGCGCGCCTTCGCCGCCGTACACGCGTCGTACAGCGCAGCCGAGGGATCGCCGCCCGTCTTCGTCTTGATGATCGGTGCCTCGGACCTTGCAGCCCACACCTCAAGCTGCTCGATCGCCGCCGCGCGAAACGTGTCCGCCGCACACAGCAACACCGTCCTGCCCTGTGTTGCGTAGTACGCCGCCAGCTTGCCCGTCGTCGTCGTCTTCCCCGTTCCGTTGACGCCAACCATCATCACCACCTCGGGCAACGCCGCCGGGACCGCATCCTCCCGCGCCACGCCGTCGAGCACCGCCTTCAGCTCGACCTTCAGCAGCCGCTTCAACTCTTCGCCGCCCTCAATGCCCTGACGCAGCCCCCGCTGCCGCAGGCCCTCGACGATCGTGCGCGCCGTTGCCGTGCCGATGTCCGCCGCCAGCAGCACCGCCTCCAGCTCCACCAGCGAGCTCTCGTCCACCTCGCGCGTCAGCGCCAGCACCGACCCAATCGACTCCGCAAACGAGTCGCGCGTCCGCGTCACCGCCTGCCTCATCCGGTCGAAGAAGCCACGCCGCTCCGGCGCTGCCTCACCCGCCGCAGGCGCATCCCCGTGCAGTTCTATGTCCTTGCCATCATCTGTCGTCTTGGTCTCGGAACCGCGCTTGCCAAAGAGAGAAAATGCCATAAGAGTCTAGTCTAGCAATCCGATCGGGCCAACTGCCCGCCCTACTCGTCCTTGCCCGGCCGCATCATCAACTCGCGGATCGCCTCCTGCGCGCTCTTTCCCCGGTGCAGGATCGCATCCATCTGTTCGGCGATCGGCATCTCCACGCCATAGCGCGCCGCCAGCCCCAGCGCCGCAGCCGTGCACAGCACTCCCTCGGCCACCTTTCCGTTCATCCCCGCAAGGATCTTGCCCAACTCCCGTCCCTTGCCCAGTTCGATGCCCACCATCCGGTTCCGCGAGAGCGACCCCGTGCAGGTCAGCACCAGGTCCCCCAGCCCCGACAATCCTGCCAGCGTCTGCCTGCGCCCGCCGCACGCCACCGCCAGCCGTGTGATCTCCGCGATCCCACGCGTAATCAGGGCCGCTCCGGCGTTGTGTCCCTGGTCCAATCCATGCGCCACGCCTGCGGCCATCGCGATCACGTTCTTCAGCGCCCCGCCCAGCTCCACGCCCGCCACGTCCTCGTTGGTATAAATCCGCAGCGTCGGCGAGCTGAACGCGCGCTGCACCGTCTGCGCAACCTCCACCGTGCCCGCGGCCACAATCGCCGTCGGCCTGCCCGCCGCCACCTCCGCCGCAAACGATGGGCCGCTCAGTACGCCGCACGGGTTCCGAACCACCGACGCAATCACCTGCGACATGCGCAACAGGCTCTTCTCCTCCAGCCCCTTCGCCGCGCTCACCACAATCTGCTCCCGCGTCAGCAAAGGGGCAATCTGCCCCATCACCCCGCGCAGGTGCTCCGACGGCGTCACGCACAGCACAATCTCCGCGCCCGCCACCGCAGTCTTCAGGTCGGCAGTCACTCGCACGTCCGCCGGAACCGTATGGCCCGGCAGGAACGGGCGATTCACACCCGTCTCCGCCATCTCTTCGGCCAGCTCCGCCGAGTACGACCACAGCGTCACCTGGTGCCCACCGCGCCGCGCCAGCGAGATCGCCAGCGCCGTTCCCCAGGCCCCAGCGCCCAATATCCCGATCCGGCTCATGCTCCCGCCCCTCCTGTCCCACTCTTGCTCTCAGGCCCGGCACCGTCGCCTGGGCCGCGGCCCACTCCGAACCGGCTCTCCGTCCCGTTCAACAGCCGCCGGATGTTCCCAGAATGCTTCGCAATAATTAACAGTGGAATAAACACAAATCCGAACTCCACCATCGCCGTTCGCTGCGCCACAAAATAAAGCCCAAACAACGGAAACGACAGCGCCCCCACGATCGACGCCAGCGAGACATACCGCGTCACTGCGAACACCGCCGCAAACACCAGCAGAATCCCCACCGCCGAAGGCCAAGTCAGCGCCAGAAACACGCCCAGCGCGCTGGCCGCGCCCTTGCCTCCGCGGAACCCAAGCCACACCGGAAACACATGCCCCACAATCGCCGCCACTGCCGCCGCCACTGCCACGTTGTACATCTCAACATCGCCCGCGCCCGCCGCCAGGTGCCGCGCCACCATCACCGCCGCATACGCCTTGCCGACGTCCAGCACCAGCGTCATCGCGCCCAGCCGCGATCCGCCAGAACGCGCCACATTGGTCGCGCCAATGTTCCCGCTCCCCTGCTCCCGCACGTCCTGCTTGCGAAACAGCCGCACCAGCAGGTAGCCAAACGGAATCGACCCAAGCAGATAGGCAACCGAGATGGAGACAACCCATACATTCATCGTCAACCCGCGCTTCCTCCCGTTCCTCTCCCCTAGAGTCTACCAAGCCCCGCTCAATTCCTTTGCACACCGTCGCCGCTCGCTGCCGACGCATTGCTTCATCGCTCGCAGCTCACTTCTCCCGCCCCATCGCTCACAGCGCTCCGCCAACAGCAACCCACCCTCAACCCCGCTCCAGCAGGCTCCGCCGCACCAGCTCCAGAGCGTGCTGGCTCGCCCACCAGCGCACCCGCTCCCGCTCGCCCGTTAGGTTCAGCTCCGCCACCGTCGTCCCGCCACCGCCCTCCCCGGTCGAGAGCGCCACATACACCAGCCCGATCGGCTTGCCCGCGTCCGGCCCCGGCGCACCCGGCCCCGGTCCTGCGATTCCCGTGATCCCCACTCCAATCGACGCACCCGTCCGTCGCCGAATCCCCTCCGCCAACGCGCGCGCCACCGCCTCGCTCACCGGCCCTTCGCGCTCCACCGTCTCCTCCGGCACATCCGCAAAGATCGTCTTCAGCCGGTCCGAGTACACCACCGCCCCGCCCACAAAGTACCGCGAGCTGCCCGCCACCGACGTCAGTCGCTCCGCCAACAACCCACCCGTGCAGCTCTCCGCCGCCGCCAGAGTCATCTGCCGCAGCCCCAGCATCAGCAGCACCACCTCCTCCAGGCTCTCCCCGTGCGACGAGAACACAGCATCCCCCATCTCCTGCTCCACCCTCTCCACCAGCTCGTCCACCCGCGCCTGCGCCTCCTCCGCCGTCGTCTTCGAGCAGAAAAAATGCAGTTGTATCTCCGCCGACCCCGCCAGAATCGTCGTCTCAATATCGGGGTACAGTTTGTAAATCGGCGCCGTCCGAGCGTCCACCTGCGACTCCGGCGCCAGCGCCATCCGCAGCATCCGTTTCGCGATGTGCCGCTGCGGCAACGTCGCCGCCAGCCGCGGCCGGCACCCCGCCTCGTACATCGGCTGCAGCTCCCGCGGAGGCCCCGGCAGCAGGACCACAATCTTCCTGTGCCGCCCCACCACCGTGTCGATGTACTGTCCCGGCGCGCTCCCCACCGCGTTCTCCAGCACCTCCGCCCCCTCGATCACATCCGCCTGCCGCGCATTGTTCTCCGGCATCGCCATCCGCCGCGCCGCAAACCGCTTGTACATCGCGGTAACAATCTGCGCGTCCCTACGCAGCCCGGCCCCCAGCGCCGCCGCCACCGCCTCGCGCGTACGGTCGTCCTCGGTCGGCCCCAGCCCGCCGGAAAAAATCACAATGTCCGCCCGCCCCAGCGCCACCCGCGCCGCGCCCGTTAGGTGCTCCAGGTTGTCGCCCACAATCGTCTTGAACGCCACCGACACGCCAAGCTCATTGAGCTGCGCCGTCAGATACAGCGAGTTCGTGTCCTGCCGGAACGGCGTCAGCATCTCCGACCCCGCCGCTATAATCTCAGCAATCATCCCTTAGTTCTACCACCCCATACCTTTACGCCGTCATCCCGAGCCAGCGCCCTCCACCCTCCACCGCCACCGTCATCCCACGCTCCCACACCCTAAACCGCTGTCATTCTGACCGCAACCTTCTTTATGACTTGTCATTCCGACTGCATTCTTCTTATGACTTGTCATTCTGACCGCAGCCTTCTTTATGAATTGTCATTCTGAGCGCAGCGAAGAATCCCCCGCATTTCGCCGTTGCTTTTGCCCTTGCCTTTGCTTTCGCCTTTGCTTTTGCCGTTGCCTTTGCTTTCGCCTCAAAAATCCCAGCAACTCCGCTGTCAAGCCCCCGCTCGCCCCAAAAATTCTCTAACCACCGCCCCATCAACCACTTCCGCCACAAAAATACTTGGCATAGTAGTTTCCCTCCGCTTGGTAAAATAGCACCATAGATCGAAGTCATCGGACCGGCTGCGGACAGAGTTCTCAGCGGGGCCGGTGGCGAGCAGCAGGCAGCCAGCGCACCCGGCCAGCAGGATCGACCGGCGAGGGGTAGCAGTTCAGTCAAAATAACGACGCCCAGCCACGGCCCGCAAGCCTCTTCGCCCCGACGCCTCGCCCTGTGTCGTCTCTGCGACCAACCGCAATGCAATGACT
>JAJZDL010000043.1 GCA_021851465.1 Acidobacteriota bacterium
GCTTCGGACGCGCGCTCGGATTCGGAGCGCGACAGGCGGTCAAGACGGTAACAGCCGCAGTGGACGCGGCCACGGCGGAGAGCCCCTCGCGCAATAGCGCAAGTACACGCACCGGTGCCCGCCCAGCAAGCGCCAATCCCACGCACGAAACTCCCGTTCCGCCGAGGCCGACGCAGGCGCGTGGCGCCAAGCAGAGACTGCGCAGCGGCGGTCGAAGCTTGCGCGAGACGACCTGGAGGACGTTCACGCGCCTCGGTGGAGTGCTCTGGCTGGAGGTCTCCGGCGTCTTCTTCGGCATCTTCGCGCTCTTCGCTCTGGGCGGGGCGTGGCGCCTGCGCGCGGCGTGGCATTTGACCCCGGCAAACAGGACGGAGCACCGGCAACTGCTGGGCGCGCTGGCGATGCTGGCCGTCTTCGGCTACTTCACGGGGAGCAACTTTGTGCGCGCGCACAGGCAGGAGCGGCGGCGCTAAAGCAGCCGCTCCCTTGTTTGCAGTGCATGACACCGCTGCCCAATTGAGCGACACTGGTAGCACCATGAACAATGCCCGCAGACAACAGTTGACCGAAGCCGCCACACTGCTGCTCAACGCGCGCCGCAGCCACACTCCCATCGCCGACCTGCCCGCCGAACTTCAGCCGCAATCGCTGGACGAGGCTGTCTTCATCCACGGCATCATGGCCGCCGAACTCGGCCCCGTCGGCGGATGGAAGATCGGCGCGGGCTCGCCCGAAGCAACGCCCTTCTTCGCTCCCATGCCGCGCGCATGGATGGTTCCCAGCGGTACAAGGCTCTCCGGCCCGCGCTTCCGCTACCGTGTTCTGGAGGCGGAGATCGCCTTCCTCCTCGGCCACGACCTGCCCCCGCGCGCCACACCCTACACACGCGACGAGGTGGTCGCCGCCATCGCCAGTTGCCATCCCATCATCGAGGAGTTGGAGAGCGGCCTCATCGACCCCAAGGCCGCCACTCACCTCTCTGCAATGGCCGACCTACAGATGCACGGCGGCTTTATCTACGGCTCCGCCTGCCCCAACTGGCAAGCCATCGACTTCAAAACCGAATCCGTCACTCTCACCATCGATGGCAAGGTCGAGGTCGAGCGCAACGGCTCCAACACCTCCGGCGATCTGATGCGCCTGCTTCCCTACCTCGCCAACGAAGGCGCGGCCCGCACCGGCGGCCTCAAGGCTGGCCAGTGGATCACCACCGGAAGTTGGACCGGCAACACGCCCGCCCGCACCGGCTCGCTCGCCGAAGCCACCTTCACCCACGCCGGAAGCATCAACCTTCGCTTCGCCTGATCTGTGCTGCAGCGTTTGGATCTATACGGCTGGTACGCAGGCGATCCCGTGGCTGAGACATCGCTACGCAGTTCAGCAAGCGATCATGCTATTGCCCCGTCGTTGGCACGGCCTTGGCCACCTCGACGGCGAAGATGTAGCTTGGCCCGAGGATATTGGAGGTGAAGATGACCAACTTGTTGTCCGGGTTGAAGCGGACATTCGGCTCCAGCGTGTAGTTCTGCTTCGCCATGTTGACCAGGTGCTCGGACTTGAGAAAGCCCGACTGCACCAGGCCTGCCTGGTCAACCTCAACTCCTCCATCCTCCGCAAGCGTGGTCTGCCGCAGACTGAACAGCTCGATCCACTGGCCGTTCTTCGAGATGTAATGGCGGAGAGTGGGGGATTCGAACCCCCGGTAGAACTTTTGGTCCTACAACGGTTTAGCAAACCGCCGCCTTCAGCCACTCGGCCAACTCTCCAACCCGCCCCGCTTCTCCACTTGAGGAGCGCCGGGATGAATCACGATTATAGAGCAGTTCTCGGTCTTCGTGCCGCGCAGATGCGTCTCACGCTGATTCATTGCATAAAAAATTTCCATTTGCCCAACCATTGTTGCCGCCCATCCCAGCCGCAAGTCCTGCTGGGTCGGCGCGCTCGTCCCCTCTTTCTAAAATTGCACGTGCCTGCCCCGCTGCGCGTTGTCGCTTGCTTCGGGTAAATTCTCCTCTATAGCCAATACCTTCCTGGAGAACGCAGCGTGCGCAAACCTAGCCAGCCCAACAACAAGATGCGTCTGCTTCCGCTCATTGGGGCCACCTACTTTATGGTCGCCGGAGGCCCCTACGGACTGGAAGACATCATCGGAGACGCCGGCTATGGGCGCGCTCTCCTCCTCCTGCTCCTCATCCCGCTGGTCTGGAGCCTGCCCACCGCGCTGATGGTCGGCGAGCTCGCCTCCGCCCTGCCGCAGGAGGGTGGCTACTACTGCTGGGTGCGCCGCGCCCTCGGCCCCTTTTGGGGATTTCAGGAGGCCTGGCTCTCGCTCGCCGCCAGCATCTTCGATATGGCCCTCTATCCCGTGATCTTCGTCCTCTACCTCTCACGCGTCGCGCCCATGCTCACCGCCGGCCCGCGCGCCACGCTCTGGGAGCTGGCCGTCGTCTTCGCTTGCGCCGCTTGGAACCTGCGCGGCGCAAAGTCCGTCGGCGAGGGCTCGGTCGCCTTCTTCACCCTCCTGCTTGCGCCCTTCGCTGTCCTCGTCGGCCTTGGCTTTTGGAAGGGCCTCTTCAGTCAAACCCCCGGCCTGCTCTCCCTCGGCGAACCCCTTCGCCATTCGCTCTCCCTGCTGCGCGCGCCGGTCGCCGCGCCCTCGCTCGCCGGGGCCGTCTCCATTGCGCTCTGGAACTACATGGGCTGGGACAACGCCTCCACCATCGCGCAGGAGGTGGAAGCCCCGCAGCGCAACTACCCACGCGCCATGCTGCTCTCCGCCGCACTGATCGCCTTAACCTACATAGTGCCGCTGGCTGCTGTCGGGGTGGCAGGCGTCCCGGCCAGCCAGTTCACCACCGGCGCATGGATCGACGCTGCGCGCTCCATCGCGGGCCCAGGCCGTTTCGCAACCGTCCTCGTCCTGGCCGTCGCGCTCGGCGGATTGCTGAACGGCGTGGGCATGTTCAACGCCCTCATGCTGAGCTACGCGCGCGTGCCCTACGCGCTGGCCCAGGACGGCCTGCTGCCAAAATTCCTCGCGCGCACCACACCTGTCCGTCCCAACCGCACATCCGTCCCCTGGGCCAGTATTCTGGTCTGCGCCGCAGCCTGGGCCCTGGCGCTGGGCCTCTCTTTCGAACGACTGATCTCCATCGACCTCGTTCTCTACGGCGCTTCCCTACTGCTGGAGTTTGTCGCCCTGGTCGTCCTCCGCCTGCGTGAACCGGCACTCCATCGCCCCTTCCGTATCCCCGGCGGGTTGACCACCGCGATTCTGGCCGGTGTCGGCCCCGCCCTGCTCATCGCCTTTGCCCTCTATGCGGCACGTCCCGAGCGGGTCGGGCCGCTCCCAGCCCTCGTCTTTGCCGCCCTGATCGCAGTCGCAGGTCCACTCGCGTACCGCCTGACGCGCCACGTCGCATCCCGTAAATCCGCCTTCTCGGCCCGGTCGGCAAGATAACTCTGGCGCGTTGTGCCACCGCAATGGTACATTTCCTCTCTCAAAACAAATCGGTCGCAGGCTGCCGGATACGGCGTGAATCCTGTCAGACGAAAAAAAGACTTTCGTGAACGCAGTTTTTTAGATATGCTTCTCACGTTCCGGTTTACAAAGGATTCCATCCAATGAAACTTTGCTTGAAGATTCTCGCCATCGCCGTCGTAGCCGCCACCACATATTCCATGATCGGCTGTGGAGCGCCACCCGCCTATAGCTACTCGAACGTCAGCGTCAACATAACGTCCAAGTGCACCGACTGCGCGGCCGGAGCGGGCGGAATCAGTATCATCTATGCACCGGCCCAGCAGGGTTCCGTAGGCGGTGTGATGCTGATGCCTATCGCCGGAGAGGGTGGCACAATCATCATGACTGCCAACGTCACCAATGCCCCGCCCGTGTCAAATGTCACTTGGACCATCTACCCAACATACGACATGACCGATCCCACCCCGGCCACAGGCACCACTCTGCCTGTCGGCGAGTCGGCTCCCGCCGGCCCAATCGGCAATTTGATCGCACAGAGCGGCGACACAGCTGTATACACCGCCGGCACGGGTGTCCCAATCTATAATGGCGCAGAGCTCGCGCAAGCGAAGACCATCCCATACAACATCACTTACCAAGTGCCGAGCACGTCGCTCTCCGGAGTGCTGGGATACACAACCGTGGTTGAACAAGAGACAGGCATCCCACAGGGAGACGCGCTGATCGAAGCCTCGGTTCCAGACAACCCAGACAATCCATCTTCGCTGGCCATTGGATACCAGTTGATACAGTACTACAACAACAACGGTACACCCAGCCTCTACCTGACCCCCCAAACCCCAACCAATCCCGGCGGACTTACTACCCCCGTCTTGACCGTCCCCGTGGGTACCACTTATCAATTTTATGGCGGTGCGGTCGGAACTGCCCCTTGCTTCTCTACAAGCTCTACCTGCTCCAATGGCCAACCCGTCTATAGCGTAGACAACGGGGTCGTATGGGAAGTTGGCCCCAATCCCTCAGCGGCCGTTACCGGTGGTTCAGCTACATATGGAACCATTAGCACCACAGGTCTCTATACCGCGCCGAAGACGCCTCCCCCAGGTAATTCTGCAGTCATCGTTCTAGCTGCCCACGCCGCGCTGGCAATTCAGGACTATGCCTATATCGCTATCAAGTAACGGTTGAAAACTTGTGTGCCGGTTTTCCACTGGATCTCGAATCGAAAGGGCCGCCTTACAGGCGGCCCTTCCCTTTTCACTCTGTCCTGTGTTCTCACGCATCACCGTCTTGGCCCCGGCTTTGCCTCCGGATTCGTCTTGTTGTCGATAAACCGCTGGTGCGCCTCCATCACCTTGTTGCGCGCAACCGATGCGTCCCGCCACCCCTTCACCTCAACTCGCTTCCCCTCCAAGTCCTTGTAGATCGCAAAAAAATGCGTGATCTCCTTTAGCATGTGCGGGTAGATCTCCGAGTAGTTCCACACGTCCTTGTAGCGCGGATTGTTCTTGCCCACGCACAGGATCTTCTCATCGGGAACGCCCTGATCCAGCATCTCCATCATGCCGATCGGCCGCACCGCCATCACGCACCCGGAGAAGCTCGGCGCGTCTACCAGGACCAGGCAGTCCAGCGGGTCGCCATCCGAAGCCAGCGTGCTCGGTACAAACCCGTAGTCTCCCGGATAGTGCACCGGAGAGTACAGGTTCCGATCTAGCCGGAAGATGTGCAGTTGCTTGTCGTACTCATACTTGTTGATGCATTCCAGTGGGATCTCGATCACGGCATTGATCACTTCGGGGCTTTGCTCCCCGACCGGCAGTTCCAGATAATTCGTCATAGTCTAAAGTCTCTCATGGTGGACACAGGCACCGCCCGACGCCGGAGCAGTCCAACTGCACCGCATCCCAGACAAGCTCCCGCCTCTTCCTGTTCATTGGGTACTGCCACAAGTCTATAATCAAAACACATGAACGCCCATATCTATGTCACATTGAAGCGCACCGTCCTCGATGCCCAGGGCCAGACCGTCGCCGGGGCGCTCCGCCGCATGGGTCTCAACGGAGTCGCCGACGTCCGCCAGGGAAAGTACTTCCTGCTCACCATCGAGGACTCCCTCGCCCAGAACCCTGCCGCCGCGCAGACCGAGGTCGAGCGCATCGCCCGCGAGATCCTCACCAACCCTGTCATCGAAGAGTTCACCCTCCGCCTCGAACCCTGAACCTCCCGTCCGCACCCCGCGCAGACGCTTCCAGACCCCAGCCGCCCTCGCGAAGAATCAGGCCCGCGCCGTGGGCGCAAGACCGGACCCCTTGAATAAACTCCAGAACAAACTTCAGACCGAAGCCGCACTCCATGCGCCCGCCGCGCCCAGCCCCATCGCCAGCCGCTTCGTGCGCGCCTGTCTCCGCCTCCCCACGGATCGCACTCCCGTCTGGTTCCTCCGCCAGGCTGGCCGTTACATGCCGGAGTACATGGCCGTGCGCAAACACCACTCCCTTCTCGACATCTGCCGCACCCCGGATATCGCCGCTGAGGTCACCATCACCGCCGCAGAGCGCCTCGGCGTGGACGCGGCCATCATCTTCGCCGATCTCCTGCTGCCGCTCACTCCCATGGGCCTCGACTTCGAGTTCGTTGCCGACGAGGGCCCCCGCGTCCACGCCCCCATCCGCAGCGCCGCGCAGGCACGCGCCCTGCGCACCGACCGCATCGACGACCTCCGCTACGTTGCCCGCGCCATCGAGAAGGTCGCCGCCCACTTCAGCCCGCCCCGCAGCAATGGAGACCGGCTCGGCATCATCGGCTTCTGCGGCGCGCCCTTCACCCTCGCCAGCTACATGATCGAGGGTGGCAGCTCGCGCAACTACATCGAGACCAAGAAAATGATGTACGGAGACAAGAAAGCCTGGCCCATCCTCATGGAGAAGCTCGTCGCCGTCCTCGCCGACTATGCCGCCCAACAGGTTGAGGCTGGCGCCGACGTAATCCAGGTCTTCGACTCCTGGGTCGGCGCGCTCTCCCCCATCGACTACCGCCAGTACGCCCTCGCCCCCACCACCGATCTCATCCGTCGCATCCGCGCCCTCGGCGTCCCCGTCATCTACTTCGGCGTGGATACCGCATCGCTCCTCCCCGCCATGCAAGAGACCGGAGCCGATGTCCTCGGTCTCGACTGGCGCACGCCGCTCGACCGCGCCTGGAGCACCCTCGACCACGCCGTCGCGGTGCAGGGCAACCTCGACCCCATCACTCTATTCGCCCCCGAAGAGATCCTCCACGCCCGCGTCGCCGAGGTCCTCGCGCAAGCCGCCGCGCGCCCCGGCCACATCTTCAACCTCGGCCACGGCATCGTCCCCAACACCCCCGTCGAAGCCGTCCTCGCCGTCGTCCGCCAGATCAAGTCCACCGCCCGCTGAAGATAATATATCTCGCGTCGCGGCCACCTCGCGATGAGCGAGACATGCGCGCTTGCACTTTAGCCGCGTTTGCTCGCCGCCTGTAACTTCCGCATGGTCTCATCCACCTGCGCGGCGGAATCCGGCTCCAGCGTCTTCAGCACCTTGCGCACCGAATCCCAGTCGTCCTTCCCGATCTGCGCTCCCACCGGCTCCAACAACACCCCGCCCTTCACCCGCCGAATCCGCACCTCCGTCCCCTCAAACCGGAACTCTTTGGGCAGCCGCACCGCCTGGCTCGCCCCATTCTTGAACAGCTTCGCCCGCCTCTCCACCGTCGCCTTGGCCATCGCTCTCCTCGCTACCATAAGTATATACTATAAAGTCTATATCGATCGCCCCATTGCTCATGGCCGACAACTCACGGCCGACAGTTGAGTTCATACCGCTTTCTGCCTGCCGCCTCCCATCCGCGCCCTCCGGTTTCTTTGCACCGCCTGGGATTGGCAATCGCCCGGCGGGGTACCATAAATCAGAGATGCCCCACGAAGACACTGCCATTCTTCTGCTCGCCCACGGAACGCCAGACACCCTCGACGAGATGCCGGAGTATCTCGCCAAGGTCACCGGCGGCCGCTCGCTGCCGCCCCAAGTCGTCGCCGAGTTGCAGCACCGCTATGCCCAGATCGGACTTGGCGACACGCCCGGCTCCGAAGCCCCGCCCCTCACCCGCTGGACGATGGAACAAGGCCGCCTTCTACAGCTTGCCCTACAACAAGCCGGCCACTCACTCCCCGTCTATATAGCCATGCGCAACTGGCACCCGTATATCGCGGATGTCGTGCGCCAGATGCGCGCCGATGGCGTCACTCGCATCCTCGCCCTCTGCCTCGCACCGCAGAACTCCAGCACCAGCACCGGCCTCTACCGCCGCGCCCTCATCGCCGCCATCGAAGCCGAATCGGCCAAAGATTCCTCCGCCCCAAAGCCTGCCGTGACCTTTGTCGAAGCCTGGTCCGAAGAGCCTTCCCTCATCGAAGCCTTCGCGCAGCGCCTCGCCGATGCTTACCTTCGAGCCTGTGCGGAGGCTGGCGCCGCGACTAGGACTGAAGCCGCCCTCCCCGTCCTCTTCACCGCCCACTCCGTCCCCTGCCGCACCATCCAATCGAGTGGAGCGGCGCCGCACGCAACTGCGCACGCGAAACTCTCCGGCGAAGCCAGCACAGCTCGCGGAGACTCCGCGCAGGTTGCCCCAGACCTATATCCCATCGAGGCCAAACGCACCGCCGCGCTCGTCTTCGCCGCCGCCACGCGCCAACTCCCCAAATTGAAATCCTGGTTCTTCGCCTTCCAGAGCCAGGGCATCGCCGGCGGCCCTTGGATCGGCCCCACCGTCGAAGACACCCTCAAGGCCATCCGCGACGAAGGACACGCTGGCGTCGTCCTCCAGCCCATCGGCTTCCTCTGCGACCACGTCGAGATACTCTACGACATCGACATCGCCTTCGCCGAAACTGCATGCACCCTCGGCCTGCGCCTCTACCGCCCCGAATCCCTCAACGACTCACCGCTCCTCACCGAAGCGCTCCTCCACGTCGTCACCCGCGAACTCACATCTCACGCTCATCGCTCATAACTGTCTTTACCACACCACCAGCAGCACTACGCCGTGGCGCGGCACGATCGTCCTCCAGTCGTCGCCAATCTTCCCCAGGTCTTTCCCAGCCCACACGTCGCGCGCCGTCACCTTCCCGTGGAGGCCCATCTGCTTCAGGTGAAGCCCGATGCCGCGCATGGCGCTCTCGCCGAAGTTGAAGATTGCGATTGCCGTGCGCCCGCCGGTCAGCGGCTTGGCCCATATCTCCACCGGCCCCTCCGCGAAGATGCGGTCGCCCTGCCGCCCCAGAGCGTCCTGGTCGATCGCAATCGCCTCCTTGTTCATCAGGACCGCGCCGATCTCCGGCGTCATCTGCGTCAGGTTGTTGCCTGCAATCAACGGCGCGGCCAGCATCGCCCACAGCGTCATGTGGGTCACGTTCTCGTCGTGCGTCAATTTGCCGTTGCCCACCTCCAGCATGTCGGGATCGTTCCAGTGTCCCGGCCCGGCGAACTTCGCCAACCCCGCCTGTCCGCGTCCGATCTCGCTGATCCGGTCGAAGTTCGCCGAGATGTCTCCCGTCGTCCGCCACAGGTTCGCGCCGACGCTCGGCCCCCACTGCCACACCGAGTCCCACCCATACTGGCACAGGCTGTAGACGATCGGCCTTCCCGTCTTCGCGGTGGCCTTCAGCAACGCCTGGTGCATCGTCTCGTACGCCGCGCGCATCAGCCTGTTCTGCGCCTGCGGGTCGTTCGGGGCCTGCTGCTGCATCACTGTTCGATAGCTGCACAGGTCGTACTTCAGGTAGTCGATCCCCCACTCCGCATACGTCTCTGCGTCCTGTTCCTCATGGCCCAGGCTGCCCTCGTAGCGTGCGCACGTCTTCGCCCCCGGAGAAGAGTAGATCCCCAGCTTCAGCCCCTTCGAGTGAACGTACTCCGCCAGCGCCTTCATGTCGGGAAACTTGCTGTTGCTCTGGATGTGTCCGCTGGCGTCGCGCTCCCCCTCCCATGTGTCGTCGATGTTCACATAGACGTACCCCGCGTCGCGCATCCCGCTCGATACCAGCAGGTTCGCCGTGTCGCGAATGTCCTTGTCCGTCACCTTGCCGGCAAAGAAGTTCCAGCTATTCCAGCCCATCGGCGGGGCCGGCGCAATCTTCGCCAAAGCCGCGGCACGCTGCGCCTGTTCCTTCGCTGCCTTGGCCCGCGCGCCGTGTGTCCCCACCACGCCAGGTGCCTGCGCTTCCTGCGTCAGTTGCACAGCCTGCACGTTCTGCGAAACCTGCGCCCCCGCCCCAACCGCGCATCCCGCCGCAAACAGAACCAGACAGCCTGCCTTCAGCATGAGCAACCGAACCCGCATCGCCAAGCCTCCGTGTATTGCCACACGAATCATAGAGCATTTTCACTGTTGCTGGAATGCAGAAGAGCATTGTCATTCTGAGCGCAGCGAAAAATCCCCGCATTTGTTCGTACCGCGAGGCCCTACGCCATTGCTGAAAATGCTGTAGGCCTCGACGCTCGGCCCGGCAAATCGCCGTCCACAAGGCGCAGCCGCATTGAATCCGCGCAGAAATACAGATGGTTCATGGGGCAGGCGTTCACCCAGCCTCCTGCTGGTTCCGCTCCAGCAGCGCGTGCAACGCCTCCACCGTCCTCACCGGAGGCTGGCACGCGCTCCCGCTGCACACCACCGCAAAGCTCTCATTCGCCTTTGGCCCCGTCCTGGGCAGCGACAGATGCGGCAGCGTCTCCTGTAGCGCCGGGGGCAGCATGATCGGCGGCAGCGCACCAAGCTGCACCCGCTTCAACCGCACTACGCTCTTGTTCGTCGCGTACCGCCGCAGGGCCGCAGCCTCCAACGCACGCGCGGTTGCATCGTCGCCGACCGCGCACACCTGCACCGGCGACGTCAACACGCGCTGCAGGGCCAGCGCATAGGTCGCTGCATACAGGCCGAAGTGCTCCACCACGCCCGCAAACGCCTCCATCGTCTCCCGCGCCTTGGCCGCATACTCTACGCTGCCGTTCAGCGTGTGCAGGCGTAGCAGCAGCATCGCCGCCACGGGGTTGCCGGCCGGGGTCGGCGAGTCCTGCAATGGCTTGCGCCGCGTCGCCAACGCGCCCAGCCTGCGCTCCCCCTCCGCTGGCCTCTCGGTATCGAAGAAGCCGCCCCCCACCGCGTCGTAGAACCGCTCCAGCGCGCTCTCCATCAGCTCCACCGCAGCCTCGTAGTAGCGCAACTCGCCCGTCGCCTCCCATGCATCCAACGCCGCTTGCCCCAGAAACACATAATCGTCCAGAACGCCCGCCACGCGCTGTTTGTCATTCCGTAGCGCAGTCTGTTTGTCATTCCTCAGCACAACGGAGGAACCCGCTTCCGCCTGCGCGACTGCCTCGCCATACGCCACCACATGCGCCAGACCGCGCTCCCGCCCGTTCCACGCCGAAGTCAGCACCCGGTCCAGCGACTTCAGCGCAAACGCGCGCGCCGTCGGCACATCCAGCACGCGCCCTGCCTGCAGGTATGCCGAGATGCACATCGCATTCCACGCCACATAGATCGTCTTGTCCACATACGGCGTCGGCCGCTTCAAGCGCGCCGCATACATCTTCCGCTTGGCCGCATCTAGCAACGCGCGCGCCTCCTCCACGCTCACCCCGGCCTTGCGCGCCGCCGCATCCAGCCCACGCTTCACATGCAGCACGTTCTTCGCCACATTGTGCTGCATGTCGCCGATCTCGCCAATCTCGTAGTACGCCGCCGCAACCGCCAACTCTGCGTCTGTCAGTGCCTCCGCCGCTTCATCCAACGTCCAGGTAAAGTAGTCGCCATCGTCCTCCAGCGAGAGGTCCGCGTCCTGCGACGCGTAGAACCCGCCCTGCTCGCAGTCGCTCAGCCACTCGTCCATCCAGCGAATCACATCCCGCGCCACCCGTGCGAACTCCTCCTCGCCAAACGCCTGGTACGCATGAACGTAGTTCTTCAGCAGCTCGCTGTTGTCGTACGCCATCTTCTCGAAGTGCGGCACCACCCAGTGCTCATCCACCGAGTAGCGATGGAACCCGCCCGCCAGTTGGTCGTAGACCCCGCCCTTCGCCATCTTGTCCAGCGTCGTCAGCACCGTCTGCTTCGCCGCCTCGGCCAGCGTTACGGTGCCTAGACCGCCCATCTTCACCGTCGCCGTCCGTTGCGGGGCCGTCCGCGTGGCCACGCCGATCAGCAGATCTACCGCGCTCGAGTGGGGAAACTTCGGCTGCGCGCCGAACCCGCCATGCTTCAGGTCCGCGCTCTTCAACGCAGACAGCACCATCTTCTCCAGCACCTCCACCCCAACCTCTTTGATCGCTCCGCTCGCCCGCCCGCTGAACGACTCATTGTGTTCAATCGCGTTCATCACGCTCGCCGCCGATTCGTCCACCTCTGTCCGCCGGCTCTCGAACGCCTCCGCCATCGTCAGCAACACTCGCTGAAAGCTCGGGCGTCCGTGCCTGTCCTCGGGCGGAAAGTACGTCCCACCGAAGTACGGCTTGCCCTCGGGGGTCAGAAACGCCGTCAGCGGCCAGCCCCCCTGTCCGCCGATCGCAGAGACCGCCGCCTGGTACCGCGTATCCACATCCGGCCGCTCGTCGCGGTCCACCTTCACCGCAACAAAGTTCTCGTTGATGATCCGCGCCGTCGCCTCGTCCTCGTACGACTCGCGGTCCATCACATGGCACCAGTGGCACCACACCGCGCCGATGTCCAGCAGGATCGGCTTGTCCTCCAACGCCGCCCGGTCGAACGCAGCCTCGCCCCACTCCATCCACTGCACTGGCTGCCGCATCGCCGAGCGCAGATATGCAGACGCAGACGCAGCCAGCGCGTTCCCCCGCCCCTCGCCCGCATCTCCCAGACTCCCTGCCTGCTCCACGCTCACCGTTGTCCCGTCCCCGCTCTGCATCTCACTCCATTCGATTCGCACGCACCGGCGTAGGAGATACAATCCGGCTGCAAAGTCCTGCGCGCTTAGAATCTGCGCACTCAAGAAAAGTCTAGCCCGTCCCGTCCGACTCCCGATACCGCGCAACTCCCATCCTAGACCCTGCGCAGGTCACCCGGAAGGCTGGCGCAAATCGCTTCTACAGCGCAATCAGCGCAACGGCGACGGCTGCTGCGGCCATCCCCAGCGCCTGCCGCCGGGTGGGCCACTCGCCCAGCACAAACGCAGCCAGCAGGATGGTGGAGGCCGGATAGAGCGCGGCCAGCACCGCCGCCACGTCCAATCGGCCCGCGCGCGTCGCGGCCACAAACAACAGATTGCCCGATGTATCCAGCAACGCGGTCGTCAGTGTCCACACCACCGCAGTATGGTTGAGCCGGGCCCTGGCCTCGTCCGGCTGTGCAGGGCGCAGCCGGAGGCCGAGAAGTGCCAGCGAGCAGATAGAGAGGCTGCCGATCCTGGCAGAGGCCATCGGCCAGATCACGCCGGCCGGGTTTGCCATCTTCAGCGAGATGACGTAAAAGCCAAAGCCTAATCCGGCGAACATCGCCAGGGCCATGGTCTGGCGTGTGCCCGCGCTCTGCGCTTCGCTCGAACTTCCGCTCGCCGGGCCGCCTGCAATCAGCCAGATGGCGATCGCCGCCGCGCCAAACCCAAGCAGAGGAAGCGCGCCCGGAGTGCCCTGCCGCCATAGCGTCAGCGCCGACGGCATCGCCGCCGCAAGCAGCCCGCTCACCGCCGCCGAGGCACCCATCGCGCCCCGTGAAAGCGCAATATAGAAGGCCGTCAATGCGAGCCCGCCGGAGAGGCCCGCGACAATCCCCCAAGCCAGCAGCGCGCCATGCGGAGCGACGTCCCCTCGCAGGCGGGCGAGGACAATCAACACAATGAAGCTGCACACATGGCTCAACAGCACCACGCGCAGTGCCGCGCGGACTCCGCCGCCCGCGCTCTTCACCCCCATGCCTCCGGAGAAGTCGCTGCCGCCCCACAGCACCGCCGCCGCTAGCGCAAACAGTGCATTACCAGCCAGTAGAGGTTGCATCGCTTATTGCGGCATCGCTGCCGGCCGGGGCCTCATCTCCAGAGGCGAGGGCCAGTACCCCTGCTTGGCCAGGACAGACAGGTCGTTGCCATGGTTGAGCACCCGTACCTCCAGCGTGCGGTACTTGCCGTCGATGAGCGGCTCATGCGTGTGGTAACCCAGAGTGTACCGGTTACGTACCTCGCTGGCGATCTTGGCAAAGCTCCGCTCGATCCCGCCGATGCGGAACTCCGCGTCGAAGTTCCCGCCCGTCGCCTTCGCATACTGCGGCAGGATGTCGTCATGCATGGTCAGGGGCAGGCTCATGCGATCGAGGAAGCCGACCACCGGAAGCGCAGAGTCCCCCACCACGGTTCCGTCCACCTCGATATTGTTCGTCTGCAAGTACTTGATCACATCCTTGGTCTTTGCCACGCTGCCATACTCCTTGCCGTCGGAGATGACGTAGATGACCCGCCGCCGACCGAGTGGCCGACTGCTCAACGCCTTCGCCGCCTCCAGAATGGCGTCGTTCAAAGTATGCACCTCACGCGGCGTCACCAGTTGGATGCCGGTCTGCCCGCGCACCGCCGCCGTATTGGGGTCGAAGTTCTCGTTGTTGATGACGGTGGTCTGCGCCAGCGGTCCGCTCAAGCTGCCCGCCATCAGCGTGTCGCGCCCTGCGCCCTTGGAGACGGAGATCGCCTGGGCCAGCCGCGCACTCTGCGCTCCCGTAAAGTCGGTCACCATCCTGGGGCCGTTGTTGTAGGTGAAGAGCGCAACCTCGTCGTATTTGGTGAAGGCGTCTGGCAACGCGCCCAGAGCGTCGTTCAGCCGAATCATGTTGTCGTATGTCATGCTCTGGTCGACCACAAGCGCCACCGACAGCGCATGGGCGTCCGGCGTGAAGTACACAATGTTCTGCAACTGCCCGTTCTCAACGACCTCAACATCGTTTTTTGTCAGCCCAGCCACATAGTTTCCCTTCGAGTCTTTGACGCTGAAGGGCACCTCGACGTAGTTCACCTGCACATGAAGCGTGGCTTCGGCCTTGACGTCCTCTTCCGGTGGGGGCGCAGCGGTCATGGCCTGCCCCACGCCCACCTGTGCTGCGCTAGCCGCCGGCTGCGGTGCCGCTGTAACCGTCGCCGGAGCAGATCCCGTCGTATCGATGACCGTGGTGGGAACCGCTCCCTGGCCCGGGGTTACAGATTCCAGGTTGGGCAGCGACGCATGGGGGTTGGGAGCGTCTGGAATCGCCTGCTGCACCAGCGCGGCCTGCGTCTGTCCAACCGATGCCTGGCCGGCCTGTGTCTGGGCCGACGTCTGCCCCGCCTGGGCAACCTGCGCGCCAAGCATCGCCAACGCCAACGCCCCTGTCCATACTTGTTTGCTCAACTCGTAGACCCCCGTGCTGTTCCTCTATGCTCTATGAGAGTACCAGCGGGGCATAGGAGAGTACCAGCGCAGCAAGCGTCCCGCATTCGCAACGGCCCGAACCGTCGTCCAAAGCAGCGCTGCAAACCGCATTCCCAACCGGTTGGACGCCCCCAGCGGCCGCGGCGTTTCCCCGCACGCCACAATTGTGCAACTGCCGGGAATCCGGCAAGGCTCCTCGCGCGGGCCAACCGAAAAAGCGCTCCCGTAAAGCCATATTTGTCGTCTAATAGCCTATGCGTCTCTCGGTGCCCGCCACTCTGATCTCCCTGGCCCTGCTCGCGGTCCATCCGCTCTCGGCCCTGCACGCCCCGCCTCCACGCATCCAGCCGTTGCTCGCACAGGAGGCGCCCTCGCCCGACGCGCCACCGCCGGCCAGCGATGCTCCGGCACCCGTCGCCGACGACAGTGCAGAGACCCTCAACGTCAACGTCAATCTGGTCAACCTCTACTTCTCCGCGCGCGACAAGGACGGCTTCATCACCAACCTCGCCAAAAGC
>JAJZDL010000256.1 GCA_021851465.1 Acidobacteriota bacterium
GCTGGGCGCGGAGGTGATAGTGCGCCGCAACGACGAGTTGACGCCCGCCGAGGTGGAGGCACTGCGCCCCACGCACGTCGTCATCTCGCCCGGCCCCTGCACGCCGGAGGACGCGGGCATCAGCATCGCGCTGGTTCGACACTTCGCGCGGCCCGGCGCGCCGCGCGTTCCGATCCTCGGCGTGTGCCTGGGCCATCAGGCGATCGGCGCGGCCTTCGGCGGCAAGGTGGTACGCGCGGCGAAGCTGATGCACGGCAAGACGAGCGAGGTGGAGCACGACGGCAAGACGATCTTTGCGGGGATCGCCTCGCCGATGACCTGCACGCGCTACCACTCGCTGATCGTGGCCGAGGATGGGCTGCCGCGCGAGCTGGAGATCTCCGCGCGCACCGTTGGCGGCGAAGAGCCGAGCGGCGGAGGGCAGGCGGCCAGGGGCACGAGCGCCACCATCATGGGGCTCCGCCACCGAGAGTTGCCGATCGAGGGCGTGCAGTTCCATCCCGAGAGCGTGCTCACCGTCGAGGGCAAGACGATCCTTGCAAACTTTCTGAAGATGTAGGCTGGATGCATGACGCTGCACACACCACCTGCGCGCGCGTTTCCGCCGGCCATTGCGCGGACGTGCGCGCTCAGAGTCGCCCTGGGATGCCTTGTGGCGTGCGCGCTGCCGGTGCCGGCGCAACAGCTTATCGGCTACGTCTCGACGCGCGACGCGGACGTGACGGGCGCGAAGGATGTGATGGATGGCCGCGCCGTGCTGGCCGGCTCGGTGAGCGTGGCGGCGAAGGACCGCGCCGCGCCGATCGAACTCGGCCGGGGCGGCACGGTGCGCGTCTGCCAGAGCAGCGTTCTGCATGTGACCGAGAGCCGCGAGATGATGGTGGCCGCGCCGCTGCTCTTCTCGCTCGACCGCGGCGCCATCGAGATCCAGACCCATGCGACGCCGACCGATGCGGTGATGACTCCGGACCTGCGCTTCACGGTGCGCGACGCCGGCCCGCTCGACCTGCGCCTGCGGGTCGCCGGCAACGGCGACACCTGCGTGGAGAACCGCGGAGCGGGCGCTCCCGTGCTCACCGTCTCCGACCCCTTCGGCGATTCGGCATACGACCTGACCGCCGGCCAGCATGTCCTCTTCGAACAGGGCAGCCTGCATGCGGTGGTGGACCGCGAGACCTCGCCCTGCGGTTGCCCGGACGATCCGGGCGAGTCGATGGCCGACGCGCTGCTTGCGGCCCCCGCGGCAGCCAGCCTGGGCGCAAAGGGCACGGCCGCACAGCCGGGGGCGCAGGCCGCTGCGCAGCATCCCTTCCCGGTCGCCGTCAGCGAAGGATTGGCCCCCGCGGCCGAGGTCCCGCAGGCACCGCCGGGCGAGGTGCATACGCAGGTCGACGAGACGTTGCGCTACAACGCCCAGCCCGCCGCGCAAGCCGACAGCGCCGCGGTCGAGACGCCCATCGTCGCCGCTCCGCCCGCTGCCGCTCCGGCGAAGAGAAATTTGGTGCATCGCATCGGGCACTTCTTCCACCGGCTCTTTCGCCGCAGTTAGATCTGCGCCGAGTTGGCGCGGCGAGCAGCACCGCTCAGGCGGGCAGCCGCAGGGCTGCCGGGTCGCGGCCCGTGGCCAGGCAGAGCGCTTCGACTACCAGGTTGTGGTCGTCGCGTTGGTGCAACCCGGAGACGGCGACCGCGCCAACGATGCCCGTGCCCGCGACATGGATTGGAAAGCAGCCACCGTGCGGGGCATAGCTCTCTTCGGGCAGGCCATAGCGGGCTTGGAAGGACAGGCCGCTCTGCTCCAGCAGCCGGCCAATATGGTAGGAAGACTTGTGGAAGCGCGCGACGACGTTGTTCTTGCGCTCGATCCAGCGGGCGTTGTCCGGCGTGGTGCCGGCCAGCGCGCAGTAGAAGAGCGGCTGGTGCGGCGAGCCGAAGCGGCGCACGTCGATCACAATTCCATGGCGCCGCGCAATCGCCAGGTCGCGCAGGGCGGTGCCGATCTGCCAGGCTGTGTCTGGGGTGAAGGCGGGCAGGGTGAGCGTGGACTCCTGTAGAACAAGGGCGGCAAGATCGTCTTCAAGGGGCATGTCGGTCTCCTGAGACGCCCAGTGGGGCGACAGAGAGTAGGATACGCGCGTCGGATGACGAGGGGGCGGATGGCGGCGATGGAGATGGGAGCGGGATGACGTCGATGCCTTGCCGGATGGTTCCGTGCGATCCTCCGATGGGGCTGGGTTGATTTTGATCTGAAGAAAGCGAGACCGTTGAACGAGCAGAAGAAGACGGGCTTCGCGAGGATGGCCCGGAGTTTGTCATCGAACTGTGCTTGCCCATCGACACGCTTGCCAACTGCAACCCAGGGGACATTTCTATTGCGGTATGACACGGCCTGCTTTGACTCGCGACTGCCAAGTTGGTAGCTTGAAGGTTGGGCTGGACGGCAGTTTTGGCCGTCCGCCGACACTGGTACCCCCACCGGTCTCAGTCCCCATCGTTCAGTGGTTAGGACATCGCCCTTTCACGGCGGTAACACGGGTTCGAGTCCCGTTGGGGACACCAAGTTTTACGTTGTAT
>JAJZDL010000257.1 GCA_021851465.1 Acidobacteriota bacterium
CACGGCGACGGTGATCCTCCTCTGGGTTTATGTCTCTCAACACAAACCGTAGCAGGGCTCTACCGCCGCCGCTCAAACGCTAATTTGGACAAGAGTGAGTTGGTATAGAGAAATAAAATTTGCCATTCTGGGCGCAGCGAAGAACCCCCGCATTCTGTGCGCAACGCGCATCTGCACATCATTGGCAAAAATGCGCTAATCCTCTTCGTCGTCGTGTACCGGTTGCTTGGCCGCGGCCAGTATCTTCTCCGCGATGGCCTGCGGCACCAGGTCGTAGTGCCCCATCTCGATGCGGAAGCTGCCTCGTCCTTGCGTAATCGCCGTCAGCGTCGCTCCGTACGTCAGTATCTCGGCCATCGGCACCTCGGCGCGAATGACCGTTCCCACGCCGCCGCTCTCCATTCCCTGCACGCGGCCGCGGCGGCCGGTCAGGTCGCCCATCAGCGCACCGGCAAACTCGTCCGGGGCCTCGATCTCGATCTTCATCACCGGCTCCAGCAGCGCTGGCCGCGCCTGCTCCATACACTTGCGGAATCCGATCCGCGCCGCCATCTTGAAGGCCATCTCGCTCGAATCCACATCGTGGTAGCTGCCGTCGAAGACCGTCACCTTGATGTCCACTACCGGGTAGCCCGCAAGGAATCCCCGCGCTGCCGACTCGCGCACGCCCTTCTCCACCGCCGGAACGTACTGCCGCGGGATTGCCCCGCCGAAGATCTCATTGCCGAAGGCCACTCCCGTGCCGCGGGGCTGCGGCTCGATGCGCAGCTTGCAGTCGCCAAACTGCCCGTGCCCGCCGGTCTGCTTCTTGTGCCGCCCCTGCGCCTCCGCCCGCGCGCGCACCGTCTCGCGGTACGGCACCTTCGGCTCGTGCAGGATCACGTTGGTGTGGTAGCGCCGCTTCAGCTTCGACACCAACGCCTCGATGTGCGGCTGTCCCGCACCCGCCACCAGAAACTCGTTCGTCTGCAGGTCGCGGAAGAACCGCACCATCGGGTCGTCTTCCATCAGCTTGTGCAGCGCCGGGGCCAGCTTGTCCTCGTCGGCGCGCGACTTCGGCTCGATCGCATACGTCATCGCAGGTTCGGGCAGTGTCACCGGCTCCAGAAACATCTCCTGCGCCTTGTCGCCCAGCGTGTCTCCGGTCAGCGTCTCGCGCAACTTCACCGCCGCACCCAGGTCGCCCGCATGCAGCTCCGTCACCTCCACCGGCTTGCGTCCCTGCATGATGTACAGATGGCCGATGCTCTCGCTCTCCTGCCGCGTGTAGTTCATCACCGTGGTGTCTGCCTTCATCTTGCCGCTGATGACTTTGAAGAACGTGACTCGTCCCGTGAACGGGTCGGTCATCGTCTTGTAGACATAGAGCGCAAGCGGCTGCGCGTCGTCCACCGGACTCATCACAATCTCGTCCTCTCCCTCCACGGCAACGCCGTTGACGCCGCCTCCGTTGCCTGCCGTCGTCTGGATCCTGCCGCGCGCAGCCACTGGCTCGCGCTCCGACGGTGCCGGGGCATATACCTTTAGGTACTCCAGCAGCCGGTCCGCGCCCACATTCCGCAGCCCGCTTGCGTAGAGCACGGGAAAGATGTTGTCCTCGCGCACCGCCTCATGCAGCGCGGCCATCAGATGATCCTCCGGGATCGTCCCCTTGTTGAAGAACTCCTCCATCAACTCATCCTTGCCCTCGGCCACCAGCTCCACCAGCGCCTCGTGCGCCGCCTTTGCATCGGACTGCACCGCATCGGGGATCTTTGCCTCCTCGCCGCGCCCGCTGCCGTCCGCCCCATACAGAAACGCCTTCATCGTCACCAGGTCCACCACCCCGTGGAACCCCTTCTCGTCCACAATCGGCAACTGCACCGGGATCACCTGTCGGCCCCACTTCGCCTGCATCTGTTCGACCATCTGATGGCGTCCCTGCCGGCTGTCCGCCTTCGGATGGTCCACCTGGTTCACTACGATGGCCCGTGGCAGGTTCACCTCTGCGGCGTACTTCCACACCCGGTCGGTCGCCGCCTCAACGCCCGTCTGCGCATTCACAACCACCAGCGCGGATTCCACCGGCAGCATCGCCGCGCGCGTCTCGTACAGAAACATGTGGAACCCCGGCGTGTCTACCAGGTTGATCTTCACGCCGTTCCACTCCGCGAATGCAACGGCGTTGGCCATCGTCGTCCGCCGCGCCACTTCTTCCTCGTCGTACGCCGTCACCGCCGTGCCATCCTCCACGCGCCCCTGCGTCGCCGTCATCTTCGCCGCCTGCAGCATCGCCGCCACCAGGGTCGTCTTCCCGCTGTGCGCATGGCCGACAACCGCTACGTTGCGAACGTTCCGTCCCAGATAGTTCTTCATCGCACGCACCTCTTCTCGCTTCCACCGGGCCGGCCCTCGAATGCTGCAAGGCCGTCCTCCTTCATTCACGGCGCGCAACCGCCCGCCCGCCACGGAAGGGGCATCCTATCACAAACCCGCCCGCTCTTTCGCCCCACCCGCGCCAACGCAATCGGGCCGCCCCCGCAGGGACGGCCCGTCTGTTGTCTCTCGATTGAAAAGAAGCTCCGTCGCTACTC
>JAJZDL010000044.1 GCA_021851465.1 Acidobacteriota bacterium
GTAGATGTCGTAGGTCCAGACGGTATTGAATGCGGTGACGTTGCCGGCCATGCCGGACATGAAGCTGGCCAGCAGGGCGGTGAGGCCGAGGCCGAGGACGCCGGTGGGGAAGAAGTGGAGGAGCATGACGGGGACGGTCTCGTTGTAGTCGTAGACGGGGACGCCGTTGGAGTCGAAGACGGGTTTTCCTGTGATGGGGTCTGTCTTGATGGGGATGATGCCGTGCGGGTGGGCCTCGTCGAGGGGGAGCGGCTTGCCCTGCGCGTTGACGTAGGCGGCCGGGTTGACCGCACCGGCGACTTTGCCGCCCACGTTGAGCATGGAGACCGCGATCAAGCCGGGGAGGATGACCAGGAAGGGGAGAAACATCTTGGGCACGGCGGCGATGAGGGGGACCTTGCGGGCGGAGTCCTCGGAGTCGGCGGCCATGGCGCGCTGGATGACCAGGAAGTTGGTACACCAGTAGCCGAAGCTGGAGACGAAGCCGAGGCCCATGACCAGGCCGAACCACTCGACGCCGAGGGAGTTTGTGCTGGCGTGCTCCATGCCAAGCCAGGAGTGGGTCATGTTGCTGGGCAGGGTGTGCTTGATGCCCTGCCAACCGCCGACGTTACGCAGGCCGATCCAGACCAGGGGAAGCAGGCCGGCGACGATGAGGAAGAACTGGAGCACCTCGTTGTAGATGGCGCTGGTGAGGCCGCCGAGGAAGATGTATCCGAGGACGATGAGGGCGGAGAGGATGATGGAGACGTGGAAGATGTAGGCGTCTGGCAGGATGCCGTGGAAGAGGCCCAGCTCCTGGATGAGCAGGGCCATGGCGTACATGGAGATGCCGGAGGAGAAGATGGTCATGAAGGCGAAGGAGAAGGCGTTGAGGGCGCGTGTTTTCTCGTCGAACCTCATGCGCAGGAACTCCGGCACGGAGCGCGCCTTGGAGCCGTAGTAGAAGGGCATCATGAAGATGCCGACGAAGCACATGGCGGGGATGGCGCCGATCCAGTAGAAGTGGCTGGTGACGATGCCGTACTTGGCCCCGGAGGCACCCATGCCGATGACCTCCTGCGCGCCGAGGTTTGTGGAGATGAAGGCCAGGCCGCAGACCCATGCGGGGATGGAGCGGCCGGCGAGGAAGAAGTCGCTGGAGGTGCGCATGTAGCGCTTGAGGGCGAAGCCGATGCCCAGCACGAAGGTGAAGTAGACCAGCATGATGAGCCAGTCGATATAGGTAAGGTTCACGTTGGGCAATCCTTGGCGGCGCGCGCGCCGCAGATGCTGGTGGAGGTTTAAAGATTCCCGGCCACTGTAAATGTTTGCGTGGGGGGAGTCCAGCGCAGAATCGGGCTGCGGTGCGGGACGTGGGCCGGGCATTAGCAACGGGGGGGGCGCAACAAAAGCCGTTTGGGGCAACCGCGGACGGGGCTTGGTGCATCCGATCAATTATGGTGCGGAGATGTTGTGCGGGCCTGGATCGCGATCGGGCAGCATGCGCGAGGAGAGTATGCCGCGCCTTGGCGGGCAGAACCAGAGCAGGCGGGGTGGGTGCATCACAATGGCAGAAGAGGTAGGACAAGTAGCTCTCAGGAACAGTGCTCCAGAGAACGCGACGGCCGTGCTGCTGATCGACGACAACGAGATCCAGGCTTCGATCCGGCAGGCTGTTCTGCGACGTGCGGGATACGACGTCATCGTGACGCTGAACCCCATCCATGCCCTGGAGCACCTGCTGCACAATGAGTTTCCAGCGCAGATCGGCCTCGTTATCACCGACCACATCATGCCGGGGATGAGCGGCTCGAAGTTCGTCCACGCGCTGCGCAAGACGCATCCCGACCTGCCGGTGATGGTGGTCAGCGGCCTGGATGAGGCGGAGAGCGAGTATGCGGGGATGAACGTACGGTTTCGGCTGAAGCCTGTCTCCCCCGAGGAGATGCTCTCCGACCTGCACGACCTGCTGGCGCAGGAGTCTGTTGGCACGGCGTAAGGCGTTCCTTTTCAAATCTCAATTGCAAGAAGAAGCCGTGGCCGTGACCGATGTCACAACCAATGTCGTTGCATATCTGAGAGAATGGATGTGCGATGAGCGTTCACCCCATGCCGGAGTTTGGAAGCTTCTGCCTGCTGCTTGCACTGGTTCTGACCGTTTACAACTTTGTTGTGGGGGGCTTTGCGCTGTGGGGCGCGTCGGCGGGCGGGCAGCGGGCGACATCGGTGCCTGTGGCGCGCTGGAGCCGGCTGGGCGAGACGGCGCGGCGGGCCGGGATCGCGAGCTTCGCGGTGTTGTGCTGCGCGGCGTTTGCGCTGGTGTGGGCGGCGTTTACCAACGACTTTTCCGTGGAATACATCCGCGCGCACAGCAACATTGCGCTGAACCCGGCGTATAAGTTCGCGGCGCTGTGGAGTGGGCAGGAGGGGTCGCTGCTGCTGTGGGCGTGGCTGCTGAGCGCGTACGGTTTTGTGCTGCGCATGCGCCACCGTGTGGACGTTCGGCTGAGCGCGTACGCCTCGACGATCCTGGCGGCGATCCAGGTCTTCTTTCTGCTGTTGCTGGTGGTTGCCGCGCCGCCGTTTTCGATTGCACCGGGGCCGGTGGCGGCGGACGGCGCGGGGCTGAACCCGCTGCTGCAATATCCAGAGATGGTGCTGCACCCGCCGATGCTGTACCTGGGGTACGTCGGATTTTCGGTGCCGTTCGCGTTCGCGCTGGGCGCACTGATGATGCGCTATCCAGGCGAGAAGTGGATCCACATTACGCGGCGCTGGACGATGGTGACGTGGCTCTTCCTGACCGTGGGCATCTTCATGGGCGCGCACTGGGCCTACTCGGTGCTGGGTTGGGGCGGGTACTGGGGGTGGGACCCGGTGGAGAACGCGTCGCTGATGCCGTGGCTGGCCGGCACGGCGTTCCTGCATTCGGTGATGATGCAGGAGAAGCGCGGGATGATGAAGAACTGGAACGTGTGGCTGATCTTCAGCACGTTTCTGCTGACGATTCTGGGGACGCTGTTGACGCGGTCGGGCATTATCAGCAGCGTTCATGCCTTTGCAGAGTCGGCCATCGGCGCGTGGTTCTACACGTTTATCGTGATTGCGTTCCTGGTCTGCCTGATTACGTTCCTGATGCGCCGCGACCACCTGAAGTCGGAGAACAAGCTGGAGTCGCTGGTGAGCCGCGAGTCGAGCTTCCTGTTCAACAACATGGTCCTTCTGGCGGCGTGCGTGACGGTGCTGTGGGGGACGCTGTTCCCGCTAATCTCGGAGGCGGTGACTGGCTCGAAGGTGACGATGGGCGCGCCGTTCTACAACCGCGTGAACATCCCCATCGGGTTGTTTCTGCTGTTTTTGACCGGGCTTGGGCCGCTGCTGGCGTGGCGCTCGACCTCGCTGCGCTCGATCCGGCGGAACTTCATACTGCCCGCGATTGCGATGGCTGTGACGGCCGTGGGACTGATGGCCGCCGGTCTTCGTCCATGGAACGATGGCGACGATATGCACTCGACCTTCTTCTCGCTGACCGCATTCACTCTGGCGGCGGGCGTTATTACGGCGATTGTGGAGGAGTTTGTGCGCGGGGCAAGTGTGGTGCGCACGCAGACGGGCAAGAACCTGCTCTCGTCGGCGGCGCTGCTGACGCGGCGCAACACGCGGCGCTACGGCGGGTACATCATCCACTTCGGCATCGTGGTGATGTTCATCGGCATTGCGGGCGGCGCGTTCAACCAGTCCGTCGAGCAGGAGATGAGCTACGGCGACACGATTGCGATTGGGCCGTACCGCCTGGTTTGCGAGAGCATCACGCAGGACAGCAAGCCGGAGTACGACACCAACTACGCGGTGCTCGATGTGTACAAGAACGGCAAGTACGTCCAGCAGCTCTCGCCGGAGAAGCGGATCTACTTTGCAGGCACGGACCATGAGCAGGCATCGACGATCGTGGCGCTGCACTCGACGGCGGAGTCGGACCTGTATACCGTCTTCGAGGGCAACAACCCGGACACTGGAAGGCCGATCATCAAGGTCTTTCTGAACCCGCTGATCGCGTGGATATGGATCGGCGTGGCGATTGTGGTGGCGGGGACGTTCATCGCGCTGGCACCGAACCTGGCGCGCTCTCCGGCGCGGCTGCGCCAGGAGGATGCGGTGCCGGTTGGGGTTGCGGCGGTGGATGCGGCAGGCGTTCTGGCAAAGGCACCCAATGTTTAGGCGCGGACTATCTCGGGGCGCGCGGACCGCGGGCGGTCCGCTGTTCTGGGCGCGAACGGTGCAGCTTGCGCTGCTGTGCGCGGTCACGGTTGCGATGCTGGGCGCGGGGCAGTCTCGCTTCGACCGCCTAGGCCACGAGTTGATGTGTACCTGCGGGTGCGGGCAGATATTGCTGGAGTGCAACCACGTCGGCTGCCCCGATTCCGCGCGCATGATTGGCGAGCTGCATGCGCAGATCGACAGCGGCGAGAGCGACACCGCAGTGCTCAACTGGTTTGCCGCGAAGTACGGCGCGACGGTGCTGGCGGCGCCGATCCGCGGCGGCTTCGACGACATGGCGTGGATTGTTCCCGTGGCCATCTTCCTCTTCGCTACGCTGGGCACCTTCGCGGTGGTATGGGTGTGGAAGCGGCGGACGCTTAGAATGGTTGGCGCGACTGGCGGGCCTGTGGCCAGCGGCGAGCCCAATGCACAGGACGCGGCGTTGCGCGAGCGCATCCGCCGCGAGACGGAGTACTGAATGGGCCTTATCGCCGCAATCGTCGTTCTCATCCTCGGCTGCTTCACCTTCATCTTCTGGCCGGAGCGCAACCCCTTCGTGCAGGCCGACAAGACGCGGGTGGATTATCTGCGCGAGCGCAAGGAGGCGATCTACGAGAACCTGCGCGACCTGAACTTCGAGTACCTTGCCGGCAAGTATCCCGAGGCCGAGTACAACGAGCAGCGGCGCGCCCTGGAGGACGAGGCCGCCAAGACGATGGCGGAGATGGAGGCGCTGAGTGCGCGCGGCATGAGGAGCGGCCGGGCACGGGCGTAGCTTTCGATGGCAACACTTTTATGCTGAATACGACACCTACATTTCAACTCGGGCTGGCGCTTGTTGCGAACAACGAGCCTGTATACAGCCGCATCCCCAATCGGACGATTGAGAACAGGACCCAATAAGCCGTGCCAATTTCGATGAGAACACTTTGCACTTCAATGAGAATGCAACGCACTTCCAGGGCAATGTTGCGCACAGTTCTGCCGCTTGTCTGCACGGGGCTGTTTGCGGCGACGGCCGTTGCGGCGACCCTCACCGGTGTCGTCACCGACCGCACCACGGGCAAGCCCTCGGCAGGCGACACGATCGCCGTCATCAACACGGCGCAGAGCATGGACCCGATCGCCACGACGAGCAGCGACGCGCAGGGGCGCTTCCAGGTGAATGCGCCGGAGGGCGGGCAGATCCTGCTGCACGTTACGCACCATGGGGCGGAGTACTTCAAGAGCGTGGCCCCGGGGACGAGCAGCACCGAGGTTGACGTGTACGACTCTGCGGTGAAGATCGACGGCATCGGCGGCGAGGCGCTGGTGCTGCGCGCGGAGACAGACCCAAGCGGGAAGACGCTGAATGTGGCGGAGAACTTTTTTGTGCAGAACGCCAGCGCGCCACCGCGAACCGAGTTCGGGGGAAACACCTTCGACTTCTACCTGCCGAAGGGCGCGGCGATCTCGCAGACGCTGGCCAGCGCTCCCGGTGGGCTGCCCACCAACGCGGAGGTGAAGACGCTGGATGCGGGCAGCGGACACTATGCGTTCATCTTCCCGGTGCGGCCGGGCGAGACGCGCTTTCAGGTGGTGTACAGCCTGCCGTACAGCGGCAAGCAAGCGTTTGCGCTGAAGCTCTCGGTGCCTACAGGCGACGTTGCCGTGATGCTGCCGAAGACGATGCAGTTCCAGGGGACGACGCAGTTCCAGCCGCTGAACCAGGATCCCAACGCACAGACCTTCGACGCACATGAGCCTCCGTTCACGCAGCCGGTGCAGTTTGCGCTTGCGGGCGCGGGCCAGTTGCCGCAGACGCAGGACGAGGCGCAGGGCGCATCGCAAGGCACATCGCAAGGAGGAGGCGACCAATCGGGCAATGGCGGACAGAGTGCGGCCAGCGGTTCGCGTCCCGGCGGCGGGCTGGGCGCTCCGGACGACCCGAATGGGACGAACGACCCGTGGGCGCAGTACAAGTGGTGGATCCTCGGCGCGCTGGGTGTGGCTCTGGTGGTGGGCGCGGGCGCGATGCTGAAGTCCGGCCAGCCCAGCCCCGCGCTGGCTGCGGCCGGAGCTGTGGCACCGGCGTCCGCGGAGGCAGTGGCAGCGCAGAGCGCAGGCTTTACCGCAAGCGCGGTTGCGTCGCCTGCCACGGTTGCGAACGCAGAACCGAGCGGTCTGTTGCACGCGCTGCGGGACGAGCTGTTCGAGCTGGAGACGGACCGGCTGGCGGGGCGGTTGAATGCGAACCAGTATGCGGAGCAGAAGGCGGCGTTCGATGTGGTGCTGCGGCGCGCCATGGGCCGCAGCGATAATTAATCCAGCGTTCCGCCGATGGCTTCGTGCGTCGTGCGCGATTTGTTTAAGGCCGGACACAGACTGCTGCGCTGCGGAGCGGAACGACAGGAGAAGGGACCGATGGTCGTATTTCTTCGCGTACTGCGGCTGCTGGCGATCGTCGTATGGGTTGGCGGGCTGGTCTTCTTCGCGTTCGTCGTCGCGCCGGTGGCGTTTAGCGTTTTGCCCTCGACGCACGAGGCGGGGACGGTGGTTCGCGCGACGCTCGGCGTGCTGAACGAGATGGGGTACTTTTGCGGCCTGGTGTTTCTACTTGCGACGTCCCTGCTGTGGCTGCGCTGCGAGAAGCGAGGGCACTGGCGGTTTGCCGCGCAATGTCTGCTCGCCGCGCTGATGCTTGCGGCGACGGTCTATGTGCAGGCCAGCATTGTTCCCGCGATGGAGCGCGACCGGATTGCGGCGGGCGGGGACGTTGATGCCGCGCCCAAAGACAATCCGGCGCGGCTGGACTTCGAGCGGCTGCATCCCCTCTCGGAGAAGGTTGAGGGATCGGCATTGTTTCTTGGCCTTGCCGTGGTGGTGCTGATGGGGTTTGAAAGCGAGGGGCTGGCTCACGGCCAGCGTGAGCGCACTGCAACTGCAAAAGAATGCCCCCTTCGGAGATGACAGATAAATAGCGCGGTCCAGGCGTTGGCGAGTGCGGTTCACACATTGAACTTGAAGAAGAGGATGTCGCCGTCCTTGACGGTGTACTCCTTGCCTTCGGATTTCAGCAGGCCTTTCTCTTTGACGGCCTGTTCGCTGCCGAATTTGAAGAGGTCGTCGCAGTGGTAGCAGTCTGCCTTGATGAAGCCCTTCTCGAAGTCGGAGTGGATGACGCCGGCCGCGCCGGGGGCTTTGGTGCCGCGTACGATGGTCCAAGCGCGCACCTCCTGGACGCCGGCGGTGAAGTAGGTGATGAGGCCGAGCAGGCGGTATGCGGAGTGGATGAGGCGGTCGAGGCCGGGCTCGGCGAGGCCCATCTCCTTGAGGAACTCGTTGCGTTCGGCGGGGTCGAGCTGGGCGATCTCGGACTCCATGGAGCCGCAGATGCGGACGACCTGCGAGTTCTCCTCGGCGGCGCGCTTCTCGACCGCATCGACCCACTCGTTGTGGCCTGCGAGGCCTGACTCATCGACATTGGCGACGTAGAGCTGCGGCTTGGCGGTGATGAGGTGCAGGTCGCGGGTGTAGGGCAGCTCCTCGTCGGTCAGCTCGACGGTGCGCGCGGGGCGGCCCGCAGCGAGCGCGTCCTTGAGCTTGGCGAGGGCGGCGAACTCGGCCTTGACCTTATGGTCGGCGTTGGCGGCCTTGTTGAGCTTTTCGACCTTTGCGTAGCGCTTCTCGACGGTGTCGAGATCGGCCAGAAGCAGCTCGGTGTCGATGATGTCGATGTCGTGCAGCGGGTTGACACCGCCGGCGACGTGGACGACCTCGGGATCGGCGAAGCAGCGGACGACGTGCAGGATCGCGTCGGTGGAGCGGATGTGGCCGAGGAACTGGTTGCCCAGCCCTTCGCCTTTGGAAGCGCCTTCGACCAGGCCGGCGATGTCGATGAACTCCATCGTGGTGGGCACCAGGGACTTGGGCTGGATGAGCTTGGCGATCTTCTCCAGGCGCGCGTCGGGCACGGTGACGACGCCGGTGTTGGGGTCGATGGTGCAGAAGGGATAGTTTGCGGCCTGCGCCTTGGCCGAGGTGAGGGCGTTGAAGATGGTGCTTTTACCGACGTTGGGCAGGCCAACGATCCCGCAGTTCAAAGGCATGTTTACCGGTTCCTTGTACTTGTAGGTTGCTTGGGAGGCGAGTTGTCGGCGGCGGACCCGCGAGTTGAATCGGGGTTGTGGGCGCGCCACTTACAGGATAGTTCATCCTGAAGCGAAGGCGCGCATGAGGCCTGGGCCGGGCAATCGCATGAGTCGATCAATCCAGCATCGGAGCTGCATTCATTTGAGCTGCATCCTTTGGCCAGCATCCTTTGATCTGGATCGGTTGGTTGCCGGGTGGATAGTATATATTAAATAGTCTATATTACTCCCCCCCCCCCCCACTTTTCGTTCGGGGAGGTAAAAAGCGTGTTTTCATGGGCGTAGAGGCAAAGTATAGAGAACAGAGAACTTGTGCGTAAGCCGATTGGATTCAAAGGCTTGCGGGGTGGTTGGGCCGCCAAAGTATTCAATGCATAGGGGTTGTGGGTAAAGTATCTACTATCAAGGGCTTATTTCGCCCTTGGGTGGGGTTTGGGGTATCTCTGGCGGTGGGTCGGTCGTCCTCTCCACCGAAAAAATGCGGGGATTCTTCCCCTGACAAGCTCAGGGTCAGAATGACAAGGCGCAAATCTTCGGTGAGAGAACTGTCTCTGGACAGGTTCTCAGGGTCAGAAGGACGATTCAATTTCGATCTACAGTTCCATTCTACCAAGCGGAGGGAAACTACCATGCCAACTATTTTTCGGAGGCAAGCGGTTGTTTATGTGGAGGATGCGGCGATTTTACAGCCCCAGGGGGCTTGACACGGCGAGTTTGGCCGGAAAACGGAGGAAGTTCTCTTCGATTCCTGCGATTGCCCTGGAGGCCTGGGCAGAGATTCAATTTGCGCGATGCGCGGATAGGTAGAATTGAGGGGCGGTAAAAGTAGAGAGGATTTGCTCGTGGCGATGAACATTCCAGCAATGCCGACTGCGCGGTTCTGGCTGGCCCTTGGGCTGGGGTTCTTTGCCGGGCTGGCCGACCTGTTGGGCGGGATATTGTTGGTGCGGCGGTCTCCCTCGGCGCGCGCGCTGCGCTTCTTCATGGCGCTAGGGGCGGGTTTTATGCTGGCGGCGGCGCTGCTGGAGATGCTGCCGGAGGCCTTCGCGCTGAACGCGCGCTGGGCTGCGCCGCTGGTGCTGGCGGGCTACTGCGCCATGCACCTGCTGGAGCACACGCTGGTGGCGCACTTCCACTTCGGCGAGGAGACGCACCACCACGAACTCATCACCGCCAAGAGCAGCTACACCGTGATGTTCGGCCTGGCCACGCACACGTTCTTCGATGGCGTGGCGATCGGGTCTGGGTTTGTGGTCTCGACGTGGCTGGGCTGGGTTCTGTTCCTTGCGATCTTTCTGCACAAGATTCCCGAGGGTGTCACGGTGGCCAGCGTGATGCTGGCGGGCGGGCAGGGACGGCGGGCGGCCGTGAACTCGGCTTTCTTTCTTGGCGCGACGACGGTGCTGGGAGTGCTGGCCATCAACCTCGAGCCGACCTGGGTGCGCGCCGGGCTGCCGCTGTCGGCGGGGGTGACGATCTATGTGGCGGCGACGGACCTGGTGCCGGAGGCGAACCGCGAGCCGGGCGTGCGCATGGCCCTGGTCTTCTTCGCCGGCGTGGTGCTGTTCTTCCTGCTGCGGATGCTGGGGCCGGGATAGGATCCCGCTTCACGCCGAAGGATGCAGATGTGGGTGCGGCTTTATTGTTGCAGGATTTGCAGGGTGACGGTGGTGGAGTGCAGCAGGACCGCGCCGGTGGGGCCGGTGGCGGTGGCGGTGACGGTGAGGGTGTAGGTCATCGCGTTGGCGAACTCGGCGGCGGTGCTGACGCGATTTCCGCATCCGGTGGCGAGGGTTGCAAGGAGGATGCAGGCGGCGACCGCATTGAATGCGACGATTGACTTTCGACGTCGAGCGAGGCCGATCGCGGGCAGCAGAAGAATCGCCAAGGACAACGGCAGCCCCGAGTTTGCAGGTTTCGGCGCGGGCGGGCGCGCACCTCGGTTGAGTGCGACGGACGGGGTCTGGATGGTCAGAGTAAAGCTGGTGATTGCGCCGCCGGGCGGGATGTAGGACGGGTTGAGCGACGCGGTGGAACCCGCGGGAACCCCTTGGACGGCGAGCGCAATTGGGCTGGACAATGCCGCGCCCAGCATGGCGACGGAGAAGGAGTACGTCGCCGCGCTGCCTAGAGGAACGGCCTGCGTGGTTGCTCCCGTGGCCGCGAGAGTGAAGTCGGAGGCTGGGCCGACCGTAACGTTCGCGGTGGCGGAGCTGCTGGGCAGAAAGTTTGCGTCGCCGGAGTAGTTAGCGCTGAGGTTGTGCGCACCGACGGCGAGAGAACTGGCAGTGTATGCCGCCGCGCCGGTGGCCGAGAGCGGGACGACGGCGAGCGATGTGCTCCCGTCGAGCAGCGCGACCGTGCCGGTGGGCACGCCGCTGGTAGTGCTGGCGGTCTGCACGGCGAGGGTGACGGGAATGCCGAGGGCGGGCGAGTTGGTGGAGACGGCGAGCGAGGTGAGCGTGGGCGCGGGCGCGATCGTGAGGCTGGCGGCTGGCGACGCGGAGACCGTGTAGTTGGCCGCCGCGCTGCCGGTGAGCGTGGCCGCGATGGGATACGAGCCGACTGGAGACGAGGCCGTGGCAGTTGTGGTGAAGAGCGCGGCGACATTGCCTGCGTCGCGCGCAAGCACGCCCGTGAGCGTACCGCCGAGCGTTGGGATGGGCTGGCCGTAGAGGGTCGATGCGAGGTTGGCCGTGGCGGCGATGGCGAGCGGCGCAACGGTGAGCGCCAGGGCGGCGGACTGCGCGGCGGGGTGCGTCGCGTCGCCTGGATAGGTGGCGACCAGGCTGTATGCCGCGACGGAGAGCGCGGAGGCGCTGTAGGTTGCGGAATCTGCGTTGAGGCTGGCCGTACCCAGCGCGCGCTGCGACCCGCCGCCGGTATCGAGAAATGTGATGCTGCCGGTTGCAGGAGTGGTGGCGGCCAGCGTCGCCGTGACCGTTCCGCTGCCGTAGGCGACCACCGATGGGCCGCTGAGCGAGAGCACGCCCGGCGTGGTGGCACCGAGGCCGGCGATGGTGTGAATGTCCGGCGTTGGCAGTGCATTGAGCTGGCGCACACGCTGGTTGCCGGTATCGGCCAGCGTCAGCAGGCCCGCGGGAGAGACGGCGACCGAACGCGGCGAATCGAGGCTGGCCGCGATTGCCGGAGCGTTGTCTCCGGTGAAGGCCTCGGTGCCTTGTCCGGCGACGGTGGAGATGACGCCTGTGGGCGAGATGCGGCGGATGCGTTGGTTTGCGCTGTCGGCAAAGTAGAGGTTTCCCGCGGCGTCCATCGTCAGGCCACGCGGCAGGGCGAGGGCTGCGGCGGTGGCGGGGCCGTTGTCGCCGCCGAACGCCTGTACATTGCCGCCCACGACTCCCGCGCCTGCGATCGTGGAGATGGCGCCGGTGGCCGCGTTTACCTTGCGCACGCGGCCGTTGTGCGTGTCGGCGATGTAGAGGTCGCCGGCGGAATCGAGCGCGAGGCCGTTGGGCGAGTCGATCTCCGCGGCCGTTGCCGCGCCGCCGTCGCCCGCAAAGCCCTCGATGCCGTTGCCTGCGACGGTCGAGATTGTGCCGGTGAGCGCGGAGATCCTGCGCACGCGGTGGTTTGCGGTGTCTGCGATATACAGGTTGCCGAGGGGGTCGATGGCGAGCGCGGTGGGCAGGTCGAGCACGGCGGCCGTCGCCGCGCCTCCGTCGCCGGAGAAGCCGGGCGCGCCGGTGCCTGCGACGGTTGCAATGGTTCCGGTGGCGGCGGAGACCTCGCGGATGCGGTGGTTGTGCGTATCGGCGATGAAGAGGTCGCCGGCGGAATCGAGCGCGAGGCCGATGGGGGAATCGAGTTCGGCTGCGGTGGCGGGGCCGTTGTCGCCGGAGAAGCCCTGGATGCCGTTGCCCGCGACGGTGGAGATGACTCCGGCGGGAGTGACCTTGCGGACGGCGTGGTTTCCGGTCTCGGCGAAGTAGAGATTGCCCTGCGCGTCGAAGGCGGTGGCTGCGGGAAGCATCAAGGGCAGCGTGGTGGCCTGGGTCTGCGCATGCGCACTTGCAGCCAGGCTGGCCACGAAGAGGCTGGCCACGAAAACGACCAGCGGGCCAAGCCCCACGCAGCGGCGCATTCGATGTGCCACGGAGCGATGGGCAGCGGTAGCGCAGGTCTCGCCGCGTGGGCGTGCGGGTTCGTGCGCTGGGTTGGGAGTGCTCTGCTTCCCCATTCGCCTCTTCGCCTGGATTCCTGCGCGCTGCCGCGCGCGCCGTCTGCATCTTCGCGCAATCACCTTCGCGTCGCGCTCGATCTCTGCGTGCCTCAGAGAGTAGCATGAAGCGCTCTGCTTGCACAGCTTCGCGGCAAGCGCCTGCGCATGGCCTTTGCAAAGGATTTTGCGAACGGCGGACGCGCGATGGTAGGCTGCTCAAGGAAGCGCGGCGCGCAGTTCAAGCGGCAGCAATCCGCAAGAGAAGCCGCCGCGACCCAACCGAGACACCCGGAGGAGCAATGCAACGGTACTGCCTTACGTTCGACCTACAGAACGACCCCAGGAAGATCGCCGAGTACAAGCGCCGCCACGAGAAGATATGGCCGGAGGTGCGCGACAGCCTCTTCGCCGCGGGCGTCGAGGCCATGGAGATCTACCTCGCCGGAACGCGGCTTTGCATGATTATGGACGTCAACGACAGCTTCTCGCTGGAGAAGAAGGCGGCCCTGGACCGCGCCAACCCGAAGGTGCAGGAGTGGGAGGCGTCGATGGCGGAGTTCCAGGATGTGCCGGAGGGCGCTGACCCGGTGCGCCGCTGGGCGCCGATGGAGAAGGTCTTCGACCTTGCGAAGCAGTAACGGTTTCGCAAAACCTGGAGAGGCGTTCGCTAAAGAGGCCCGATGATCCTGACCCCGCTCGACTGGCTGGCGATCGCCGCGTACTTTGCGCTGAACCTGGCCATCGGCTTCTTCACCATGAAGCGCGCGTCGGGCGACATCGGCGAGTTTTTCCTCTCCGGGCGCAACGTGAGCTGGTGGCTGGCGGGGACGTCGATGGTGGCCACCACCTTCGGCGCGGACACGCCGCTGGTGGTCACGGGGCTGATCTACGCGCAGGGGATCGCGGGCAACTGGCTGTGGTGGTCGTTTCTGCTGTCGGGGATGCTGACGGTGTTCTTCTTCGCGCCGCTGTGGCGACGGGCGGGCGTACTGACCGACATGGAGTTCGCCGAATTGCGTTACAGCGGCCGGCCCGCGACGTTTCTACGCGGCTTCCGCGCCGTCTACCTCGCCTTTCCGGTGAACACCATTATCCTGGGCTGGGTGAACCTGGCGATGGCGAAGATCCTGGCCCTGACGCTGGGATTGACGACGACGCGCCAGCAGCTCATGGGGGTCTTCTTCTGCCTCGCCCTCACGCTGGCGTACAACGCGGTCTCCGGCCTGTGGGCGGTGCTGTGGACCGACCTGTTGCAGTTCATTCTCAAGATGAGCATGGTGGTGCTGCTGGCGTACTTTGCGGTCCACGCCGTGGGCGGAATGGGGGCGCTGGCCGCGCAGGTGCGCGCCTTCGACGCGGCCCACGCGGTGAACGGCCATGCGCGCGATACGCTGGCGTTTATTCCGTCGAGCGCGTCGCCGTTCTTCCTGAGCTTCCTGGTGCTGCTGAGCCTGAACTGGTGGGCGAGCTGGTATCCCGGGGCGGAGCCGGGCGGCGGCGGCTACATTGCGCAGAGGATTTTTTCGGCGAAGAACGAGAAGCACTCGCTGGGTGCAACGCTGTGGTTCAACATCGCGCACTACGCGCTGCGGCCGTGGCCGTGGATCCTGACCGCGCTGGTGGCGCTGGTGCTGTTGCCCAACCCCACGGCCGCGCAGGGCGGGATGGAGGGCGCGTATGTGTGGGTGATGGTGCACTCCCTGCCGCCCAGCCTGCGCGGGCTGATGCTGGCGGGGTTCGCGGCGGCGTACATGTCCACCGTTGGGACGCACCTGAACCTGGGCGCGTCGTATATGGTGAACGACCTGTACAAGCGGTTCATCGCGCGCGACGAGAGTGAGCGGCACTACGTTGCGGCGTCGCGCGTGGCGACGGTGCTGGCGGCGGTGCTGAGCGCGGGCGCGACCGGATACATGCTGACGCATGGCGCGTCGATCGCAACGGCGTGGAAGTTCCTGCTGGCGCTGGGCGCGGGCGCTGGACTGGTCTTCATCCTGCGCTGGTACTGGTGGCGGATCAACGCATGGAGCGAGATCGCGGCGATGACGGCGGCGGCGGCCCTCTCGTTGACGCTGGAGAGTGGGTGGGGAATGCCCGCGGTGCGCGCGCTGCACCGGATCGACCCCGCGCTGGCGGTGGCGCCGCTGAACCAGGACGACCCGCACGCCTTCGCGTGGCTGATGCTGACGACGACCGTGCTGACCACGGCGATCTGGATGGCGGCGACGCTGGCCACGCAGCCGGAGTCGGAGGCGACGCTACAGGCCTTCTACGACCGCGTGCGGCCGGCGGCGCTGGGCTGGCGGCAGTTTGCGCAGGCGCGCGAGCAGGTGGATGCCACGCTGGGCTACAACTTCTTCCATTGGGTGCTGGGCTTTACGCTGGTGTACGCGATGCTCTTCGGGGTGGGCAACCTGCTCTTCGGGCGCATCGCTCCCGGCTGCGGGCTGCTGGCGCTCAGCGGAAGCTGCCTGGGCGTGCTGTTCTGGAGCCTGAACCGTAGAGGCTGGAGCGTCTGGCGGTAGTATTATTGCGTTCTCTAGCAATCAGCACTCTTGTCCAAATTAGCGTTTGAGCGGCGGCGGTAGAGCCCTGCTACGGTTTGTGTTGAGAGACATAAACCCAGAGGAGGATCACCGTCGCCGTGATTCGAGTATCCAGCATTTTCAGTCAGA
>JAJZDL010000045.1 GCA_021851465.1 Acidobacteriota bacterium
CCGTATAGTCCGTCTCATTGGATCCCCAATGTGCAGTGTCGGTCCCGTTGTTGTAATGCAGAAGAGAGTAGCCGCCGAAGATGGAGAATCTGGAAGAGCTTTTATCGTTCATTTTGCTTTGAGCAATCGCGCTCAAACTCATGCTTGTAAAAATCAGGATCCCTAAAATACATGCAAACTTGACATGTACAAAATTTCGCATCGTGTGGCCCCTTGTTGGTCTGGAGGTAAATTACAGTGTTCTTGCCGGTTGAAGCGATTTCAGCCGCAATTTTCATTCCGCCTTTTGGTTGCGGGCAAATATACCACAGGGTGTCTCCGGGGAAACAAGCAGCGATGAAATGCGGGGATTCTTTCTTATTCCCTTCGGCTGCGCTCAGGGGCAGGGTCAGAATGATAACTTCGAGAGAGCGCTCAGAATGACAAGCGGAGAATCGAATGACAATCGGTAGATAATTGGATGCGAAAAGCAGTTTTTAGCAGGTTTTTTGAAGGTGGCCAGCGGCTTCAGGGGAGGATGGCTGCGGTATTGAGGAGCGGGGCCGCGGGAATGGTGGGAGTGTGGGTGGCGGAGGAGCGAAGGGCGGCGACGACCTGGCCGGGGGACCAGGAGGGGTTTGCGGCGCGGAGGAGGGCGGCGGCACCGGCGACGAGTGGGGCAGAGGCGCTGGTGCCGATGGCCTGGACGTACTGGATGTGGCCGAGGTTGAAGCAGCCGAAGCTGTGCTGGGCGGGGGCGGAGGGCGTTCCGTCGGGAGGGCCATCGGCGGAGTTGGGGAGGCCGTTGGAGCAGGCGCCGCGGACCCAGCCGGAGAGGGCGGTGTCTGGGTTGGGGGTTGTGCTTTCCGGGTAGCTGCCGCCGGGCGCGGCGATGGCGTTGAGTGGCGCGCCGTAGTTGGAGTAGTAGGGGAGGGTGATGGGGCCTGGTTTGCAGGCGGCGTTGGGTGCGAGATCCTCTGCGCAGGCGGGGTTGGTGGAGGCGACGACGGCGAGGACATCGCGGGCCTGTGCGGGGAGTTCGATGTAGCGCGGGTTGGCGAGGTTGACGCCGTCGTTTCCGGCGGAGGCGATGACGACGGCACCGGCCTGGTTGGCGGCATAGGTGACGCGGTCGAAGAGGGCCTGGAGGCCGGCACCCTCTCCCGTGTTGAGATCGACGATGGTGCCGAGGGAGAGACTGATGATGCCGGCGTGCTGGTCGATGGCGTCCTGGATGCACTGGATGGCCCAGGATAGGAGGCCGCTGGCTTGTCCGGTTACGCACTGAGTTGCGATGTCGGGCGCGGTGCTGGAGGGGTCTGGGAGGCGCTCGATGACCTTGATGTTGAGGAGAGTGGCGGCGGGCGCGACTCCGATGAGGAGGCCGGTGCCGGGGCCGATGGCTGCGGCGGCGAGCGAGGCGACCCAGGTTCCGTGGCCTTGCTGGTCTTGCGGGGAGCCGTCGTCGCAGGGGCTGGGCAGGCCGGTGGTGGGGGACTGGTCGATCTCGGAGAGGTTGAGGGCGAGGTTGGGTGCGATGTCCGGGTGGAGGCGATCGACGCCGCTATCGAGGATGGCGATGCGGATGCCTGCGCCCATGGTGGTGTCCCATGGGCCGTGTGTGGGGCCGCCGGGGACGCTCGCGCCGAATCCGCCGGATTGGACGACGGCCCAGTTTTGTGGGGAGGCTGTGTAGTCGGTGTCGTATGGGGCGACGGGGTTTTGGTCTGGGCTGGGTGTGGGCGCTGGGGGAGTGGTGCCGACGGCGACACCGATGGTGGCGGGCAGGACGGGGCGAAGGATGAGGGAGTGGGCGACGAGGATGCGGTCGTGGACGACGAACTCGACGTTGGGGTCGTCGTGGAGTGCGGCGATGGCGGCGGCCTCGTTGTCGGGCGTGGTCTGGAGGACGGCGATGCCGAAGGGAGCGTTGGTGGCGAGGATGCGCGCGCCGGCGAGGGACGCGCGGGCCTTGGCGTCTGTGGGGGCGGAGCCTGCGCGGTAGGCGACAAGATAGCGGTGCGGAACGGCTGGGCCGATGGGGCTTGGGAGTTGCTGTGCAGGCGTGTGCAGAGCAGCGAAGAGCGCAGCAGCGAGTGCGAGGATCTTGCGGAGGGACGAAAGGCCCCGCCGTCGCAGTGGGCCTGGGCTGGCGGCGGCGGATTGGAGTGGGGAGAAGATGATGCACCTCGCAGGTCGGCGGCCTCTGTCGAATGGGAGCCTTGCTGATGGGTGCATCGGCGGATTTGGGGTACGGTTCGATGGCGGGGGCGCGGGAAGACGGTACGGTCGTCCCGTTACGAGCGGGTATGATTGGCGCATATTGGGAATGCGACGGGCAGCGAGAGGAGAGAGGGTGCGATGCGAAGATGCGGAGCGGTTCTGGCGATGGCGTTTGGGTGTTGGGCGGCGATTGGGCAAAGCGCATCTTTCAGACAACCGGACGGCGGGGTGACGGTGTGGCCGAAGGGCGTGCCACCGGTGGGGCTGGCGCGTGCGAACTTCGAGAATGCAGCGATGACGATCTCGCACCGGACGGCGACGGGACGAGTGGAGGTACACCAGTCGGTTGCGGACTTTGTGGTGGTGCAATCGGGGACGGCGACGCTGGTGACGGGCGGCGATGTGGTGGATCCAGTGACGACGGGGCCGAATGAGATTGGCGGGTCGGCAATCAAGGGGGGCTCGTCTCGGAGGGTGACGGCGGGGGATGTGTACATGATTCCGCCGGGCGTTCCGCACTGGTACGTTCTGGAGCCGGGCGGGCAGATTACGTGTTTGCTGGTGAAGGTGACGAAGCGGTGACCGCAGTCCTGCGAGGATGTGCCCCAATGGGGGTAGAATCTTGACGGCGGGAGATGGGAACGGGGGTAGTGCATGGCGCGTCGCAATGGTCACGATGGGTCGGCGGTTGACGGGCGGAGAACGGAGGACGGGGTGCTGCGCGAGGTGGCGGCCGCAGCCGCAGGCGGAATGATGGATATAGAGAAGGTTGCGGGCGCTTCAGCGAGGGAGCCTGTTTATGCGGCGCGCGGCGCGGAGGAAAGAACCGATGCCAACACGGCGGCTGGTGGGCGGGCGATGACGCGGGAGCAGACGGTGGAGTTCTACCGGCTGATGTACTTATCGCGGCGGACGGACGACCGGGAGATCGTGCTGAAGCGGCAGCAGAAGATATTTTTCCAGATCTCTTGCGCGGGGCACGAGGCGCTGCTGGTAGCGGCGGGCATGGCTCTGCGACCGGGGTACGACTGGTTCTTTCCGTACTATCGCGACCGGGCGCTGTGCCTGACGCTGGGCAATACGGTGGAAGAGCAGTTGCTACAGGCGGTGGGCGCGGCGGAGGACCCCGCGAGCGGTGGGCGGCAGATGCCGTCGCACTGGTCTAGCACGAAGCTGCACATTGTGACGCCGAGTTCGGCGACGGCGACACAGTGCATGCATGCGATCGGGTGTGCGGAGGCTGGGCGGTACTTTGCGCGGCACCCGAAGGCGGCGCATCGGCACGCGGGCGACTATCGCGAGTATAAGGATGTGACGTTCCAGGGCGACGAGGTGACGTATGTGTCGCTGGGCGAGGGCGCGACGAGCCAGGGGGAGTTCTGGGAGTCGCTGAACACGGCGAGCAATGCGAAGCTGCCGGTGCTGTATGTGGTGGAGGACAACGAGTATGCGATCTCGACTCCGGTGGAGGCGAACACGCCGGGGGGAAACATCTCACGGCTGATTGCGAACTTTCCGAACTTTCATTTTGCGGAGATCGACGGGACGGACCCGCTGGCGTGCTACGCGGCGATGGTGGAGGCGGTGGCGTACTGCCGGGCGGGGCGCGGGCCTGCCCTGGTGCATGGACATGTGGTGCGCCCGTACAGCCACTCGCTGAGCGACGACGAACGGTTGTACCGCAGCGAAGCAGAGGTGACGGCGGAGAATGCGCGCGATCCGCTGGCGAAGATGCAGTTGTGGCTGCTGCGTGAGGGGATACTGGATGAGGCCGGGATCAACCGACTGGAGCAGAAGGTGGACGCTGAGGTGCAGCGCGCGGCGGACCGGGCGATGCAGGCGGTGCTGCCGAGCGTGGCACGAAAGGCGATCCTGCGCCACCAGTACTCGGAGGACCTAAAGCCGACGGATGAGCGGTACTTTACCGAAGTTGCAAAAACGGCAGACCCGACGGAAAAGACGATGGCGGAACTGCTGAACCACTGCTTGAAGGACGAGATGCGGCGGGACGAGCGGGTGGTTGTGTTTGGCGAGGACGTGGCCGACGCGACGCGCGAGGGCGCGCTGCGAGCGGGCGAGATCAAGGGCAAGGGCGGGGTTTTCAAGCTGACGGCTGGGTTGCAGACGGAGTTTGGCGGCGAGCGCTGCTGGAACTCGCCCCTGTCGGAAGCGAACATTGTGGGGCGTGCGATTGGGATGGCTGCGCGCGGGCTGAAGCCGGTGGTAGAGATCCAGTTCTTCGACTACATATGGCCGGCGATGCACCAGATGCGCAACGAGATGGCTCCGTTCCGCTGGCGGTCGAACGGAGCGTGGAACTGCCCGTTGGTGTTGCGCGTGCCGATCGGCGGATACCTGACGGGTGGGTCGATCTATCACTCGCAGTCGGGGGAGAGCATCTTTACACATACGCCGGGGGTGTGGGTGGCGATGCCGTCGAATGCGCTGGACGCGGCGGGACTGCTGCGGACGGCGATCCGGTGCGACGACCCGGTGCTGTTTCTGGAGCACAAGCGGCTGTACCGCGAGACTTTTGGACGAGGGGCGTATCCGGGGCCGGAGTACGCGATCCCGTTTGGCAAGGCGAAGGTGGTGCGCGCGGGCAAAGATGTGACCGTGGTGACGTATGGCGCTGTGGTGCCGCGCGCATTGCAGGCGGCGGAGAAGCTGCAACGCGAGACGGGCGTGGAGGTGGAGCTGATCGACCTGCGTACGCTGAACCCATACGACTGGGAGACGATTGCGGAGTCCGTGCGCAAGACGAGCAAGGCAATCGTTGCACACGAGGACATGTTGAGCTGGGGGTACGGCGCGGAGATTGCAGCGCGCATCGGAGAGGAGCTGTTCGACTGGCTGGATGCGCCGGTGCGGCGCGTGGCGGCGATGGATACGTTTGTGGCGTACCAGCCGCTGTTGGAGGACGCGATCCTGCCGCAGATGGAGGACCTGTATACGGCGATGGTGGAGATGGCGCGGTATTAGCCAATCAGCGGGTAAAGATGTCTTTGACTTGCTGGAGGAGGACATCGCGGCCTGTGGCGGAGATGTTTGGGGCAGGCCTCGATGCAGGTCTGTGCGAAGCCGCATTGGCGATGGGCCGCATTCGGCGGCACTAAAGTCCCGCCCTTTCAAAACGGCGGCTCATTCCGAACTAAATGTCTCGCCGTTCAAGAGCCGGCACTGGCGAAGAGAATCCGCAGATCGCGCAGATTGTTCCCCGTGGGCCCGGTGACAACCGTAGCTCCCTTCGCGCTCAACCACGAAGAAGTATCGAATTCAACCAGCGAGCGGAGCGCAGACGCGCGAAGCTCGGTGCCGTCAAGCGTGTGCTCGTCGACGATTGCACCGGCGGCGCTGGTGTTGCCGTCGATGCCATCGGAGCCGACGGAGAGCAGCGCAAGCGGGCCGTCTTCGGCTCGAAAGAGAGTTGCCATGTGCAGCGCGAAGTGCTGGTTTCGGCCGCCTTTCGCGTTCGCAATTGCGCCTGCCACGCGGACCGCGACCTCTCCCGTTGAGATGAGGCAGACGCGCGAATGTTCGCGGCGAAGCTGGCGCAGCCGGTTGAGCAGATACTGTGCGGCGGCATCGTAGCTCCAATCGTCGCAGGCGTTTTCGATGACGGCGTGGAAGCCGAGGCTCTTTGCGTGGGTGCGAGCGGCCTCGGCGAGATCATCGCTGTCGAGTAGCGTGCAAACATGCGCGCCCAACTCCACCGGCTTGGGCGTCTCGGGCAGCATCGCAGATGCAAAAAACCGCCGCACCGAGGCCGGGAACCGCTCCATCAAGCCATAGCGCGCAAGCACCGCGCGGCACTCCGCAACCGAGGTGGAATCGCCGACCGTTGGGCCGGAGGCAAGCGCATCGAGATGCATGGGCGGCACATCTGAGACCAGCAGAGAGAGCGTCTGCGCTGCGCCTGCGGCCAGAGCCAGCCGCCCACCTTTTACCGCAGAAAAGTGTTTGCGCACACAGTTCATCTCCATGATGGAGGCCCCGCAGTGGACTAGCGCGCGGTGGAAGGCAATGGTGTCTTGCAGCGAGATTGCGGGATCGAGCGGCAACTCCATCATCGCCGAGGCACCTCCGCTCAGTAGAAAGATACACAGCGTCTCCTCCGGTGCAGCCCCTTCGAGCTCGTGCAGCATCGCTAGCGCCGCGCGTGCCCCGGCAAACGACGCCGCATTCGGCACTGGATGCCCGCCTGGAAAGAACTGGACTGCGGCGGGCAGATGCGGCGGGCGTTCGACGGCGATCAGAACCCCCTGCAGTTCGCACGACGGCACAAGCGGCAGATGCGAGAGCAGGGAAGCCAGCATTGCGGCTGCTGCCTTGCCTGCGGCGACGATGCGCACATGCTTCAGGCGGTCGAGCACGATCGCCTCGCAGCCCTGCACCACCAGCCGTGTCTGCCGTGCCTCGACGATTGCGCACAGCTTGCGGTCGAAGGCGCGCTCGATGCTGCACTCCGCAAGTGCCTGCTCGAAGACGTTGCGCGCAGTCAGCTTCAGATTTGGCTTGTCCTGCCTCATCCGGCCACTTGCGCAAAGGCGTACGGCCCTTCGGGAACAAGCGCGACGCGTGCTCCGGTTGGCAATCCATCGAGCAGCGCCGCGACGGCCCGATTCACATTGGAGAAGCTGCGCTGGCCCAGCGCGCCAAGCTGCCCCGGCGAGACCCCTGGCGTGTAAAAGAACATCTTATTGCGCAGTCCAACCAAGGCCAGCTTCTCCAACTGCCATTGATCGACCTCGACCGCGCAGTCCGCGATCTCGCGTAGAAAGTTCTCGTCGTTCGTGTAGTTGCGCAGCTTTGCCGCGAACTCGTTTGAGCCGATTCCCTCGTCGCACTTGCTCACAATCAGGATGCGACCGCCCGGCTTGACGATGTGCTGTGCTGCGGTAATTCCTTTGACCGACTGGTAGAAGGTGAGGTCGAGCGGATGTCCGGCGGCACTGGTGATGACCGCATCAGCCAACTGCGGCAGCCGCGTGAGCGAGGTTGCGCGGACAAATTCGACGCCAGCCTTATGGGCTTCGACCGGCGCGCCAGCGAAGACGCCACAGATTGCGCGCTGTTTGGTCAGCGTAACGTCGAGCAGAAAATCGTGCCGCGCCATGCGCGCGATCTCCAGCAGCTCGGCTTGCAGCGGATTGTTCTCGATGGACCCCTCAATGGCCAGCGGCTCGCGCATGAAGCGCGGTGCGTGGATGGCCTTGATCGTCTCCTGCGCGGCCAGGCCGGGCGCGACCAGCTTGCGTCCACCGGAGAAGCCGAGCATCAGGTGCTGCTCGATAAAGCCCAGCGTGATGTGCAGGTCGGCATCCATAAAGCGCCGGTCGATGTAGACCGGAGTTCCGCTGGCGGTTGCGCCTAGCGAGCGGTGCTCGGCCAGCGCGCGCGCGTCATGGTTGACGATGCGATAGCGCGCCGCGATCTCCGCGCCGACGATGGCCCGAACCTCCGCATCGGTTGCACCGCGGTGCAGGCCGGTCGCAATCAGGATCGTGATGCCATCCAGCGGTATGCCCGCGGCGTGCAGGCGTTGCAGCAGTGGCGGCAGCGTCTGGCTGTTCGGGGCGGGACGAGTGATGTCGCAGAGAGAGATCGCAGCCGTGCGCTTGCCCGTTGCAAGCTCCACCAGCGGCCTGCACCCGATGGGATTGTCCAGTGCCGTACCGATGGCTGTCGTGGCGTCCGCCAACGGGACAGCCGATCGGCTCTCGATGAGGCTGTACGTCGGCCCATCGGGAAGAGAGATCGTCAGTCCTGTCTTGCCGAAGGCAAATGTGGCTTGCATAGGGCCAACTCCGAAGAGCTAGTGGTCGGTGAGCGCGGCGACACCTGGCAATGTTTTTCCTTCAAGAAATTCAAGGCTTGCGCCGCCGCCGGTGGAGATGTGGGTGATCCTGTCGGCGACCCCGGCCTGGTGTGCCGCGGCGACCGAGTCTCCGCCGCCGACGATGCTGGTGGCATCGCGGTTGGCGGCGACCAGCTCGGCGATGGCGTTGGTGCCGTGCGCAAACGGCGCAAGCTCGAAGACGCCCATCGGGCCGTTCCACAGGATGGTATGTGCGTCGGCGATCTCCCGAGCGAACAGATCGACCGTCGCCGGACCGATGTCCAGCGCCATCATCTCATCGGGAAATGTGCCCTTGCCGTTGAACACCTGCGTCTTCGCGTCGGCCGCGAACTTGTTGGCCAGTACATGGTCGATGGGCAGCAGCAGCTTGACGCCGCGCGCCTTGGCCTTCTCCAGCGCCGCCGTGGCGACGCCGATCTTGTCCGCCTCCACCAGCGACTTGCCCGTGCCCTGGCCCAGCGCGTTCAGAAATGTGTACGCCATTCCTCCGCCGATCAGCAGGGTGTCCGCCTTCTCCAGCAGGTTGTCGATGACGTCGATCTTGCCCGAGATCTTCGACCCGCCGATGATCGCCACAAACGGTCGGTCCGGCGCGGCCAGCACTTTGCCCAAAAAGTTCAGCTCCTTTTCCATCAGAAGGCCCGCAGCCGATTGCGGCACAAAGTGCGTGACGCCCTCGGTGGAGGCGTGCGCACGGTGCGCGCTGCCGAAGGCGTCGTTCACATACACATCGCACAGCTCGGCAAGCTGCTTGGCAAAGCGCGGGTCGTTGGCCTCCTCCTGGGGGTGGAAGCGCAGGTTCTCCAGCAGCAGGGTCTGCCCGGACTCCAGTTCGCGCGCCATCTCCTTTGCCACCTCGCCTACGCAGTCCGGCGAGAACGCCACGTTCTCCGACTCATTGAACGCCTGATCCAGAAGCACCCGCAGGCGCGTGGCCACAGGACGAAGGCTCATGGATTCCACCGATTTGCCCTTGGGCCGTCCCAGATGAGAGCACAGAATCACCTTTGCCTTGTGGCGCAGCGCGTACTCGATTGTGGGCAGAGTCTCGCGGATGCGCGTGTCGTCTCCGATGACGCCGTCCTTCAGCGGTACATTGAAGTCGACGCGGATAAGAACGCGCTTGTCGGCAAGGTCGAGGTCGCGGATGGATAACTTTTTCATATCTACAGAATATGTTGTTTTGCCTTCCATGGGAACCGGAGACCGCAACGGGAAGCTGCCCCGATCCCCGTCCGCGCATCCAACTGCAGCAGACCCGTCGAACGACCAGGCCCAGAGTATTCTTGCACAAGATGCAACCGATACTCAGCCAGGATGCAAATCCAACCGCGAGGTAAACCATGCGCCGCTCTATTGCGATTGCTGCCCTTGTTCTTCTCTCTGCTGTTGCTGCCCATGCCCAGCTCGCCTCGGTCTACGTTACATACTCGCCCACCCACCTCTCCAACGTCCCAAGCGGAACTGCCCCCAACGGCCAGACCCAATACACCAGCTTCTGGGCCTCCGGCATCGGCGGTGGCGTTACCGTCAACTTCCTTCCGCTGCCTCTAATCACGCTTGGCTGGGACCTGCGCGGCTCCACGCGCTCTGGGACCAACGGCATGGACACTGTACTGGGCGGCATCAGGCTTGGCATACACCCGCATGTCATCCGCGCCAAGCCATACATCCAGGCCTCGACCGGATACCTGGGCACGCGCACCTTCAATCAGTCCAGCCCGCCCGGCCCATCGCCCTACACCAACCACTATTTCGCATATGAGATTCTCGGAGGCATCGATTATCCGCTCACCCACTTCATCGACGTGCGCATGATCGAGATTGGTGGAGGCAAGGTCATCAGCACCGGCCCAAACACTCCGGGCCTCTTCACCCTCAACTCCGGCCTTGTGGTTCACTTCTAGCCACACAGATCATTCTGCTGAATGATCTTGTCTGCACTCAACCCGTGCAACTCACGTCCTGCGAACTATGCGTGGATGAATCGGGCTATGCTTGCCGAGTACGCCGAGATCGTTTGTGAACACCTGTCAGGGTTGAAAAAAAAGGCGCAAAGCGAGTGGGGCCAGAACGCTGAAACGGGTTGCCATCGCGCGCGGCGTAAATCCATGGCAGTGCTGCGAGCACACACGACACACGACATTACAATCCCTGCTCTAGTGTCCTGAGTCTGAAGTTCGTTTAAGAATAGGTCGGGCCTTCAGCCCTCTGGTTTGCGGTGCAATGCAGTCTGGGGCTGCGCCCCAGGCTGGTATAAATCGGGCCTTTGGCCCTTGGTTTTGTGTTGCGAACTAAGGACTCAGGACACTAGCAGAGCGCGTTACGGAGGGCGAAGAAGCGGCGGGCGTGGGCGATGTCATGGGCGATCTGGGTACGCAGGGCTTCGGGGCCAGGAAAGCGCTGCTCTGCGCGCAGGCGATGGAGGAAGGCCAAGCGCAGGGGTGTCTGTTCGGTGAGGGCCTGCGCGCCTACGAGAGGATGGAAGTCGAGGAGGTGGGACTCGACGGTGACGGTGGCTGGGCCAGATTTGGTGTCGAATGTTGGGCGGATGCCGACGTTGGTGACGGCCTGGAAGGTCTCCGCGTCGGGGCCGACACCGACGGTGAGGGTGGTGACGTAGACGCCGATTGCGGGGAGCAGCTCGGGGTAGGGTGCGCAGTTGATGGTGGGGACGGTGTAGCGGGTGCCGTAGCCGCGTCCGGGCGCGGGCGTGCTGTCGATGTCGAAGGGACGACCGAGCAGGGCGCGTGTGTGGGCAACATCTCCGGTGGCGATGAGGGCACGGATTCTCTGGGAGGAGACTGGTGCCCCGCGAACGACGCGCGGCGGATGGACGCGCACGGCAAAGCCAAGTTCGCGGCCGAGGTCTTCGAGGCCTTCGGTTCCTGCCCCTGCGTGGTGTCCGAAGCGAAAGTTTGCGCCCTCGTGGACCTCGGCGACGTGCAGTGCATCGACCAGAATGTCGGCGGCGAATTCGCGCGGGCTCATGTGACGGATTGCGTCGGTGAAGGGAAGGACGAGTGTGGCGTCGATGCCGGTGGTGGCGAGCAGCTCCAACTTGCGAGGGAGTGGGGTGATGAGTTGGTGCGGCGTCTGCGGGCGGAGGATGCGGACGGGATGCGGTTCAAAGGTGATGGCGAGGGATTGGCCGTGCAGAGCGCGAGCGCGCTCGATGACCGCGGCAAGGACGCTTCGATGGCCGAGATGCACGCCGTCGAAGTTGCCAATGGTGGCGACGACGTTGTTAGCGGTGGGAACCTGGTCGAGTTGACGGTAGAGAAGCATTCGTGGCTTTCCGTGAGGTGGTGAGGCACATCGGACAGGATGCGGGGGTTCTTCGCTGCGTTCAGAATGACAATTCAAATGGGTGGAAGGGTAATTCAAATAGGTGGATCGAGTTGGCTTGGTGCAATGTCGAATGTGAGTTGCAGGCCGTCGTAGGCGAGGCGGATGTGGGGCGGCAACGCGGCGTTGGTGGGGTCGTGGTCGAGTCCGTGGGAGATGTGGGTGAAGAAGGCGCGGCGAGGTTTGAGCCGCTCGACGAGCGCGATGGAGTTGTCCAGAGTGGAGTGAGTGGGGTGCGGCTCACGGCGGAGCGCGTCGAGGACGAGGACGTCGAGATTGGCAAGCAGGGGAATGGATTCGGCGGGAAGGTCGCTGAGGTCGGTGAGGTAGGCGGCGGAGCCGAAGCGGTAGCCGGTGATGGTCTGGCGTCCATGGAGGACGGGGATGCGCTGGAAGCGCGCGCCGAAGAGCGCGATCTCCGCGCCCGGTGTCGCTGGGATGCGGTGCAGGGCGACGCGCGCACTGGTGGGATAGCGGTCCTCGGCCTGGAAGGTATAGCTGAAGATGCGCTCGATGGTGAGGGCGGTGGAGTCGTCGGCGTAGAGCGGCAGATTTTCGGGGTTGTGAAAGCTCAAGGGACGGAGGTCGTCCATGCCGATGACGTGGTCGGCGTGGCCGTGGGTGTAGAACACGGCGTCCAGGCGGCGTATGCCAGCGCGTATGGCCTGGACGTGGAAGTCTGGGCCAGTGTCGATGACGACGGCGCGGCCCTCCCATGAGAGGAGGACGGAGGGACGGGTGCGGCGGTTGCGCGGGGCAGTTGCCGCAACGCCGGGCGCGGGCGAGACGGCGGAGGCGCAGACGGCGCAGTCGCAGCCCAGCGTGGGGACGCCCATCGAGGTGCCGGTTCCGAGGAATGTGAGTGTTGCTTGCATGGCACTCTAGCGGACGATGGTGGGGCGTCCGGGTGCTGCTGGGTTGGGAGCGCCGGGCGGTGGTGGCGGCTGACGGTTGGCGGCGGAGCGGGTGAGAGCCTGCGTGACTTCGAGGAAGCCCATGCGCACCTCGAAGAGGGCGTTGTCCAGAAGCTGGGATTCTGTGGGTGTAAGGTTGCCTTTGGTCTTTTCGGCGAGGATGGCGAGCATGTCGATGCTTTGGCGCGCGCCCATGAGGTCTATCTTGGGCTGCTGGCCCTGCTGTGTGGCGCCGCCGAGTTGTAGGATCGCGGTCATGTAGACGGACTGCACGATCTGGTCGAAGTTCATGGCGGGGGGATGTTCCATGCCGGGGTTGGCGGCGCGCACGGCGGTGTCGAGGCGGTCGGCGGTCTGCCGGTAGGCGGTGTTGGCCTGCTCCATCTCGCTTGCGGTCAGCGGGGGTGGCGCGTCCGCAGCGGGAGGCTCGGGCGCGTTGGCCGGAGACACGAACTCCAGTGGAGGTGTCGCAGTGTGCGGCTCGGGCGGAACCTCCCGCGACTCGCGCTCGGGTGAGGGGGCGGCGTCGGGACGGGGCGTGCCGTCAGCGGCAAATTTGCGACGGTCGGTGACGACGAAGGGCTTGTTCTGTTCGGACATGGTCAACACTCTCTCAATTGAATCGGGTTCGGAGATATGGCTACGACGAAATACAGAGATTCTGGCTTCGCTAGAATGACGAACTCAAATAATCGCTATGGGAATTGGGTAGGGTAACGCAATGGGAGTTGCGGAACCTCCGGGGTAGGTGAGGATGAGGTTTCGGTCGAGGGCCTCGCGGCGAACGTAGCCGAGGGCGATCTGCACAGGGCTGGAAGCGGTGCGTTCGGCGATGGACGAGGTTGCAGGGCCTGCTTTGGGGACATGGATGGATGCAACGCTGGTGAGTTCCCCGGCGGGCTTCGATTCGGCTGCAAGTACGGTGCCTGGTTCGGGGAGAGAACCGGTCAGAGCAAAGCCGCTGAAGCTGCGGTGAACATTGCCGCGCGAGCGGATGCGCTCGACGATCTCCTGGCCGAGATAGCAGCCCTTGGCGAAGTGCAGGGCCCGGGACTGAACACCAATGGGGCTGGTCTCCTGCGGCAGGTCGTGGGCCGCCTCGGAGTTGCGGATATCGGCACCGTAGCGCGGCGTGCCTTCGATGACACGGAGTTGTTCGAGGGCCTCTGGCGAAATGGCGCTTGCCCCGGCTTCGCGGATAGCGGCAGCGAGACGCTGGATCGTCGCCGGATCAGACCAGAGTTCAATGCGTGGGAGCAGAGGGCTATATGTGTGCAAAATGTCGAGCGGAGCGGCGTTCCAGAGCGTGGGTTGCAGGCGGAGGGTTGCGAACTGACCGACAGGCAAGGTGAGACATTGAAGGATCGACACGGCCCTGGGGCCTGCTAGGAGGATGCCATTGCGCGACTCGGTAACGTCGGACAGTTCGACATCGTCCATGATGATGAACTTGTCGAGGTGTTGGTGGATCGTTTCAATCTGAGCCGTGTCCGTTTCAAGCCGGAATGCAGGTTGGCCGGCGACTGGTTCGCGGTAGATGGTGCAGTCGCCCAGTATCCGGCCCTGGGCGTTGAGCAGAAAGTTGTAGTTGCCCTCGCCCGGCAGCAACGACTGGAGATTGTTGGTGACCATGCCGTTGAGCCAGCGGGCCGCGTCTGGCCCCGCGATACGGAGAAAGCTGCGCTGGCCTGTGAGCGCAACGACGGCAGCGCCGCTCAGCATGGCAGCGAGCTGCGCACTTGCGGTGAGATGCGCATCTGCGGAGTGGAGTGTGGTGGCCATATCGGAGGCAGCGTAAAACTGCGTACACTGTTGATTATAGCGACCGGTTCGAACGGTTGCGCGGAGGTCTGCCGTTGAGTTTGCAGCGGAACGCAGTTGGGTTGCGGGGAGGTCGCGTACAGAGGCTTGCGCGGCTCCTACTGACGTTGGTTATGCTTGCGCTGTTGGAGACGATAGGATGCCGCCCGCAGGCGCAGACTGCTCCGCCACCCACGGCCAGCGCACCGACAGCAACGCAGGGCGACAAGTCGCACCCACCGCTGACCAAAGAGCAGGGCAAGGAACTGTTCCGCTCGGTCGACGAGATTCTTTCATTCGTAAATGCCGACACGGATCTGCCGATCGACCATAGCGTGAAACGCAAGCTGATTTCGCGCGCGGAGGTGAACAAGATCCTGCGCGAGAAGTTCGACGAGGACCAGGGCGCGAAGCGGTTGCAACGCTCGGAGATCGTACTGAAGAAGTTCGGGCTGCTGGATCGCGACGTCCATTTGCGGTCGTTCATGATTTCGCTGCTGACCGAGCAGGTGGCGGGCTTCTACGACGACAAGACGAAGACGGTGAACCTGCTGGACTGGATCGACCCGGAGGACCAAAAGCCGGTGCTGGCGCATGAGCTGACCCATGCGCTACAAGACCAGCGGGTGGGACTTGCCAAGTGGTCGGAGGTAAGTTCGGACGAGCTTGCAAAAAACGCGGAGGAGGACAACCAGCACATCCAGGCCGACGAGGCGGACACGGCGCGCGAGGCTGTGGCAGAGGGCCAGGCGATGGTGGTCTACGTCGATTACTCGTTGCGCGCGACCGGCAAGACACTACAGAATTCGCCGCAGTTGCTGGAACGGCTGAAGGACTCCATGGCGGACACCAGCGGATCGCCGATTCTGGCGCGCGCGCCTCTGCTGTTGCAGAAGTCACTGCTGTTTCCCTACAGTGCGGGACTGGGCTTCG
>JAJZDL010000046.1 GCA_021851465.1 Acidobacteriota bacterium
GTATTGGCAATAGAGGGCTTATGGTGGCGGGCCGCCATGGGGATGATGCTCCGGGTTCGCGGCGGCCGAGGGTTATAGGGCGGGCCTTCAGCCCGCGGACGGGTTTGTTGCGGCCTCCTGGGCCTTCGGCCCAGGCTAGGATAGGGCGCGCCGTTGGCGCTCTGCCTGAGCTGGCTTCAGCCGGGTGCGTTGCCTGGATGGGCTTGCGCAGGGTGCGATTGCTTGAGCGGGCTCGATCAGGGCGCGTTGCCTGGGTGGCTTGAACCGGGGCGATGGCTGGGCTGGCTTGAGGATCGTCGGTTGTCAATGAACTACATATAATCTACACAGTATAAATGTGTTATTGCGCGGATTGGGGCATCCGACTGCCGGAAAAATGCGGGGATTCTTCGCTGCGCTCAGAATGACAAGCAAGCTGCGCTCAGCATGACAAGCTTCAAGATCGCTTCGCTTAGAATGACGGTTCAGTTTCGATCTACAGTTCTATTTTACCAAGTGGAGGGAAACTACTATGCCAACTTTTTGGGGATATTTTGGGGGTGGAAGTGGTTTTGATTGTGGCGGTTGATGGATTTGGGGGGGGGGGGGGGGGGTTGACAGGGATTTGCGGGGGCGAGCGCATTTGAAGGTTGTTCAGGGCAAGAGAGCCGATTCCTGCGATGTGAGCTTGCGAGTGACGGGCGCATTGTGCAAAGCAAAGGCAAAGGCTGGAGATTATTGGGAGAACGGGGCGGGCGGTTGTGGTTTGGCGGAGAGCGTCGGGGGCCTTCGACTCCGCCTCCCGCGATGAGGCTGCGGGAGGCTCCGCTCAGGATGACAGGTTGAATGCAGATGACAGGTTGAATGCGTGAGGTGCGCTCAGGAGGACAACTAAAAGATGCGGGGATGCTTCCCCTGCGACAAGCTCAGGGTCAGGAGGACGGCGGTAGGGGGTGGGAGGTCGCTGAGGTGGAGCGGCTCATCAATGAAGTTGAGATCTACATAAGGAAGATGAGCCTCTACATCTAGGTCTCTGACCGCATGAATTCGTTCCGTCGGGGCCGTGGTTCCCAGGTCTCAAAAGCGAGACCTGGGGCACCCAGGTTAGGTACAAAACCAATCGGTCAGAGGCCTAGGGTTCTGAGTCTGAAGTTCGTATAGGTCGGGCCTTCAGCCCTCTGCTTTGTGGTGCAAGGTAGCCTGGGGCTGCGCCCCAGGCTGGTATAGAGCGGGCCTTTGGCCCTTGCCGATTGCCCTTGCCGTTGGCCCTTACCGTTGGCCCGTACCGTTTGCCCTTGCCTTTGGCCCTTGGATTTGGCCTTTGGTTTTGGTCCTTGGTTTTGTGCTGCGAATCAAGGACTCAGGACACTAGAGGTCGCGGCGGTTCTCCAGGGCGCGGGCCATGGTGACTTCGTCTGCGTACTCGATGTCGGAGCCGGCGGGGACGCCGGTGGCGATCCGGGTGATGTGCAGGGTGGGCGCGATGCGACGGACCTCGGCGGCGATGTAGGCGGCGGTGGCCTCTCCCTCGGTGGTGGGCGAGGTGGCGAGGATGACCTCGCGGATGGTGCGGTCTACGGCCGCTTCCTGTGAACCGTGTGTGTTGCTGGAGGCCTCCGGGGGCGCGAGGCGGGTGAGGAGGTTGGCGATGCGGAGCTGCTCCGGGCCGACGCCGCCGATGGGTGAAAGTGTACCGTGAAGGATGTGGTAGATACCGTTGTAACTGTGTGTTTTCTCAATGGTGGCGATGTTGGTGGGCTCCTCGATGACGCAGAGGAGGCGGTGGTCGCGGGTGGGGCCGGTGCAGTAGATGCAGGGATCGACGTCTGTGATGTTGTTGCAGATGGAGCAGAGGCGGAGCCGGGCGCGCAGGACGAGGATGGACTCGGCGAGTGCGCGGGCGTCGTCGTCTGTGCCGCGCAGGATGTGGAAGGCGAGGCGCTGGGCGGATTTGGCGCCGACTCCGGGGAGCTTGCGGAGCTCGTCGATGAGGCGGGCGATGGGGTCGGCGAAGCGGTTCATGGCGTGGGCTGCTCCAGTTTATGCCAGGCTTATTCGATTCCGGGGAGGTTGAGTCCGCTCATCATGCCGGCGACGGAGGACTTCATGGCCTCGTCGGCGCGGCGGCCTGCCGCGTTGATGGCGGCGACAATGAGGTCTTCGAGGAGTTCGATGTCTCCGGTGGAGGAGCCGAGAGCGGTGGGTTCGATCTTGAGGCGGAGGACCTCTTTTTTGCCATTCATGCGGACGGCGACCATGCCTCCGCCGGATTCGGCCTCGACGACGGTGGAGGCGAGCTTCTGCTCCATCTGCGCCTGCATCTCGCGGGCCTGGGACATCATCTCTTTCATCTTGCCGAGGTCGGGGAAGGTCATGAGGGTTCCTTGAGGAGATCGTGTGGGCTTTGAGCCTCTGGCGGATTGGTTGGGGCTACGCCCACGGCGGGAACCGGACGCGCCTTCGGCGCTTTATGGGCAACGGCAAGAACAAGGGCAAAGGCGCAATGCGGGGATTCTTCACTTCGTTCAGAATGACAAGCAAAAAACCAATTCTGAGTGACAAGCAAAAACCAATTCTGAATGACAAGCAAAAACTAATACAGAGTTAGAAGCAAAAGAGAGGGTTAGCCGGGTTCGCGGAGGTCGATGACGGTTTGGAGGTCGGCGTGGAAGAGCTTCTGGGCCTGCTGCACCATTGGATGTTCGAGCGCGCGCGCCTGGATGGAGCCGGTGCGGGCTGGGCGGGATTTTCTTTCGGCGGCGGGCGCGGCCGTGCCGGGGAGGAGAGCGAGCTTGAGGATGCCGGCGTCGCGCAGTACGGCGCGGACGATCTTTTCTGCTTCCGGGTTGAGGACGAGGGGGAGCATGGTTTTGGAGAGATGGGTCTGGACGCGGGCTTCGTCGCTGGCGATAATCCATTCGGCGTCGGCGAGGGCGTCGGCGGCGGAGGCCAGGCTGGCGGCGGCGAGGGCGTCGACGACGGCGGTCTGTGGGCCGTCTGCCGCGCTGGCAGGAGGCGGATGGATCGGTGGAACTGTCGGGGCGGCGCTTGCGAAGACCGGCCCTGGAAGCGGAACGTCCGGCTGCCGCTCGATGCGAGCTTCGATCGGAGAGGGCAGGGGGAAGGGCACTGCATCCGGCTGCGGTAGCGGCTCTGGAACAGGCATGGGGATGGCTTCGAGCGCGGGTGCGAGCGAGACGGCGTTTGCGCCTCGCGTCTCGGCGATGGGTTGCGGCGTTGCGGCGGAGACGGGCATGGGCGCGGAGACGGCGTTTGCAGTTCCTTCCGGGCGGCGGCGGAGGTTGTCCTGTTCAAAGGGGGAGAAGGCAGGGCGCGCGGGCGCGGTTGATCTCCCAACCATGCCGGGATGGTGCTCCGCCATGGTTGGGGCACCCGGCGATGCGGTTGCGCGCGGTGCGTCCGCGGTTGCGATGGGGCGCGGGCCGGTTCCGCCGGAAAGGCTGCTGAGCGCCTCTTCGATGGGCAGGAGGCGGCGGAGGTGGACGAGTTTGAGGAGGCCGAGCTCGAAGTGGAAGCGCTGCTCCTGGCGGTAGCCGAGTTCGTCGAAGGTGCGGAGCATGACTTGCAGGAAGCGGGCCAGCTCCTCTTCGCCGAAGAGGGCCGCGGTGCGGGCGGCGCGGCGCTGCTCGTCGGGGGAGATTTGCAGGAGTTCGTTGCCGACGCCTTCGGCGGATTCGCCGTCGGGCGAGAGGCCTGCGATTTTGGCGATGAGCGCGTTGCGCAGGTAGCGGACGCATTGCCGGGCGAGCTGCGCGGCGGAGTTGCCGGCGTCGAGGAGCCGGTTGGCGGCGGCCATCACCTCGGCGGAGTTGTTGGTGTTGACGGCATCGAGGATGCGCTCGAAGACGGCGTTGGGGACCGTTCCCATGAGCTCGCGGATCTGGGCGGCGTCGAGGCGGGCGCGGCCCTCCGTTCCATCGGCTGACGGCTCGTAGGGCGCGCTGGCGATGGCCTGATCCATGATGGAGAGGGCGTCGCGCATGGAGCCGTCCCCGGCCTCGGCGAGCAGAGCGAGGGCGGCATCGTCTGCGATGACGCCTTCCTGTGCGGCGATGGAGCGCAACTGGCCGAGGATATCGACGAGCTTGACGGCGTGAAAGCTGAAGTGCTGGCAGCGCGAGCGGATGGTCTGGGGCAGGTCCTCCGGCTGGGTGGTTGCCATCATGAAGACGATGTGTGCGGGCGGCTCTTCGAGGGTCTTGAGGAGGGCGTTGAAGGCGGCATCGGTGATCTGATGGGCCTCGTCGAGGATGTAGATCTTGAAGCGGTCGCGGGCGGGGGCGTAGCGGGCGGCGTCGCGCAGCTCGCGGATCTCGTCGATGCCGCGGTTGGTGGCGGCGTCGATCTCGATGACATCGACGGCGTTGCCGGCCTTGATCTCTGTGCAGGACTCGCAGACCTCGCAGGGCTCTGCGGTGGGGCGGGCGGGGCTTCCGATGGGGTTGCGGCAGTTGAGCGCCATGGCGAGGATGCGCGCGATGGTTGTCTTGCCGATGCCGCGGTGGCCGCTGAAGATGTAGCCGTGGGCGATGCGGTTCTGGGCGAGGGCGTTGGCCAGAGTGACGGTGACGTGGCCCTGTCCGACGACGTCGGCGAAGCGCTGGGGGCGGTACTTTCGGGCTAGAACCTGATAGGCCATGGACAGGATTGATTGTACCGCCCGCCGTCGGCAGGCACCGCAGGATTCAGGAACAGCCGACAGGAACGCAGGACCGATTCCGGCAGCAGAGCGCACGATATGTCGCGCCGGACTGCGCCAACAAGGCTGGAGCCGGATGGAGCGCGAACGGCAGTTTCGATGTGCCGAGGGTTTTTGTGTGCAGGGGAGGTGCGCACCCTACAACTAAAGTGGGATGCGATGACACTTTAGTGGGATGGGCTGCGCGAGCGGTTGGCGCGATATTGGGAGGGCTGGTGAACATCCTTCGGTAAAGAGAGCGAGGACATGACGATGCATAGCGCTATGACACCGCTTCTGTTCATGGTGATCGTGTTGTTCCCCTGCTTTCTTGCTGCGGTGACGCCGGAATAGCGCACCTTTCAGTCTGTGTTGCAACCGGAAGGGCCGCCGCCGATGCGCGCGGTTCTTTTGCTTTAATAGGGGTTCGGCTGGCGGGTGTGGCCGGTCCGATGCGGCGTGGCGCGGGCATCCGGCGGCGAGGCTGAGTTATCGCGCGACGCCGAGGTTGTAGCTCCAGTAGACGAGGCCCAGGGTGATGAGGGCGATGAAGATCTCGCCGAGGACGCCGACCAGCAGGGGACGCCATCCCTGGCCGACGAGGTCGCGGAGGTTGGTGCGCAGGCCGACGCCGGCAAAGGCAGGCAGAAAGGCCCAGCGGGAGAGGTTGGAGAGGCTGTCGATCTGGCTTGCGGTGAAGATCCCCCCGGTGGCGAGGAAGGAGATGGCGAGGAAGCCGAGGATGAACTTGGGAAACTTCTGCCAGAGGAAGAGGGCCTTGTGCTCGACGTTGTGGGCCTGGCCGCGGGAGGCCCAGTAGACGGCGTATCCGAGGACGACGAAGCCGATGAAAGAGGAGCGGGCGGTCTTGGCGAGGACGGCCCAACGGCCTGCGTCCTGGCCGTAGAGCGAGCCGGTGAGGATGGACTCGGCGGTGTTGTCGACGGCGAGGCCGGCCCACATGCCGTAGGCCTGCTGGCCCATGTGCAAGAGGTGGCCGATGGTGGGAAATGTGACCAGCGCGATGGCCCCGAGGGCGAGGATGGCGGCGATGGCGGTGGAGGTATCTTCCTCGTCGGGATCGATGGCACCCTGTGCGGCCATGATGGCTGTGACTCCGCAGATGGAGGAGCCGATGGCGAGGAGGCTGGTGAGCTTGGGAGGCAGGCGGAAGATGCGCCCGAGCAGGGTCATCATGGAGAGCGAGAGGATGAGTTCGATGGCGACCAGAAGCAGGGAGAGGCTACCGATGTGGAGGACATCCTGGAGGAGGAAGCGCGCGCCGACGAGGACGATTCCAAGTTTGAGCCAGAGCTCGTAGGTTGCGACGCCTGGGCGGAAGACAGCGGCGATGCCGAAGACGTTGGCGATCAACAGTCCGAGGATGATGGCCCAGAGGACGTACTCGATGTGGGGCAGATACAGGTGGTGCTGGGTGCGCAGGACGGCGAAGAGGCGTTCCAGCAACTTGCCCGCAAGGCCGATGGCGAAGAGCAGCGCAACGCCGGGCAGCGTGGCGGCGAGGCCCGCGGGCCTAAGGGGAACCTCGGTGGCGATGGGCCTCTGGGCGGTCTGAGTTGGCATAAGCGGGTGGCGCGCGGGTTCCTTGTGCGAGAGAGCGGTGGATTGTTTAGAAGGCGACCTGGTGGATGATGCCGAAGCGGATCAACGCGGCCAGCGCAAGGCCGATGCCGATGGCGAGCAGGTCGGCATCGAAGGGCAGACGGTGCGCGGAGTAGGGCTGCGTGGGGCGGTCTGATTGCGGGTTTTCCATGTGACTCCTGAATGGCCGTGCGGTTCTGTTATGGATAATTTTCTGGGGGAAGCAGGAAAAAGCCCACGAACCGCGCTGTGCGCCGATTAGTGGGCTTCCGATGTCTAAGGCTTGGGTGTTTCTATGCGGTTCGCCTAAGAGGGGGATGCGCCTACGCAGCAGCAGCGGCTCTTGCCCATACAACAGAGGCAACAGCTACACATGCAGGCTGTGGTGCATACCAATCCCATTCGTTGAGGATAGCGGATATAAGGGTTTAGGTCAAGCTCGATTGGCCAGGGGAGTCAATCCGCCGAGGCGAGCCGGCAAGCCGGGATATAATCCAGCCCATGAAACCCTACGACCTGGAAGCCCTGTGGGAAGAGCATACGAAGTATGAGTTCGCTGAGCCGGATGTAGAGGCCACGCTTGCAACCATGGTAGAGGACGCCTATGTCAACCATATCCCGACGATGACGGGTGGACGGGGCAAGAGCGCACTCCGGGCCTTCTACGGGAGAGACTTTATTCCATGCATGCCGCCGGACTTCAAGCTGACGGATGTCTCTCGCACGGTTGGCGAGAGCCAACTGGTGGATGAGATGGTCATCTCCTTTACGCACACTGTGGATATGCCCTGGATATTGCCCGGCGTAGCGCCTACGGGCCGGCATGTGGAGGTGCCCCTGGTTGCGATTGTGCGCTTCCGCGACGGGAAGCTTGCGCATGAACACATCTATTGGGACCAGGCATCGGTGCTGAAGCAGATTGGGCTTCTTGAGGACACTTCACTGCCAGTTCTGGGGGCAGAGACGGCGAGAAAAGTATTGCAAATGTAGTGTGAAATCAGCGATATAGTGCAAGCCTGGCGATGTGGTTTGGCGATTGATGTTTAAAAAGGAAACCCACGCAGCGCGGTGGGGGCTGTTGCGTGGGTATTCCGGTGAAGCAACGAAGTGGGTGGACTTCGTTGTGACCGACTCAACCCGAAGGGAGTCTTGCCACATGTGTAGAGTAGAGCGGAATTTGGCTGGAGTCAAGCAGGAATGGTGGAAATGTCATCCCACAAATGTGGTGTTCCCAATTGGGACAGAGGGTGCGGCGTTCAGCCTGGAGAAGTTCCACGACGGCTTCCTGCTTACCACTGCACACCGGGGTAGAGGCTGGGCAGGCGGTCTGTGCGGTACTGGTAGGCCCCAGGGGTGGACGCCTGCCAGAGCGGGTTCTGCGTGCCGATCTGTAGATCCTGAACGATGGAGCCCGATTTGATGGAGCAGAAATCCACCTCGAAGAAGCCGTTGGCGAGTGGGGCGACGTTGCCTCCGAAGAAGCTGTAGGTTGAGGGCGGCGCGTAGTTCTGAATCAAGGTTGCGACCATCTTGCTCTCATCGACCTGCAGGATGTCTGCCGCCGAGTAGTGACAGGGCGGCGCGCCGGCAGCGCCGCATGTGGTGCCGGAAGGAAACTGGCGGTCGTCGCCGTTGTCCATGACGCCCAGCGTGAAGACGCCGGTGGTGTTGGGGCTGAAGTAACTCGGCCCATGCTGGGCGTAGAACCAGTCTGTGGGGTCGATGCCTCCCTTCAAGGTAAAATCGCCGCCTTCGCCGAGGCGCCAGAGGATGTTTCCGGATCCGGCGCCGTCCTCGAAGTCGATTTTGACGATCCAGTTCTGGTGTCGGATGGAGAGTAGCAGGTTGTGGTCGTCGGCGGAGTAGAGCAAGGCGTTGGAGTGCGTCCAATCGGGAAAGAGATATGGATGGCGGTTGATGTCCAACTGAGCGAAGGAGTTCCAGACCCAGTCGGGATTGAAGTTCTGGTCGACGTCGACCAGGACGTCGCCGAGGACGTTTGTGGTTCCGGGATAGCTTGGAAGATTGGTGAAGCTCTTCGTCGCCGAGAGGAGCAGAACGAGATGCCCATTGGGCAGGGGAAGAACATCGTGGTGCAGGCTGCCGAGCTGCAGGCCGGACAACTGCGCGCTCAAGGCGCTGTTTGCGGCCAATGCGCCGGCCACCTGCTTCTCGGTGAGGGACCAGATCGTGTCTCCCGCGAGATCGACCTCACGCACCTCGTCGAGGGTGTTCGGAGGCGGCAGCGCGCCGCTGACGGCAGCCGACGAGGCGTAGGAGATCTGCACGAGGAAGTTTCCGTTGGGGAGCTGCCGGATTGGCTGAATCAGGTCCGAGATTGGCCCGGCGTAGGTGTAGGTCCAGATCGCGTTTCCGGCGAGGTCGGTGGCGAAGGCCTGGGCTGCCTCATGCGGCACCAGGGTATCGAATATCTCGATGCCGGATTGCGGCGCGGCACCGCCTGGCGAGGAGACGACGACGGGCGATGTAGCCGGAGGCGCGCCGGTGGTGAAGGCATGGTCGATGTCGGTAAAGGTTGCGCCGTCGTTGAGGACGACCTGCGCCTGCATGTGATATTGCGCCGACCCCAACATGCCGGCGACGTAGATGGTGACCTCTCCGCCATTGGACGATGGCGTTGTCTGTGTCCATGTTGTCAGTCCGTAGGCGGCGGTTGGGCCGAAGTCGATGGTCACGTTGCCCGGCGCGGGGAGGTACATCGAGTAGGTGGCGACCTGCGGGTTGATGGTCTCCCGTACCACGCCGGGCTGGATGAGCGAGACGATTGAGGTGGCGTAGTTGGAGGCAGGCGATGCGGCGAGCGCGGCGGTGACGGCGACGTTCACGCTCTGTGCGATGGACGCCGGCGCGGCGTACTGTCCGGTTGCATCCACGGTGCCGACGGTCGGGTTGCCGCCGGGGATGCCGTCGACCGACCAGACGACTGCGCCGCCGCCGATTACCGTTGCGTTGAAGTGGAGCGATCCGCCCTGCCCCAGCGCCGCATAGCGAGGACTGAGCGAGACATCGCCGTCTTGAGCGGCGGAGGGTGGAGGGCCGGAGGGAGGCGACTGCGATGGCGGCGTCTGCGGAATCCTTAGGATGATGTCGCCGCAGCCGAGGAGCAGCGGCAGGAGGAAAAGAAGGGCGATAAAAGCGAGTGCCCCACCCATTCTGGTTCCCAGTGCAATGCGAGCGTTACCCATCGTTCCCTTCGGCGGTTCAGTCGGCGTATGCGCCGGTGGAATTCTCTCTTGTGTAACCGGTAAGTTCATTTGATGCGTACGGGTTGCGAGGGGTTTGCCGATCAAAGTGATCCGGAAGGCGATGCTGGAGGATGATTTGCCGGTGTTATGACGGCTGCTGGCAGGCGGGGGCAGATCTAGGCAGACTGGATCTGATCGACCGGAACGCGAACAGGCTTGAACTTTTCTACCAGTAGGGGGTAGATAAGTGCGACGAGAATTGATGTCGGCAACAATGCGGTTTGGAAAGGCAAGGCGTCCAGGAAGTCAGAGGGTCTGATGAGCGTCTCGACGAGGACTGAAACCATCACGGACAGAAAACTCCACCCGATCATTCCGACGGCAATCGATCGGGCGAGATCCCCAGCGGAGTGCTCCGGGAGATCGGACTCGATGAGGATGAAGCACGCCGGAAACAGCAGCACATAGTTGTATGTCATGGCGAGTTCGGTTGGCAGGATGCAGACGGTAAGCGCTAGCGAGACTGCGCACATGGCACCGAAGTCAGATGAGTTTGCCGCACAGCGACGGCAACGCCACAGCAGCAGTATGGCGCAGAGGGCGAGAGCTGCCGAGAGGATGAGGCCGAGGAAGTGGCCAAAGACGCCCTGCAGGTCGAGTCGAAGATGGCGGTAAGCGGTGTACTCGGTGGCGGCGACACGCCAGCGCTGAACCCAGCCAGGCAGCAGCCATGTGGCGCACGCAAGCAAGGCAACAAGGCTGAAGCTGAACGAGAGCAGCAGTGTCCACACATTGCGGAGGAGCGTCCAGAGCAGCAGCCACGCGATAAGGATTGCCGCCAGTTGCGGTTTGATGGTGGCCATCGCCAGGAAAATGCCGGCGGGAACCATATTGCCGTGTTGAATCAGCAGGCATGCCCCGGCCAGCAGGGTGGCAACAATGATGGTGGGCTGGATCTGGTGGATCGCCCACATGGAGGGCCAAGAGCAGAGACAGAGAAAGACCGTCTTGGGGCGGCTCAGCGGCACGCCAGTAATGTCGAGCCAAAGCCAGGAACTGACGACGATAAGCAGCGGCAGCAGAATAAAGAACACTGCGCGGACTGCAGACCACGGGAGCAGCGCAATCGGCGCAAACAGAATGATGGTGTGCATGGGGTACGCATACCCCATAGGGTTCACGCGATCAGCGGGGGTGACTTCGCGGCCATAGTAGAAAACCTGAATGTCACGCATGGTTGCGTCGGAGTATGGGTCGCGGCCATCGAAGGTGGCCTGCGTCCCTTTCCAGACAGCGACCATATCCGCCTTCTGAGGCGCCATCATTCGATTGATGATGTGCAAATGCCAGAGCGGCACGACGCCAATAACTATCAGCAGAACGAAGCCGCGCCATCCAGCGAACATCGGCTTGTTGGAAGTCCTCATGCGGGACTCCGCCTCGTTGGCACTCCGGTCAGAAGACATATGCCACGATAGTACGCAGGCGTACAGGCAACCGCGATAGTACATTCGTGGAACCGAGTGAGTTAACCGGCTTTGAACATCTGCTTGATGCCGCGGAGGGCCTGGCGGGTGCGCTCTTCGTTTTCGATGAGGGCGAAGCGGACGTGGTTGTCGCCGTGTTCTCCGAAGCCGATGCCTGGGCTGACGGCGGTCTTGGCGTCGATGAGCAGTTTTTTGGAGAAGTCGAGCGAGCCGAGGGAACGAAACTGTTCGGGAATCTTCGCCCAGACGAACATGGTGGCCTTGGGAAGATCGACCTGCCAGCCGAGCTTGTTGAGGCCGGAGACGAGCACGTCGCGGCGGGACTTGTAGGTTGCGGCGATGTCGAGGACGCACTGCTGGGGGCCGTCGAGGGCGGCGATGGAGGCGACCTGGATGGGGGTGAAGGTGCCGTAGTCGAAGTAGCTTTTGATGCGGCCGAGGGCGGCGACGAGCTTGGGGCAGCCGACCATGAAGCCGACGCGCCAGCCGGGCATGTTGTAGCTCTTGGAGAGGGTGAAGAACTCGACGGCGATCTCTTTTGCGCCGGGGACCTCCAGGATGGAGGGCGCGCGGTAGCCGTCGAAGACGAGGTCGGCGTAGGCGAGGTCGTGGACGATGTAGATGCCGAGTTGCTTGCAGAGCGGGACGAGGCGCTGGAAGAAGGAGAGCTCGACGCACTGCGTGGTGGGGTTGGCGGGGAAGTTGAGGATGAGCATCTTGGGCCGCGGATTCATTCGCGGCAGTTCCTGCTCGAGAGTTGCGATCAGGGTGGCTTCGTCGGTGTCCTCCAGTGCGATGCTCTGCACCCTGGAGCCGGCGATGACGGGGCCGAAGATGTGGATGGGATAGCTTGGGTTGGGCACGGCGACGGTGTCTTCGCCATCGAGCATGGCCAGGCAGAGGTGGGCGATGCCCTCCTTGGAGCCGATGGTGACGATGGCCTCGGTCTCGGGATTGAGGTCCACGTCGTAGCGGCGCTTGTACCAGTCGCAGATGGACTTGCGCAGGCGGGGCAGGCCGCGGGAGAGCGAGTAGCGGTGGGTTGCGGTCTTCTGCGCGGCCTCGATGAGCTTATCGACGATGTGCCTGGGCGTTGCGCCGTCGGGATTGCCCATGCCGAAGTCGATGATGTCTTCGCCGCGTTTGCGAGCGGAGGCCTTCAACTCGCCGGTGATGTTGAATACATACGCGGGCAGCCGCGTCAGCCTTCTGAACTCTTCCATTCGAGGACCACCAGTTCTATGTGCAGCGTTACTAAGTTTATTGAAACAGCACTCCATTGTCAGCGAGTACTCGATGTGCGCGGCGGTACACGGTCGGGCAACCCCGCGCTGTATGCGCCGCGTTACTTTGCGGTAAAGACGACCTTGACCGGGACCGTCGTGGGCGGGTAGCAGGATGCGTTGTCGCAGGCCTGGTACTTCAATGTGCCGTCCAGAAGGTGGTCCCCCGCAGTGGCCACGACGGGCAACTTCACGGTGAAGCTGCCCGCGTAGACGCTTACCTTGTCGCCGGGATCGAATGAAAAGCTGTAGAGCGATCCGGGGGGATAGGCGAGCGCACCGAGATGCACTCCGGCGGACGGCTGCAGAGTCAGAGTGGTCGGGACCAGCAACTGCGAGTTCGGCGTATGCGAGTTGACATGAAAGCCCGCGACGACCTGGAAGCGCACCTCGATGATGGCGCGCTTGCCCGCAGGAACGTCCTGCGGCTCGGCGGCGTACAGGACAAGGGCGCGCGTCTTTGCCGGCCCATCCATGCTGCCCAGTTGCGCTCTTGCGTGATGTGCGGGCGTCGCGGTGAAGAGGGACAGAGCAAGGAGCAATGCGAATGTGCTGCGAAGAGTCATTTGTCCTCTGCCGCGATCGTTTTTTCCACCATTGCTTCGAGGTCGTTCTCGGAGCCGATGCCCGAGGTCACGTCGATCACCTTGCCCGACCTGTCGACGTAGAAGGACATGGGGAGATATTCCGTGTTGCTGAGGTAGTCCTTCTCCGCCTTCGGGTCGGAGAGGAGGATGGGGTAAGTGACGCCGAGTTTCTGCGCGACTTTGGCGATCGTTTCCTTGCCAACCTCGGAGTCGTAGGTGATGCCGACGACAGCAAATCCGCTGGACGCATATTTTTTACTGAGGTCCTGGAGCCAGGGCATCTCGATCTTGCAGGGCGGGCAGTATGTGCCCCAGAAGTTGATGAGCAGAGGGCGGCCTTTGAAGTCGCTGAGCGAGACGGTGTGGCCGTTGAGGTCGACGAGGGCGAAGGCGGGCGCGGGTTTTCCGCGCAGCGGCGACAGCTCTGTGGCGGTAGCGTCGGCGGACGGGGCAGGCGAGCTGGGAACCAGATCTGCGCGATCTTCCTGCTGGAGTTGAAGGATGCTGCGATTTTGACGCAGGTTGTGCCAGCCGGACCATGCGATGAGCAAGACCCCGGCGAGCATCGTCAAGAGCAAGAGCGATCTTCGCAGCACTGCGGGCAGATCCTTTCGCGCGGGCGGTATCGTGCGGGCCCACAGGTAAAGTCTACCGCGTTTGGAGCTGCTGCCGCTCTTGCTGCAATGTTCGCGATGCTTCGGGAAGGATGGCGGAGGCGTCTACACAGGGCGTCCGTTGCGTGATGCAGGAGAAGCGGAAGTCCATGAGCAGGGCCTGCTCGGATGCGTCCTCTTCGGGCGAGAAGGTGGCACTCAACCCGTATGGGTATGCTCGAACCAGGCGGTTGGGAAAGGCCTGATCGGGGTCGCGTGTGCGGTCGTGGAACTTGGCGGTTGCGCGGGACGAGGCGGAGAGGAACGGCACATAGTTGCCGGAGCGGCCCCAATCGCGCACGGGGAGAGTCACCTGCTCGCCGAACCACTTCTCCGTGACGATGCCGTTCTCGACGGTGAATCCGGCACGCACCGCGGCGCTGCGCAGGCCGAGACGGCCCAACGCCCTTGGCAACCAGTTTGCGGCCCCGCCGCCGGGGTATCCTTCCAGCATCTGCGGAAGCGTCTGCAGGAGGTCGATGCGGTAGGTGCATTTCTCCGCGGTGCAGGCACCAGTGGGCGCGCCCGAGCGGCCCCACTTGCCGATCATCTGCTGCGCGTCCTGCCAACCGCTGCGGCCCACTTCGAGCGCGCGGATCTCTGCGAGGAGCTTTTCCGCGTGACGGCGGAGGAGCCATTGGGAGGCTTCGCCCGTGACCCATACGGCGGCGAGCAGGACCAGTACGATGGAGACGATTTGGCGTAAGCGGCGGAGCATTGCGTTCATGGTTAGAAGTAGAACACCTCTGGCATTCGGTGCGTCAACCCGCGCGCGAGTGGGGAGCCTGTTGCGATTCGTTGGGCGCGCCCGGCTCTGCTAGCATCGGATAGCAACGGGGAGGGTGCACAGGCACATGGCGAACTCCACTCAAACTCAGGGCGCGCGCCCGTCGGATTTGGTGCGCACGGAGGCGCGTGCGCTGCTGGAGCTGGCGATGCGGCTGGACGGGCCGATGGCCGCGCCGTTTGCGCGCGCAGTGGAACTGATGGTGGAGGCTGTGGCGCGCGGGGGCCGCACCATCCTGCTGGGCATGGGAAAGAGCGGGTTGATCGCGCGCAAGATTGCGGCGACGCTCTGTTCCACAGGGACGCCCGCACACTTTCTGCACCCGGCGGAGGCGCTGCACGGCGACCTGGGAGCGGTTGCGGCGGGCGATGTCGCGATTGCTTTGTCGGCGAGCGGCGAGACCGAGGAGGTGCTGGCGCTGCTGCCCGCGCTGACGCGGCTGGGCTGCGCGATTGTCAGTCTGAGCGGCGAGGGCGCATCGACGCTGGCACAGGCCAGCGCGGTGTGGCTCGATGCAGGCGTGACGGCGGAGGCCTGTGTGCTCAATCTTGCGCCGACGGCCTCGACGACGGTGATGCTGGCGCTGGGCGATGCGTTGGCACTGGAGGTGAGCCGGCGGCGAGGATTTGCCGCGACTGACTTTGCAGAGCTGCATCCGGGCGGACGGCTGGGACGGCGGCTGGCGCGCGTGGACAAACTGATGCACACCGGCGATGCGCTGCCGCAGGTTGCGGCGGAC
>JAJZDL010000047.1 GCA_021851465.1 Acidobacteriota bacterium
TCATCGCTCCGCCGTCGTTTGCCGATGCAAGGCGGGAGGCTGCGTCGCTGTAGATCGACTGCGCAGTCGGCGTGCCGTATCGTGCGACCATGATTTCGGTCGCCGATGTTGTGTTGACCGCGATGCTCTGCGCGGCAAGATACGCCTTCAAATCGTCGATGGCGAACCGGTCCTCCGCCGCGCACGGGGCTGCACAGCCAAGCTGCACGCCGCCTGCGAGCGGCTGGGTCGAGCCGAGGCTGACCGCGCGCGGCACCGGAATCAGCTTCAACGATTGCGCAGGCTGGTTCGTTGCCGCAGGCAGATTGGCTGCTGCGGGCGCTGGACGCGCAGCCTGTGCCTGCGCATCGCCCTGCGGAGCTGCGTCGGCGACGAGCAGAAAAACCGCAAGCAGGGCCAGGGCGGACCGGAGTATCGACATGACCCTACGGTAAACCAGGCGGCGGGCATACGGCCAACCACTTTGAAGATGCGTATCTACCCCGATGCCTCCGGGCTTTGTGAATAGCGTGTTAATTTTGCGCAATTCAACAGGTATCTTTGGAAAATTTCTCGTCCATTCACAATTTCTTGACATGATCGGTGAAACGAACGAGCAGAGGGAAGTGCGGCATGGGCCTGTTGCCACAGTATGCCGCGTGAGCTTCTGCTTCCAACATTGTTTCCCAGCGAGGTCCCATGAAGAAGCGACTACAAGCGGCGATTGCAGCGGCACTGGTACTCGGTACTCTGTCGCTGCATGCGCAGACCGATACCACTGCCCCGGCCAGGACGACGAAGGCGGCAAAGACGCAGAAGGCCAAAGCCGCCAAAGCGAAGGAAGAGACGCCGGAGCAGAAGGCGATCCGCGAGATGCAGGAGAAGCTGGCCGCTCAGCAGGCGCAGATCGATGCACTGACGCAACAGAACGCCGCCAAGGACGCCGCGCTATCGAGTGCGCAGTCCACTGCGGCGAGTGCGCAGTCCACCGCCGCCAGCGCTGCGTCGCAGGCCGCTGCCGCCAGCGCGCAGGCGCAGAGCGCAAACAGCAGCGCACAGGCCAGCACGGATGCCGTCACCGCCGTCAAGAGCGATGTCGGCGACCTGAAGGCCGCCAACGCCAACCTTGCGACGACGATCAACGACACCAAAAAGGATCTGAACGACAAGATCGACTCGCCCAGCGCGATCCACTACAAGGGTGTGACCATTACGCCGGGAGGCTTCTTCGCGGCTGAAGGTGTGTGGCGGCAGCACTCGGTCAACTCAGACATCAACACGCCGTTCAACGCGATCCCGTTCCCCGCAGCGAGCGAAGGCCACGTGGGCGAGACGAACTTCTCCGGTCGCCAGAGCCGCCTGAGTATGCTGGTGGAAGGCAACGCCGGTACCTTCAAGCTCTCCGGCTACGTCGAGACCGACTTTCTGGGCACTGGCGTCACCTCCAACAACAATCAGAGCAACAGCTACGTCCTGCGCGACCGCCAGTTCTGGGGCAAGGGAGAGACCAGTGGGGGCTTCGCCGTCATTGGCGGACAGATGTGGTCGCTGGTGACCGAAGACCGCAGAGGTACTGACAACCGAACCGAGATCCAGCCGCAGACCATCGACCCGCAGTACTTGGTCGGCTATAGCTGGACACGGCAGCCCGCCTTCAAGATCCAACAGCGCTTCGGCGATTACAAGACCGGTGCCTTTACCATGGCCATGTCGGTCGAGCAGGCGCAGATCACAGGCTTTACCGCCAACGGTACAATTCCCAATCAATATTTCTTCGGCGGCATCGGCCAGGCAGGCGGTTTGTATAATGCCGCGGCCGCAAACGGCGGGGCCTCCAATATCACCAGCTACGCAAACAACGTCGCGCCCGACACGATCGTCAAGGCCGCGTTCGACACACCGATGTTCCACGGCGAGATCGGCGGCCTCGCGCGCTTCCTGCGCGACTACTACTATCCGGTCTCGTGGGGCGGAACCGCTTCCGCGCCGACCTTCACCTATGGCCCGACATACGTCAGCCACACCAGCCCCGCCGGCGGCATCTTCGGCAGCGCGCGCGTGTATCTGGGCAAGTTCGCCGAGGTTGCCGTGCAGGGAATGGCCGGCACCGGCGTGGGACGCTACGGTTCTTCGCAGCTTGCCGACGCAACCCTGCGGCCGGACGAGACGCTGGAACCGATCCGCAACTATCACGGCATGTTCAGCCTCGAGACCCATCCGACACCGAAGCTGGATGTCTTCGCCTACTACGGCGGCGAGTACGCACAGCGCACCGTCTACGCCACGCCCTCCGGAAACCTGATCGGTTATGGGCCGAACAACCTCAACGACAGCGGCTGCTACAACACCTCCGGCCCGCCTTCCACGACGGTGGGCCCGGGCATCGGCGGAGGACTTGGCGCAGCCAACTGCACTTCGCCGACGCGCTACATTCAGGAGCCGATGGTCGGCTTCATCTATCGCGTTACAAACAACCCCAAGTATGGACGCCTGCAGTACTGGGTGACCTACAGCTACCTGCAGCGCAACCTGTGGTCGGGCAACAACATTCCCTCCGGCGGCGGCCCTGTTACCGGCCCAACCGGCCCACGCGCTACCGATCCCATGATCCACATCAGCATGCGCTACTACATTCCGTAGTGCGCGGCTGTACGGATTTTTCTTTGCCGGTTGAAGGCCGTGGTCTCAAGCAGAACAATTCATCTGCTTGAGGTTGCGGCCTTCAATTTTTATTGCGCGGAGAAGCTTTAAAGCACGCGAGTGTGAGTGTATCCCTCTTCGGTGAGCGCGGCGAGAAGCTCGACCACCTGCTCCGGGCCACGCGTCTCCATGGTGATGTCGATGACCGTGTCGCCCAGGTTGACTCCGTAGTAGGCCCGGTTGTGCAGCGTATCGACGATGTTGGCGTGGTGGCTGGCGATCAGCCGCGTCAGCTCGTGCAGCGCGCCGGGCCTGTCCAGCAAATATATGCGCAGGCGAATCAGCCGCCCATCCTGCACCAGGCCTCGCTCGATGATCCGCGAGAGCAGGGTAACGTCGATGTTGCCGCCGCAGACCAGGACCGCCGTGTGCGCCTCCTTCAAACTCGTCTTGTGCTGTAGCAGTGCGGCCAGCGCGGCGGCCCCGGCGCCCTCGGCGAGGGTCTTTTCGCGCTCCAGCAGCATTAAGATGGCGGAGGCAATCTCGTCCTCCTCCACCGTGACGATCTCATCGACGTAACGCTTGACCAAGGGTAGCGTCAGCTCGCCCGCACGCCGTACCGCGATGCCGTCGGCGATGGTTGTGGCCGGACCGATTGTCACTGGATGATGCGCCTCAACCGCGGCCAGCATAGAGGGAAGCCGCGCTGTCTGTACACCGACGATGCGGACCTCCGGCCGCGATTCCTTGATGGCGCAGGCGATGCCTGCGATAAGGCCGCCGCCGCCGATGGGCACGACGACAGCTTCCAGCCGTGGCACCTGTTCCAGCAGCTCCAGTCCGATGGTTCCCTGTCCGGCGATGACCCCGGGGTCGTCGAAGGGATGGATGAAGGTGAGTTGCCGCTCGGCGCAGAGGCGCGTCGCCTCGGCGAAGGCTTCGTCGTAGTTTGCGCCGTGCAGCAGAACCTCCGCGCCGAAGTCGCGCGTCGCCGTCACCTTCACCAGAGGCGTTGTCAGCGGCATTACGATGAGCGCGGGAATGCTGCGGAGGGCCGCGTGGTAGGCGACTCCCTGCGCGTGGTTGCCCGCCGAGGCAGCGACCACTCCGCGGGTCGCCTGCGCGGGCGTAAGCATTGCAATGCGGTTCAGCGCACCGCGCTCCTTGAAGCTGCCCGTCATTTGCAAGTTTTCCAGTTTCAGATAGACCTGCTGGCCAGTCAGCGCAGAGAGCATCTGCGAGTGTGGGCAAGGCGATTGATAGATTGCTCCGCGCAGCCGACCGCGCGCGGCCATTACGTCGGCCAGGCCGATGCCCGGCCTGGCATCCGGCTTGGGGCTTGCCCCCAAAGCGTTCCTGGGTTCCGGCTTGGTACGCCGCGCTGGATTTGTCCTGGTTGTCATCGCTGCCTCCGATGGTACCAGCGTCCGCTTATTTGTCGCGGTGCGCGCGGAACTCATTGGCCAGGCGGAACTCTTCCTTCAGCTCCGGCGTGCGAAGGTTTTCGCGCAGGTGGGCCAGGCGCTGCTCGATCGCATGCAGTGTGGCGGCGAGGGGTTCCGTGTTGGAGAGCGCGATGTCGCGCCACATACTGTAGGGACTTGCACCCAGGCGCGTGGTCTCGCGCAGCGCGCGTCCGCCGATTGCGGCAATCTCTTTGCGCCCCTTCGCGTCTGTGTCGAAGGTCTCTTGCAGTAGTGCCGCAAACGCCGTCGAAAGCATCTGCGGCAGATGGCTGACCCAGGCGCATATCTCGTCGTGCCGCGCCGGATCGAGGTCCATGGTGCGCGCGCCGAACTTCGCCACCCACTCGCGCCACTCGGCCTCCAGCGGATGCGGAGCGCCGTCGAGCGGCGTGAACAGCCACATCGCGTTTTGAAAGAGCGCGGCCTCGGCAAGCGCCGCACCGCCAGACTCCTTGCCTGCCATCGGATGCCCGGGCAGAAAGCGCGCGCGGGAGGGCTGGTTGTAACCCAACTTTGCCGCAAGCTGCGCAATCCGCACCTTGGTGCTGCCCACGTCGGTGACGAGCTGGTGCTCGCCGAGAACGGGCGCGAGCCGCTGCATCCAATCGAGGATGGAGAGCACCGGGCCGGCCAGCAAGACCACATCGCACCTTGCAGCGACTGCATCGGCGGCGCCTGCTGCAATCCATGAATCGATGGCGCCCATGCTCTGCGCGATGGCCAATGTCCGTTCGGTTGGGCCTGTGCCGACGATCTCGCCATCGAAGCCGGCGGCGCGCAGGGCGAGGCCGGTCGATGCGCCGATCAGACCTGTGCCGACGATAAAAATGCGACGGGCCATACGCTAGGCGACCGATCTTCCGACCACCGGAGCAAGCAGGCGCAACAGCTCGACCAGCTTGGCGAGCTGTTCCGGGTAGAGGCTCTGCGCGCCGTCGCTCATCGCCTTGTCGGGATTGGGGTGCATCTCCAGCAGCAGGCCATCGGCACCCGCCGCGACCGAGGCCAGCGCCATCGCCGGCACCAGGTCGCGGATGCCGACGCCGTGCGAGGGATCGGCCATCACGGGCAGGTGCGTGAGCTTGTGCAGCACGGGGATGGCGGAGATGTCCATGGTATTGCGCGTGGCTGTCTCGTAGGTGCGGATGCCGCGCTCGCACAGGATGAGGTCGTAGTTGCCGCCGGAGAGAATGTACTCCGCGGAGAGCAGGACTTCCTCGATGGTGGCCGCGATGCCGCGCTTCAGCAGCACCGGCGTGCGTGCGTGGCCGAGCTCGCGCAGCAGGTTGAAGTTCTGCATGTTGCGCGCGCCCACCTGGAAGAGGTCGATGTAGGGAACCATCGGCTCGATCTGGGAGATCTCCATCACCTCAGTGACGACCAGAAGTCCGGTCTGGTCGGCGACCTCGCGCAGCAGCTTGAGGCCCTCGATGCCCATGCCCTGAAAGCTGTATGGCGAACTGCGCGGCTTGTATGCGCCGCCGCGCAGAAACTTTGCACCGGCAGCGGCGGCCAGCTTTGCGCTCTGCAGGATCTGTTCGCGCGACTCGACCGAGCACGGCCCCGCCATCACGACGACCTCTGCGCCGCCCACAACGACGCCGTTGGGAAACACGACCTTCGTCCCCTCCGGGCGAAAGCTGCGCCCCGCCAGTTTGTAGGGCGAGGAGATGCGGTAGGCGTCGTGCACGCCGGGGAGCACCTTGAACTCCACAACGTCGAAGTGGGCGGGCGTGCCAACTCCGGCGAGGATCGTCTGGTTCGCGCCCGTGGTGCGATGTACATTGAAGCCGAGCTCCACCATCCGCTCGATCACGTTCTGGATATGCTGTTCGGTTGCCTGGTCCTGCATTGCCACAATCATCGTTTTCTTCCGTTTTCCTGGATTTATAACTGCTTCCGGCCCCTACTGCCTGGTTGGCCGCAATTCTGTGCCTCTAGTGGTTTCATGGCCTGCAACGACCGCGAATGGACCGTTCATTCACTCCTCGCGTCGTTGCAGCGAACGCATCACGTCGATGATCCGCTCGTAGACGTGCAGCATCTCGCCTTCGGCCAGCGGCCCTGGATTGGCGGCGCGGACGTGGTCGAAGACCTGCTGCTCGCGGCCCGGCTCGTAGACGGGCAACCGCGACGCGCGCTTCAGATCTCCGATTGCCTGCGCTGCCTCTGCGCGCTGGCTGATGAGGCGCACGATCTGCTCATCCAGGTCATCGATCTTCTTCCGCCAGTCGGATATGTCCATGTCGGTCGCCTCGGCTTGTCGTTGAACGCAGCGTTTTGCCGCGCGCGCGAATCTTTGTCTATAGAAACAATCATAAACGGCCCGCGAACGGTGGCCGCGAAATTCGCGCCGCGTGCTCGCCGCTGGATGCATCGCCGTCGCCCTCATGCGCGCAGCCCAGCGATGAACCGTCCAACCGCTGCCGGGGCCTCTGCCGAGGCGGTTCTCTCAATCAATGCCACCAGAGCGCTGCCGATCACCGCTGCGTCGGCGAACAGTGCAACCGCGCGAACATGCTCCGCATTGGAGATTCCAAACCCCACCGCAACCGGAATTCCAAGGGGCTCCGTATACTTGCGCAGCCGATTTACAAGTTCGGACGCATCGCCCGCAACCTGCTGTTGCGTGCCGGTGATCCCGACGCGCGAGATGGCGTAGACGAAGCCCTGTGAGGCCCCTGCAATTGCTTGCAGGCGCACGTCGGGACTGGTGGGCGCGGCAAGAAAAATTGGCGCTAATTCATTCGCCTTCATCTCCGCCAAGTACTCATCCGCCTCTTCGACGATCATGTCGGTCAGCAAAACACCGTCCACGCCTGCATCCTTTGCCGCCGCGCAGAACTGCTTCATCCCCATGCGCACCACGGGATTGAGGTAGGAGAAGAGCACCAGTCCACACGCTGGCCGCGCAGATCGCAACTGCCGCGCAACCTCCAGCACATCGGTCAGCCGCACGCCCTTCGCAACAGCGCGCTCGCTGGCGCGCTGAATCACCGGGCCATCCGCCAGGGGATCGCTGAAGGGAACGCCCAGTTCGATGACGTCCGCGCCGTTGTCGATTGCCGCCAGCGCTATATCGCGCGTCGCCGCGAGGTCGGGATCGCCCGCCGTCAGATACGCCACAAGCCCCGGCTTCTGTTTGAACACGATCGGCATCGCTATCCCTTCGCTCCTTGCAGGCTCATCTCCTGCGCCAGAATGCCCATGTCTTTGTCGCCGCGGCCGGAGAGGTTCACCATGATGACGTCCGTCTTCGCCATTGTGGGCGCCATCTTGATCGCCTCGGCCACGGCGTGTGCGCTCTCCAACGCAGGCAGAATCCCCTCCATGCGCGCAAGTATCGAAGTGGCCGCCAATGCCTCTGCATCGGTCGCCGAGGTGTACTGGGCACGGCCCGAATCGTGCAGCATCGCGTGCTCCGGCCCGACGCTTGCGTAGTCGAGGCCCGCGCTCACCGAGTGCGTTGCCGAAACCTGTCCCGCGTCGTTCTGCAACACATACGAGTACGTCCCTTGCAGCACGCCGGGCACGCCGCCGTCGGTCTTCTGGAAGCGCGCCGCGTGGTCTCCCAGCGCCGTCCCACGCCCACCCGCTTCGACGCCGACCAGGCGCACATCCTTGTCGCCGAGGAACTCGTAGAATGCGCCGATGGCGTTCGACCCGCCGCCCACGCAGGCGACGATGGCAGCGGGCAGCTTGCCCTCCTGCTCCAGAACCTGCACTCGCGCCTCGCGCCCGATGACGCGTTGGAAGTTGCGCACCATCGTCGGGTAGGGATGCGCGCCCAGCGCGCTGCCCAGAATGTAGTAGGTGTCGCGCACATTCGTCACCCAGTCGCGCATTGCCTCGTTGATAGCGTCCTTCAGCGTTGCGGAGCCGGTGGCGACGGGGCGCACCTCCGCGCCCAGCAGCCTCATGCGGAAGACGTTCAACTCCTGCCGCCGCATGTCCTCCTCGCCCATGTAGATGACGCACTCCATCCCGAAGAGCGCGCAGACCGTGGCTGTGGCCACGCCGTGCTGTCCCGCGCCGGTCTCTGCGATGATGCGCTGTTTGCCCATGCGCCGTGCCAGCATTCCCTGGCCCAGCGCGTTGTTGATCTTGTGCGCGCCGGTGTGTAGCAGGTCCTCGCGCTTCAGGTAGATCTTCGCACCGCCGAACTGCTCGCTCATTCGCTTGGCGAAGTAGAGCGGCGTGGGGCGACCGCAGTAGTGGTGCAGCAGGCCGTCCAGCTCGGCGTGGAAGGCGGGATCGGCATCGGCCTCTGCGTAGGCGTGCTCCAGCTCTTCGAGCGCGGCCATCAGCGTCTCCGGCACATAGCGTCCGCCGTAGACGCCGAAGCGGCCCGCGCGCGCGCCGCCGGCCACTTCCGGTTCCAGGGGTGTAGTTGCGCTCATCGGCATTCTCCTGCAAACTCAACCGTACAAAGCAAAAAGCCGCGACAGGTTGGGTCGCGGCTCGCATGGACTTCGTATCGGCTGAAACGTTCGGATCGTTGCAACAGATCGTTCAGAACAGCCTAGTCCGCCGAGCCCGCTACTGTGCGCCAGTAGCGGATGGTAAACCGGAAGCGGCTGAGGTCGGCTGTCATCCTGAGTCCTACGATATATCCTTCCCGCGCCGCGACGCAACTGTTGTTGCATACGCGCTGCCCTTGCGAGGGCGGGCACTGCGCAGATAACATCGTATGCAGGCGGGTTCTTTGTGGGCCATTTATGTGAATCGGGATCTCTTCCGGCGCATCCTATAGATGTAGGCCTGAAAGGACTTTGACGATGAAGTTCCACCCTCGAGTTGTGCTTGCGTCTTTGCTCTTTGTCCTGACGGCGCTGGTGTCGGTATCTGCCTCTGCGACGAGCAAGTCGAGCGGCAACCGGGCGCACTCGCAGACCTACCACAATCGCACCCCCACGGTGCATAGCCATGGCGCCCACCCCCACCGCGGCTGATCGAACCCACGCAGCTCCCACGGCTGAACGGAAAGCGTTGCAGGCTGGCGGCTTGTGGCGTAGTTCCTCTTTTGCCCCTCAAAACGATGGCCGTACTGAGGCGCAGTCCTTCTAAAAAACTTCTGCGCGATTTCTAGCCGGTGTAGCGGATCAGTTGCATGAATCCGTAGTCCATGTGCAACTGCATGTGGCAGTGCAGCAGGCTATCGCCGGGGTTGTCGGCGACGAAGTCCACGCTGACGGTGTCCAGCGGCATCACGTTGATCACATCTTTCCTCAGCCCGCTGATGTTCTTGTCTCCGATGCTCACCACCTCGAAGGTGTGCCGGTGCAGGTGCATGGGGTGCTGGTCGGCGGAGACGTTCTGGAAGGCGAGGCGGTAGCGCTTGCCGCGCTGCACTTTGATGGGTTCAATGTCGGGCCACGAGCTGCCGTTGATGGCCCAGGTGTCGAACTTCGAGCCGTTCTGCGGGCCGAGATCCATGAAGGCAAGATTGATGGTCTCGTCGGGTGCGGTCGCGGGCGTGCTGCTGGCGAACTGGGTGTAGTCCCATGCCGTGTCTTTCGGGTCCTTCCACACGGGTGGCCCGGTCTTGCCTGCATACTCAACGACGATGCCCAGGCCCATCTGGCGGCTCTTCTCCAGCGTCGAGCCAAGCACCCACACGCCGGGCGAGTTCATCTCCACGATCGCGTCCACCCGCTCGGCGACCGCCAGCGAGACGGCCTCAACCTCCTTCGGGTTGGGCACCGGGTTGCCGTCCATGGCAACAATGCGGAAGGTGTGGCCGGGCAGCGCAAGCACGACGTTCTCGGTGGCGCTCGCGTTCAGCAGGCGCATTAACACCCTCTGGCCCTGCTTCACGCGCAGCGGTGCGCCCGCTCCCAGGCGATGTTGGTTGATCGTTGCGTACTGGTAGCCGACGTCGGAACCGGAGGTCTGCGGATGGTTGGCGGATTCGGCCTGCATGGTCTCCACCATGGGAACGAAGGACGGCTCCCAGTGGTGGATTGCCAGAAAAACCTCCTGGTCGTAGTGGCCGGGATCGCCCGCGCCCTCCACCAGCAGAAAGCCGAACTGCCCCGTGTAGGTGCCGATTGCAAGATCCGCGCCCGCCGTCGTGTGGGTGTGGTACCAGCGGGTTCCCGGCGGGTTGGGCGAGGCGAGGGTGTAGCGCAATCGGCCCCCCGCAGGAATCATGGGCGAGCCTTCCTCCATGGCGCCGTCGTTCAGCGAATCGGTGGTGAGGCCGTGCCAGTGGACGATGTCGGCATTGCCGGTTGCGTTGGTCACGTCGATGGTGGTCGGCACGCCCTGGCGCAGCCGCAGAATAGGGCCGGGCACCTGGCCGTTGTAGGCGAGGGTCTTGATGTTGACGCCGGGGGAGATCTCGATGGTGCAGGGCTGGATCGTCAGCGAGTGGTTCGCCTTGGCCGGCGGAGCTTTGGCGGCGACGTTGGCTGTGGACGCCTTTGGCGCGCCTTGCTGCGCCGCATACAACAGGCCGGAGGGTGTCGGGACGAGCGACTTCAGCAGCGGCTGCGCCACAACTCCACTGGCCGACAGCAGAAACAAACGACGGTTCATAGAATGGTCCTTGCGGAGATAGGGGGATTCCGATCGGTCAACTACAGAAGAAGCCATGCGCTCTGTGCTGTCAACACGGATCGGATGCGGCTGGGGCAGCGACGGATGCGGGCCGCGATTGGCTTGACATCGCAAACCCGTGGCCTGTATCACAGGTACGCAGATCGCGCGAGGGAAAACCATGTCGAACCGCACGCTTGGAACGGTTGAGGGAAGCCAGTTCGAGATAGACCGCAGGACGCTTTTGAAGGCGCTGGGATCGGTCGCCGCGAGCGCGGCGTTCTCGAAGGCCAGCCTGGCCGCAGCCCCCGCCGCTGGCGCTGGCGCGAGAAAGCACTTCGAGGGGCTCTTTCCCATCGCGTCCACTCCATTTACCCCGGACAACAAGCTGGATCTCGAGTGTCTGGGCAACGAGGTGCGGTTCTGCAATCGCGGCGGAGTTCCAGGCCTGATCTGGCCGCAGATCGCCAGCGGATGGAGCACTCTGTCAACCGAGGAACGCTTTAGCGGAGCGGAGGCGATGCTGGCGGCAGGCAAGGGAGGCAAGACCGCCATCGTGATTGGCGTGCAGACCAAGGGGAACGATCTGCCCGGCGCGGTCGCGTTTGCCAAGCACGCGGCGCAGCATGGAGCCAACGCCATCTGTTCGCTGCCGCCGGAGGGTGACAATGCAGCCATCCTCGCGTACTACAAGGCCATCGGTGCGGCCACGGATCTTCCGCTCTTTGTGCAGACCACGGGCGACGAGCCGGTGGATCTGGTGGTTCAGATGTTCAACGAGATTCCGACCATGCGCGTGGTGAAGGACGAGGCGGGCGATCCGCTGGCGCGCGTGGGCGATCTGCTGGCCAAGACGGATGGCAAGCTGGCCGTCTTTGCCGGCAAGGGCGTCCGCCAGATGATGGACGAGATGCGCCTCGGCTTCACCGGCTTCTGTCCGACCATGGGCCTGGCAGACGTATATCAGCAGGCATGGGAACTGTACAAGGCGGGCAAGCTGCGCGAGTCATTCGACATGTTTGGCAGGATCCTGGCCTTCTCCAGCATCGTCGATGCCGACCGGTATGTGATGGTGGCGCGCGGCATCTTCAAGGAGGACACGACATCGCGACCGACGCCCGGCATGGGCGGCGGTGCGCGCGGCACGGGCGGAGGCGGCATGGGCGGGTCGAACGCGCCAATGACAGAGGCGGACAAGAAAAACGTCCTCGATGCGCTGAACACCTATCTCAAGCCCTACCTGCGCGGCTAAGGAGTACGGCGCAGGCGTGCGAACACCGACGTTCTGCGCGGGCGGCCCATGAGTTTGGGGTAGATACACACAGCGGGTTGAGGGGCCATGCAGAGGTTCCACTCCTTAGAATCTGTCCAGAAAGTACAGAACCAGCGCTCAACGAGGAAACAAGCAACGACGAAATACGGGGATTCTTCGCTGCGCTCAGAATGACAATTCATAAATCTTCGATGAAAAGCACTGTTTCTGAACAGATTCTTAGATGTACAGCGTCGGCAGTCTCTCCATTTACCTTACACAACCGAGGAGCACCAATTGATCCGGTTCCACTCTTCCGCCAAGCGTCTGTTATTGAGGTCGCCGCTGGCGGCATTCACCGCATTCGGCGCAATCGTCTTCGGCAGCGCGGGGCATCCGGCGTGGTCGCAGGGCGCACACAACATCCAGTCGCCACCGGTGCAGCAGGCGCCGTCGCCCCAGGCGGCCCCTAGGATTTTCGTGCAGACCTGCACGCTCTGCCACGGCGGCGATTCGATGGGTACGGACCGCGCGCCCGCGCTGGCCAACTCCGCCCTGGTGCGCGGCATGTCGGACAGCGATATTGCCACCGTCATCCAGAAGGGGAAGAACCGGATGCCCGCCTTCCCATTGCCGTCGTCCGACATCGACCAATTGGTCCGCTATATCCGCGGCCTTAACGCCGTGGCTTCGGCCACGCCGGTCGCGGGCGATGCAAAGGCAGGCGAGCGGATATTCTTCACCGAGGGGAACTGTTCGAGCTGCCACGGCACGATGGGCCGGGGAAGCGCGTATGGGCCAGACCTCTCCAACGTCGCCAGCCGGATGCGACCAACCGCCTTGCAGCAGGCACTCACCGATCCGGGCAGCGGCAGCAACACCGGCTTTGGGTTTGGAGGCGCTGTGCCCTCGACCTACGACGGCGTTACGGTGGTGCTGAACGATGGCGGCAAGTTACAGGGGCTGGCCCGCGCCCAGGGCAGCCACGACCTGGTGTTGCAGACCAAAGACGGTAGGCTGCACCTGCTGACGGAGGGGCAGTACCGTTCGGTGACTCCCGACCCGGCCCAGGCCATGCCTGCCTACAAGGGCACAGCGGAGCAACAGCAAGACCTCGTCGCCTACCTCGAAACTTTGCGCGGCGTGGGCGTGGGCCCCCTGTCCACGCCGCAGCCGCCCGCCAGCTTGGTCCAGATGGATCAGGTCGCCCATCCCAGGCCGGAAGATTGGCCCAGCTACAACGGCACGCTGGATGGAAGCCGGGACAGCAGCCTGAAGCAGATCGACGTGGACAGCGTCGCAAAGCTGCAACTGCAATGGATCTACACCATTCCCTTCAACGGCCTGGAGGTGACGCCCGTCGTCGTCGATGGCGTAATGTATGTCACCGGCAACAACCAGGTCTATGCGGTGAGCGGCAAGACCGGGCGAGAGATATGGCGGTACCAGCGCCCCAAGAGCGCAACGGCGCAGATCTCCGGCGACGCCGCCATCGGCGTCAACCGCGGGGTTGCGGTGCTGGGCGACCGCGTCTTTTACCTGACCGACGATGCGCACCTGATCGCACTGGACCGGCTGACCGGCGGCCTGCTGTGGGATGTGGACACCCATGTGGGCGCGGCTGGGCAATATGGCGGCACCGCCGCGCCGCTGGTGGTCGGCGATCTCGTCGTCACCGGCGTCAGTGGCGGCGACAACGGCATTCGCGGCTTCCTCGCCGCCTACAAGGCGACGACCGGCGAAGAGGTGTGGAAGTTCATGACCATTCCAAAGCCTGGAGACACCGGCCCCGTGGCCGATACCTGGAAGGGAACGGCGCTCGGCCTGGGTGGCGGGGCCACCTGGACCACCGGCAGCGCCGAGGCCGATGGCAGCGTCATCTACTGGCCGGTGGGCAACCCGCATCCAGACACCGATGGCGATCAACGGCTGGGTAGCAACCTGTATACCAATAGCGATATTGCGGTGGATTCGAAGACAGGCAAGCTGCTCTGGTACTTCCAGTTCACGCCCCACGACCTGCACGACTGGGACGCCAACAACCCCGTCGTCCTGGTAGACACGATGTGGAAGGGGCAGAAGCGGAAGCTCCTGCTCCATGCCAATCGCAACGGCTTCTTCTATGTTCTGGACCGCACCGACGGCAAGCTGCTGCTGGCCACTCAGATGGTGGACAAGATGACCTGGGCCACGGGCATCGATCCCGCCACTGGGGTTCCCAACCTGCTTCCGGCCAACGAGACCAGCCTCCAGGGCACGGTGACATGCCCTGCGGTGCGAGGCGCGACCAATTGGTACGCGACGGCCTACAACGCCGCCACCCGGCTCTACTATGTGATGACGGTGGAGGACTGCACGGTCTATCGCAAGGCAGAGGAGGGCGGCTACGGCAGGTATGTGGATCCCGCCCACCCGGCGCAGAAGGTTCTTCGCGCATTCAATATAGAAACCGGTAAAGTGGTCTGGCAGATTGTGCTGCCTGGGCCCGTGCAATCGAACTATTCGGGCGTGCTGACCACCGCGGGCGGCCTGGTCTTCTTCGGCGAGAGCAGCGGCGGATTTGCCGCCGTTGACGCGCGCACCGGAGAGTATCTGTGGCACTTCGAGACCAACCATGCATTCAAGGCCTCTCCAATGACATACGCAATCGACGGAAGACAGTACGTCGCAATCGCATCGGGAGGCAACGTCCTGTCGTTCGCGCTGCCGGCAGCGACGGTGCAAGCCGCCAGATGACCGGCGCGCGCACTTGGAACGGGACGAGGTGGGATGTGCAGTCGTTGCAGGGTACAGGGCCACGGTACGGAACGAAGAACAGGAGGAATATCCAGTGAAACGGGACCTTTCACGACGCAATTTTCTCGGCACTTCAACTGGCTTCGCGGCGGCTGGCTTCGCCGCTCTCGCCAATCCCATCGCCGCCGCCGCGCAGACGGTCGGCGTCAAGTCCGGAGACCTGCCCAACCTCACCATCAAGGAGGTCAAGGTCTACGTCACGGACATCGGCAAGGTGCATAAGCTGAACAGTCCCGAGACGGGCGAACTGGTCTCCATCGTCACCGAGAGCGGCATCGAGGGAAACT
>JAJZDL010000048.1 GCA_021851465.1 Acidobacteriota bacterium
GGTTCAGGCAGTTGGTGGACCAGCCGCCGAAGGCGGCGCCGGTAGCTGGAGCGGTCAGCGTGACCGTGCTTCCTACGGGGTAGGTTGCCGTGCAGACCGAGCCGCCTGCGCCTCCGTTCAGCGCCCATCCGGGGCCGCAGTGGAGGACGTTTGCCGTACCGGTGGCGGAGGGAGCGGTCACCTCCCAGTTGGTAGTGTTCAGGCCTTCGTTGTAGATCGTCAGTGTCGACAGGAGCGCAGGGGGTTGCGTTCCGAGGGAGCAACAGTTGAACGTCCCCGTAGCGGTTTGTATCGATCCGTCGCTGCTGGTCGCCTCCGCAATGATGGTCGCCGATCCAGATCCGTAGGCCGTGACAATGCCAGCGGTGGCCCCCGAATTTCCTCCCGCGTTGGTGTCCACCGGGAAGACGTTGGGCTCGTCGGAGATCCAGGTCAGCGTGGGCGAGTTGGTCAGGTCGCGGACGTACGGAACGGTCGAGAATGTTCCAATCGCCAAGAATTGCGCCGTATCATGCAAATTGTTTACCGTGATAGGAGCGTTGGGAATGATCGTGAGCGAGAGCAGAGGCTCCGGTGCGGCTGTCGCTGCAACCGCTACGCTCGCGGTACCGGAGACCACGCTGCCATCGGCGTTGGTCAGCTCCGCCGTGATGGTCGTGGTGCCCGCGCTTAGGCCCGTGGCCAGCCCGGTCGCGCTCACCGATGCGATGGATGGGGCGCTCGAACTCCATTTGATCTGGGGCGAACTGGTGACGTTCGTCTGTAGGCCGGTGCTCCCCAATGTGCCGAGCGCTATGAACTGGCCGGTCTGGCCCGATGCCGAGAGCGCCTGCGAGCCGGGCAGGATGGCCACAGCGGTGTACTGCTCGGTCGTTCCGCCGGAGACGGTGAGGGTTGCCGTCCCCGCCACCGCGGTGCCGGCGGTGGCGTTGGCGTAGAGCGCGGTGATCGTAGAAGTTCCCTGGCCCACCGCGGTGGCAAGCCCGGCGGCATTGATCGTGGCAATCTGCGTGCTGCTCGAGCTCCAGGCCACCTGGCCCGTCAGATCCAGCGTGGCCCCGGTCGAGCTGGTGCCGATGGCGAGAAACTGGCTGGTCTGGCTTGGCGAAGAGACAGTCTGAGAGCCTGGGATCACGGCGAGCGATGTGATACTGCCGCCCCCAGTTGGGCTGGCGGAGCCGGGGGCGATGTTCACCGTCACGTCCGAGGTCGCAATCACTCCATTGGATTGGGCCATCACCTGGGTATACCCATTGCCCACTGCGGTCGCCAATCCCGTAGAGCTGATCGTCGCCACGTTCGGGTCGCTCACCGACCACGCCACCGAGTTTGTAATGTTGGAGGTCGTCGGGTTGGCGGAGCCGACCTGTCCGGTTCCGACGGCAGTGAACTGCGCCGTCTGGCCCACTGCGGTCAGGGTCGTCGAGCCCGCCGCGGGAAGCACCTCGATGCTCTGTAGCGTGTTGCAACCGGCCAGAAAAAGGACGATCGGCAACGCAAGCAGAGAGAGCGGCAGGGACGCAAGTCGGCGCAGAGTCATCGGAAGATCTCCTGACCCAAGGCTACTAAGTCCCCCGCGCAGAACACCATGCAACTTTCGCTACAGCGATGCAACTTTTGTGCCAAGCACGGCGAGTACTCTGATCGCGGCGCGGGACGGAGAGTCAATGCCCAGGTCTCGAAGTCGAGACCCAAGCATTCGGCTTCTCCCTACAAGGCGACTATTGCGCCGAAGATCGCGGTGTAGAGCGGGCCGCCGGAACGATGGGGCCTTTGCTGTTGGGCGGATCGGTGGGGTTGTACCGGCGCGCCAGCTCCGGCGTCGAGACAACATCCTCGGCGGGCGGATCGACGGCCTTCGCTACCTCGACGCCGAAGACGTAACTCGGCCCGAACATGTTGCTGGTGAAGATAACCAGCGACTTGTCCGGCGAGAAGCGCACATTCGGCTCCTCGCGATAGTAGTGGTGCGACATGTTGACCAGGCGCTCGGAGTGGAAGACGCCCGGCTGCCAGAAGTTAGGCGAGTTGAGCGCGCCGGAGTCCCCGCGGATCATCTGCGGATAGAAGAGCTCGATCCACTCGCCGTCCTTCGCGCGCGCCACCTGGCCGGGATCGCCGCCATCGCCGCAGAAGAGGTCGAGGTCCTTGGTGAGGTTGAAGTGGATCGACCACTCGTCGCGCTGCATGTGGTAGGCGATGCGCTCGCCGGTCTTCAGGTTCCGCCCCGCGAGGAAGAAGTCCTCGCCCTTCGGATACTGCCAGTCGTACCAGATGGTCTCGCCGTCCAGCCCCCAGAACTCGTGGCCCGCGATCTCCATGTACATGGTGCGTTTGTGAATCAGTGTATTGCCCGTGCCGTCGGTGTGGATCATCCAGATGCGGTCTACCTTCTGCCATGGGCCTTCGTGGCAGTACATCAGGAGTTGCGGATCGGTGGGCGAGAAGAGAAGGTGGTTGACCCAGTCGGTGGAGTGCAGCAGCGTCCTGATCGTTCCCGGCTTCTCGCCGTTCGGCCCCGGCTCCAGCCGGATCGTGAACAACACCAGCGGCAGCCGCGCCGCCAGCCTTGCCTCCATCATCGCGCCCTTGTTGGGGGCCTGATAGTGCGGCCCCTGCGCCGCGCTGGCGATCCGGTTGTCTGTTGCCGCCCCGGCGGGGAGCGCAGAGGCGGGCAGGTTCGAGCCGTACTCCTTGCCCGTCGCGTCGCCCACAATGTAGGTTCCCGCTGCCAACGTCTCATCCGCATTGACGCTGACGATGTTCCGCTTGGCCGGAAGATCCACCAGCTTGCGAATCGCGCCGGTGTTGGTGTCCGCCTTGTAGACCGCGGTCGCGCCCGCCGCGTCGGTCTTGGTGAAGAAGACGCTGTTCGTCTTGTGTCCGACGACCAGCGCGTGGACCGTCCCCGCAACCGGTCCCTGCACTCCCGCCGCGCGCGGTGGGTTCGCCACCAGCAGCCGGGTCTGCCGCGTGGCAAGGTCGAGCACATGGATGCCGTCCGGCGCGGTGTAGACCATCTGCTTCCCGTCCGGCGTGTAGGCGTTGACGTTGAAGTAGAAGCCGCCGGAGTTCGGCTCGTCGCTCAACCGCCACACGCGATGGCCAGTGTCCTTGTCCACCCAGGTCTTTGGCGGCGCCGGGTCGCCCGGCCTGGTCTGCGCGATGCAGGCGATGGGAAGCAGAACGAGGGCGAATACAGAAAGCGTGCGGAGGCGCATGACGATTGTTTCTCCTTCATGGGTTGACGAGAATCGCTGAACTGTTGGCGGTGTGGAACGAGTTGCGGGGCAATGGATCATCTCTGCGGTGGATCGGTGGGGTTGAACCTGCGCGCCAGTTCCGTCGTCGAAACTACGTCCGTTGCCGCCGGGTTGACTGCCTTCTCCACCTCGACGCCAAAGACGTAGCTGGGCCCGAACATGTTGCCGGTAAAGATCACCATCGTCTTGTCCGGCGTGAAGCGCACATTCGGCTCCTCGCGATAGTAGTGGTGCGACATGTTGACCAGGTGTTCGGTGTGGAATACGCCCGGCTGCCAGAAGTTGGGCGAGTTCAGCGCCCCGGAGTCGCCGCCGATCGTCTGCGGACGGAAGAGCTCGATCCAGGCGCAATCGCGGGCGAGCGGGCCCTGGCCGGGGAACGTGCCGTCGCCGGCAAAGAGCGAGAGGTCCTTGGTAACGTTGACGTGGATCGAGGAGTCGTCGCGCTGCGTGTGGTAGGCGATGCGCTCGCCGGTCTTCACATTGTAGCCGGCGACAAAGGAGGAGTCGGCGTTCCTCGGATAGTTCCACTGGTACCAGATGGTCTGGCCGTCGGGGCCCCAGAACTCGTGGCCTGCGATCTCCATGTACATGGTGCGTTTATGGACCAGCATGTTGCCCGTGCCGTCGGTGTGGATCATCCAGATGCGGTCCACATCCTGCCATGGTCCCTCGTGGCAGTACATCAGGAGTTGCGGATCGGTGGGCGAGAAGAGCAGATGGTTGACCCAGTCGGTCGAGTGGAGCAGGACCTTGAGGTCGCCGGGCCTCTCGCCATTCGGCCCGGGTTCGAGGCGCAGGGTGAAGAGGACGAGAGGCAGGTGCGCGGCGAGGCGCGCGACCATCATCGCGCTCTTGTTGGGGGCCTGATAGTGCGGCCCCTGAGCTGCGCTTCCCACTCGGTTGTCCGTGCTGCCGGCGGGTTGCGTGGACGCCGGAAGGTTGCTGCCATACTCTTTGCCGGTGTCGTCCCCTTCAACGTAAGTCCCGGCGATGAGGCTCTCGTCCGCGTTGACGCTGACGACCGACCAGCCGGAGGTATTGGGCAGATGAGGCACCTCGACCAGTTTGCGGATGGCGCCGGTGTTGGTGTCCGCTTTGTAGACCGAGGTGACGTGGCCAGCGTCGGTTGTAGTGTAAAAGACGCTGTTCGTCTTGTGGCCGACAACCAGAATATGAATGGTGCCGGGAACGGGCGTCGCCGCGCCCTGCGGCTGTGGTGGGTTCGCCACCAGCAGCCGGGTCTGCCGCGTGGCAAGGTCGAGCACATGGATGCCGTCCGGCGCGGAGTAGGCCATCTGCTTATCGTCCGGCGTGTAGGCGTTGATGTTGAAGTAGAACGCGCCGGAGTTCGGCTCGTCGCTCAGCCGCCACACGCGATGCCCAGTGTCCTTGTCCACCCAGGACCTCGGCGGCATCGCGTCGCCGGGCTTGGCCTGCGCGAGGCAGGCGATGGGAAGCAGAACGAGGGCGAATGCAGAAAGCGTGCGGAGGCGCATGGGAAGCATTCCTTTCAGACGGCTGCGTGCGAAAAAAAGACGCAACGGATGGACAGGTGGATTCGCCCGGCAGATCGAAGGCGCTGGCGGACTAATCGCAGGCGATTTTATACACCCCGCCGCACTCCATTGGGAAATCGTTGCTTGCAAAGATTCGCCGCAAGCCACGCTATGTGGCCGCCACAGAGAAGCATCGAGGAGGAAACTCTGCCTCCGGCGAGTGTCTGTCGGCGGTCGGATTTCGGGCCGGCGCCAGACGGGCTTGGCGTTGCCGCCCCGATGCGCGTAGAAGGGACAGATGGAGATATTGACCTCGACGGAGATGGGCGCGGCGGACTGGCGGACGGCAGAGCAGTTCGGTGTGCCGTCGGCGACGCTCATGGAGAACGCAGGAACGGCGGTCGCGCGCTTCTGTCTGCGGCGCTATGCGGCGGCGCGGCGGGTGGTCGTTCTGTGCGGCAAGGGAAACAACGGAGGCGACGGAATGGTCGCGGCGCGCGTGCTCGCGGCGGCGGGCGCTGGCGTCGCCGTGTTGCTCCTGGGGCGCGAGGATGAGTTGAAAGGAGAGGCAGCGGAGGCGTTGCGCAGGCTGCGCGCTGAGGCCCCCGCAGTTGTTCTTCATCCTGTGCTCGATGAGACTGCACTCGCAACCGCGAGTGGCGCAATCGCTTCGGCGGATCTGCTGATCGACGCAATCGTAGGCACCGGCTTCAAGCCGCCGCTGCGCGGGATGGCAGTCGCGCTGCGGGAGCGGGTCGAGCGAGTCGACGCACCGGTGGTTGCGGTCGATCTTCCGTCGGGATGGGACGCGGACTCGACAGCGCAGAGCGCCGAGGGAGCATTCCCCGCGGATGCGGTGGTCACATTTACCGCGCCGAAGCTGGCGCACGCCTTTGGCCATCTGACGCGAGCGACCTTTGGCCCGGTCGTCGTCGCCGAGATTGGCTCGCCTGCCGAAGCGATCGTTTCGACGAGCGGAGTGCACTGGGCAGGCGCCGCGAAGTCGATCGCAGAGCATCCGCGCGAGATGAACTCGAACAAGGGGATGTACGGACATGTGCTGGTCCTCGGCGGCAGCTACGGAACGGCAGGCGCTCCGTCGATGGCCTCGCTGGCCGCACTGCGCGCGGGCGCGGGACTGGTGACGGCGGCTGTGCCGCGTTCGATCCTGTCAATGGTGGCGGCTGTTGCGCCGGAGCTGATGCTCGCGCCGCTGCCCGAGCATCAAGAAGACGGAGCGGGACCGGCGCTGGAATCGCTTAAGCAAGACGAGCTGGCAAATCTGCTACACGGCAAGACGGTGGTGGCCATTGGGCCAGGGCTTGGCCGGGCGAAGGCGACGCAGCAGTTTGTGCGCAGCTTTGTTGAGCGCGTCTCCTTGCCCATGGTCATCGACGCCGACGCACTCAACGCCTTTGCAGGCAGCGTCGATCTCCTGATGGGCGCTGCCACGCGCAACGATGCGGCGGGCAGGCCGCGAACGCTGGTGCTCACACCGCACCCCGGCGAGATGGCGCGCCTCGCCGGGGTGACGATCCAGCAGGTCGAGGCGAACCGCATCGACCTGGCGCGCAGCTTTGCCACCGAGCACAAGCTCACGCTGGTGCTCAAGGGCTGGCGCACGCTCATCGCGCATCCCGACGGGCGCATCGCGGTCAACACCAGCGGCAATCCCGCAATGGCCAAGGGGGGCAGCGGAGACATCCTCACCGGAATTGTTGCCGCCATGCTCGCACAGTATGCGCGCTCCGGCACCGCGGAAGATGTTGCGCGCGCGGTGGAGGCAGCGGTCTATCTGCACGGCCTTGCCGCGGACTTCGCCGCCAATGCGATGGATCGGCACACGGTGCTGGCCACCGACACGCTGGCCCATCTCTCCGAAGCGTTTCGATATCGGACCAAGGATGCAGGCGGCCTGGCATGGATCTGCGGCCTGCGCGAGGCAAAGGCTTAGCACCGATTTACACCCAGAACGCCGATTTTTTACATCATAGAATTGCAGGGAACGGATGAAGGAAAGACGGTTCAAGACGCGCTCCGTAGAAGAGACGCTGGCGCTGGGCGAGCGCATCGCCGCAATGCTGCATCCGCCGCTGCTCCTTGTCCTGCGCGGAGAGGTGGGCGCGGGAAAAACGACGCTTGTCAAAGGCATCGCGGCGGCCCTCGGCGCGGCGGCCGAGGACGAGGTGACCAGTCCAACCTTCACCATCGTGCACGAATATCTGGGGACGAAGGTGCGGCTCTTTCACCTCGATCTCTACCGGTTGGAGACCGAGGAGCAGATCGCAGTCCTCGGCCTCGACGAGATGGCAGGCTACGACGATTCGCTCGTTCTTGTGGAGTGGGGCGAACGCTTCGAGAGCGTCGTGAACAGGTCTGGCGGCGAGATTTACATGGAGCACGGCGAGGGCGACGAGCGCGGCCTGGTCGTGCGCCTGAAGGCGTAAGGCCCGCTACGCAGCGGGGTCGAAGATGGGCGGCGTGGAGCGGCCCGTGTACCGGTAGATGGCACACTCTTCGTCGCCCGTCGAGCCATACTCCCTCTGCTGCGCGATGGCTTCCAGGTCGGCCGCGTGGTCTTCGGGAGACATGGCAACGTTGTCCAGAAAGAGCTGCGTGAAGGCGGGATTGCGGTCCAGTACGTCTGCGCACTCCGCGTTGACGTAGAGCAGGTCGAGCGTGCCGGGCCGCTGGGCGAACTGCCTCTCGATGCGGCGCAGCAACCGCTTTAGCACCGGTGCCTCGAAGGGATGAAAGAGAAACAGCAGCGTGGGCGTCGCTGGAAGCTCGAAGTCCAGTGCATCCTGCTCGGCAACCTCGATCGGTGCCGGTTGCGCGCATGTCGGGTCCTCGCGGTGGGTGCGCGCCCAGTGCTCCGCATTGCTCCGCGCGATGGCGGCCATCGTGGGGTTCAGCTCGATGCCGATGACATTGCAAAACCTGTATTCACTGGCCACCAGCAGTCCGCGGCCCTTGCCGCAGCCCACGTCGATGAAGCTGTAGCGCTCGATCGGGTGCGGCGGCTGCGTCTCGCGCCACTGCGCAATGAGCGAGCGCAGGATGCTTGGCGCAACACCGTAGTATGCGGTGACGTGCTCGTCGTTCGCGTGTCCCGTGGCGAGATGTTTGGCCGGCACCAGGCCACTCGTATCCACGCCATGCGCCTGGTCGAAGGGATGCACCGGATACTGCGTCAGCTTCAGCAGATCGCGCGCACGCCTCGGCGCGGGCACCGCGCGGAGCGCGGATTTAGCTGCTTCGGGTCTTGGCTTGGTGGAGATCTTCACTCTGTTCCATGCATCGTTCGAGATCTTCGGTTCTATCGCAGTTGTACAAGATTGTTTTTTCTCGTGGGAAAACTCTCTCGGCGTCCACGGCCCTCCTCTGCGCCGTTTTCACGCCCGCTCGCGCCGGTGGCCAGCCGCTTGCGGCCTTCCGGACTGATGCGCTCGGGCGTCCACATGGGTTGCCACACCAGCTCGACCTCGGTCTTGCTGACGCTCGCGAACGCGGCCAGCCGGTTCTCGATCTGCGCAACGATCTGCGCCTGCGCCGAGCATCCCGGCGTCGTCAACGTCAGCCGGATGGCCACGCGGTAGCGTGCCGGGACGCCCACGATCCCAGCGCCCGGCGCCTCGCGATCCAGCGCCACGTCGATGCCGTAGACCAGCCCAAGATCGACGATGTTGCACGCGGCCTCGGGGTCGTAGCAGTCGCGCAGCGCGGCACGGATCTCGCCCTCGGTGAGCGGCGCGGCGGGAGCGGTCTGTGCGGTCGGAGGATGCATGGGGCCTGCATTCTTATGATAGCGTCTGTCGGCGCACCCGACCGCGCCCGGGATGAAGAAAGCAAGCTGCGTTGCAACGGAGAGAGCGCCGGCACCGCGGCCTTGCAGGAGACGAGCCGAGGCGGCAATGCGCAGGACGATCGGTTCCCAGAATGACTCAGGCCGAAAGCTGCTCCAACTTCTCCGGGGCGAGGATCAGGATGGAGACACCGTGGATATGGATCAGCTTCTCGCGCTTGAAGCGGCCGAGCATCCGGGTCATCGTCTCGCGAGAGCATCCGACCAGGTTGGCCAGCTCCTCGTGAGTCAACGCCATCGTGAAGCGCATCTCGCTCTTGCCGCAGGACTCCGCCCGGCCCCAGTCCAGCAGCACCGCCGCCAGCCGGCCCGCCGTGGAGCCGGAAAGCGCCAGCCGCCGCGCGTCGAAGAACGCCGACTTGTACTCTTCGCTCAGCGACTTGGCCGCATGGAGGCTGGCATCGCCATGCTTCTTGAGAAATGCAAGAAACTCCTCCCGCCGGATGCTCTTGACCTCGGTCGGCTGCACAGTCTGCGCCGTCACCTCGTACTTGGAGCCGGAGATCACCGCGCCCAGCCCGAGAATGTCGCCCGGCATGGCTATCTTCAGGATCAGCGTCCGCCCTTCCTTCGATGTGCAGGAGAGCTTGACCTGCCCGGTGCAGATCACAAAGACACCCTGGCTCGGCGCATTCTCCAGAAACAGTGTCGCCCCCGACGGAAGAAGCGTGCTCGTGCCGATCACATCGAAGTCCGCCAAGGCAGCATCGTCCAGGCTGCAAAACATGCGCAAAGACCGAAGATCGCAGTTCACACAATGGCGCGCCGGGCGGATTATGGGCGTGGGATGCATTTCGAGTCTTACCTCCCCGCCACGACAGAGACGGAGAATGCGACCGTGGCGGTTAGGATGCGGCTGAGCATGGACCCTCTTGACCGCATCGTCTCAGGAGGCATGATAGAGATTTCTATCTCAAGAGTTTAGCATAGAGCCTCGCAAAGCAATGAAGGCGCAGCCGATTGGCCTGCTATCACCCCCATGCTGCCCGCATGGGGAAACCGGAGACGTGCCGCGCCGCAGGCATTGCCCGGCGCGGCAGCTTCGGCGCATCCCTACGCTGAAGTCAACTCCGTGCGCAGGTGCGCTTCGTCCGCCATCGCGCGGATCGACTCCATGTAGGGCGCGCGCAACACGCCGCGTTCGGTCACGATGGCCGTGACGTACTTCGCAGGCGTCACATCGAACGCTGGGTTCTCGATCCCCACGCCGTCCGGCGTCATCTGCCTGCCGTTGGAGTGCGTCACCTCGCGTGCGTCGCGCTGCTCGATGGGGATCAGGTCGCCGCTGCCGGTCGCCCTATCGACCGTGGACCACGGTGCCGCAACATAAAACGGGATCCCGTGCTCGCGGGCCAGCACCGCAACGCCGTAGGTGCCGATCTTGTTGGCCACATCGCCGTTGGCCGCGATCCTGTCCGAACCCACGATCACCGCCTGGATGCGCCCCTGCCGCATCAACGAGGCCGCCATGTTGTCGCACAGCACCGTCGTCGGAATGTTGTCCTTCATCAGCTCCCACGCGGTCAGCCGCGCGCCTTGCAGGAACGGTCGCGTCTCATCCGCGTAGACGTCGATCTTGTGGCCGCGCTCGATCGCCGCGCGAATGACGCCCAGCGCCGTGCCGTAGCCGCAGGTGGCCAGCGCCCCGGCGTTGCAGTGCGTCAGCACCGTGCCCTCCATCGGCAGCAGCGCCGCGCCGTGCGCCCCCATCCGCCTGCACGCGGCGATGTCCTCGTCGTACATCTGCCGCGCCTTCGCCACCACCGCCACCTTGATCTCTGCAATCGACGTGCCCTGCGCGGCCAGCGAGTTGTACAGCCCGCGCACCTCGTCGATGCCCCAGAAGAGGTTCACCGCCGTGGGCCGCGTCTCGGCCAGCGTCTTCGCGATGACGGCGACCTCCGCGGTCAATGCCTCCATCGTCGTCGCCCTGCTGCGCTCGATGCCCAGCGCAACCCCCATCGCCGCCGCCACGCCGATGGCCGGCGCCCCGCGCACAATCATGTCGCGGATGACGGTCGCCACCTGCTTGTAGTCCGTCGCAAGCACATACGTCTCCTCCAGCGGAAGCTTCGTCTGGTCGAGAAAATTCACGCCTTCCGGCAGCCATTCAAGGGTGGGGATCATGTCGTTCTATTTTAGCGAAGTTGTGATTTTCTGGGTTACGATTGGGATGTGGGCAGTGTTTCTTTCGATGGAGTCTGCTTTCGTATCTACACGCACGACCATCATCCGCCGCACGCGCACGGATTTTATGGTTCGGTCTCGGTCGTCGTTGAGTTTGGAGATTTGGAGAACATCGGAGTTCGTCGCGGTTCGGTACAACCGCCGAACGCGAAACGCAACCAGATTCGCAAGATCGTAGACACGGCGGTAGAACACTACCCAGAGTTGATGAAGATGTGGGAGGCGACGCATGGCCAGGTTGAGCGCTGATATTGACGAACAGATCGACCGCGCAATCGCAAACGCCCGCGATCCATACGACTACGAGGTCGCGGTCTCCGCTGAGTACGACCGAAGCCGTGAACTGCTGCTCGTAAAACTGAAATCGGGGCAGTGGCTGGCCATTCCGCGTGAGGACCTCCAGGACCTGGCCGACGCAGACCCAGACAAGGTCGGTAAAGTCGAGCTTGAGATGCTCGGAATGGCCCTCCACTGGGAAGAACTGGATGTTGACTTTCGAGTGGATGGACTGCGGCAGGGCCTTTACGGCAGCGAACGCTGGATGAAGCAGCTAGAGCAGCGACGCCGCAAGAACGCCGCCGCTGCCCTGCCGCGAACCGCATAGATGCCCGCTATTTGTGCAACGCCAGATGCGCCTTGCGCACGTCTTTGGCGGTGAAGACGCAGATAAAGGGCAGGTCCTCGTCGGATGGCACCTCGGCCAGGGCCTGTTCGATGATGAGCCGACCGCCCTGCTCGCGGTTCACCAGGCAGAGCACTCCGGCGACGATCATTCCGGCCTCGCGCGCCGCCTCGATTGCGGTGACGGTGGAGCCGCCCGTGGTGCATACATCGTCGACGATCACAACCTGCGCGCCGGGCTGTAGAAAGCCTTCGATGCGCCGCCCCGTGCCGTGCGACTTCTCCGCCTTGCGCACCAGGAACCCGTGGACCGGCGTCGGCGCAGGGCCGGCGTCTTCCCCGTCGAGACCGAGCTCGCTCGAAAGCGCGCGCACCTCGTTGTACTCGGCCAGCGCCCAGGCGCTCGCGCTGGCGACGTTGGAGACCAGTGGGTCGGCCCCCATCGTCAGCCCGCCCACGGCAACCGCCGACGGCATGTGCTCGCGCATCAGTTCATACATCGCCAGCCCGGCCAGCCGTCCGCCCTCGGCGTGCAGCGTGGTGGTGCGGCAGTCGATGTAGTAGTCGGACTTGAGTCCGCTGGCCAGGGTGAAGTCGCCCAGCTTGAAGGAGTAGGTGGCAATCAGGTCGAGCAGCGCAGCGCGGATGTCGGTTGTCATGGCTGTGCAAATTGTAGCGGAGAACGGCAGCGGCCCGCCCGCTACTCTTCCAGCGGCACGGCCGTTATTGCGTCATGCGCTCCAGGTGCCGGTAGCCGCCGGTCTGCACCATCACCGCAAGAAACACAAAGCCGTTGTACGCCCCATGCACCAGCACGGACGCGGCCACCGACTGCGTCTTCACGCGCACAAAAGTTAGCAGCAGCGAGATGGCGAAGAGCACCAGCAGCGCCGCCCACAGGTGCGCCACCTGGCTCGCGTGCAGCAACGCGAAGAGAAGACTGGTCAACACCGCGGAAAATATCAACGACGCCGGGGTAAGCGTTGCGGTGGACTGCCAGCGCGCGCGCGCCTCTTCGGTGCGCGGCAGGCTCAGCCAGTCGTATGCGATGGCGAAGGCGGGCAGCAGAAAGCCACGAAAGCATATCTCCTCGAAGAGCGGCGCCATGACCGTGCCGAAGAGGGTGATGAGCCACGCATCGGCCTGTGTGCGCAGAAAATCGTCGACCGGCACGGTCTTCGGAGGCGTAATGAAGTTGGTGACGAATTGCACCGCCACGCCGAGCAGCAGGCCGAGCCCGAGCAGCCTCGCAGCCTGGCCGCGCGCGGCCGGCCAACGCCACTGGATCCCATCCAGAAAGCCGCGCCGCCACAGATGCGGATAGAAAAACCACGCCGCCAGCAATGTGGTCAGGTACGTCGTCGCCAGCAGCGCGAGCTGCATCTTTGGATGGAGCACCTTGGTCGCGCCGCCCTGCACCGTTCCCGGCAACCATCCCAGCGCGGCCAGCACAAGCTCGAAGAAGACCAGCAGCACGCCGGTGAAGCCGGCAAAGAGCAGCGCATGGCCCAGGTTGGGGATGCGCCGCGCCGGAGCGCCGTCTTCCTGGCCGGCAGGGACCTCTGTCTCCGCCGTGCCATCGAGGCGCGGCGTCTCCTCCTGCGGCCTCGACGCGTCTTCGGAACCGTCTACGGGCAAGAGACTCATGCCAATTTTTTCCTCTTGATGGACGATCTCTTCTTCGCCGCCTTTGCAGGCGCGCTCTTCGCCGAAGATGATCTCTTCGCTGTTTTCTTCACGGCTTTGGCCGGTCGCGCAGTCGGCACGCCGGTCTTCCTCTCCGGCACGACAAACTTTCCTCGTGCCGTCTTCACCCGGTCGGGCGCTGCCGCGATCTCCAGCGGTTGCGGCCCTGCGTGGCCCGCTCCGCCGCTTCCATTCGATGAGATGCGACCAGCACTCTCCGCCCCTGCACGGCCCGCCGCATAGTAGCGCGCCAGAAAGCTGCCGGTGTGCGATGCCGCGACGGTGGCAATCTGCTCCGGCGTGCCATGCGCAACGATACGTCCGCCGCGCTCGCCGCCCTCCGGCCCCAGGTCCAGCACATAGTCGGCGTTGCGCACAATGTCCAGATTGTGCTCGATAATAATCACAGTATTGCCCAGATCGGTCAGCCGGTGCAGCACCTCCAGCAGCTTGCGCACATCGTCGAAGTGCAGCCCCGTGGTCGGCTCGTCCAGCAGATACAGCGTGCGCCCGGTCTGCCGCTTCGAGAGCTCGCGCGCCAGCTTCATGCGCTGCGCCTCGCCACCGGAGAGCGTCGTTGCCGACTGCCCCAGATGGATGTATCCAAGCCCCACGTCCACCAGCGTCTGCAGCTTCGCCGAAGCCGCCGGAATGTCCTTCAGCACCGGCAACGCGTCGGCAATCGGCAGATCCAGCAGGTCGGCGATCGAGTGGCCGTTGAAGCGCACCGCCAGCGTCTCCTGGTTGTAACGCCGGCCGTTGCACACATCGCACAGCACATAAACGTCGGGCAGAAAGTTCATCTCGATGCGCCGCTGCCCCTCGCCCTGGCAGGCCTCGCAGCGTCCGCCCTGCACGTTGAAGGAGAAGCGTCCGGGCTTGTAGCCACGCTCGCGCGACTCCGGCAGCATCGCAAACAGATCGCGAATCGCGGTGAAGACGCCAGTGTAGGTTGCAGGATTCGAGCGCGGCGTGCGCCCGATCGGCGTCTGGTCGATCTCGATCACCTTGTCGATCTGGTCGATGCCCACGACCCGCCCATGTGCTCCAGGGTCTTCGCGCGATCCGTACAACTCCTTGGCCAGCGCACGGTAAAGAATGTCCGTCACCAGCGTCGATTTGCCCGAGCCGGAGACGCCCGTCACCACCGTCATCACGCCCAGCGGAAAGTGCGCGGTCACCTGCCGCAGGTTGTGCGCCGTCGCGTCCTCCACCGTGATCCATTTGCCGGTCAGCGGCCTCGGCTGTGCGCGCGCCACAATCTCGATCTTGCCCGCCAGATACTGCCCGGTGAGCGAGGCGGGATTCTCCATCACCTGCTGCGGCGTCCCCGCGGCGATGAGCAGGCCGCCGTTCTT
>JAJZDL010000049.1 GCA_021851465.1 Acidobacteriota bacterium
CACGCCGCCGCCGAGCCGCCGTCCACAATCGTCCCATCCAGCAGCATCCGCTCGAACTCCGCCACGCTCACGCGATGCACTTCGAGGTCGCTCTCTTCGTCGTCCAACTCGCACTCGCCCTGCGTCAGTTCCTCGGCCAGGAAGACGTGCTGCCTCTGGTTCAGCACGCCATATCCAATCTGTAGCGTGGCCAGCAGCGTCATGCGTTCCGCGCTGAGGCCCGTCTCCTCGCGCAGCTCACCCCGCGCCATCTCTTCAGGATTGACGTCGGGCCGCTCCCAGCCGCCCTGCGGAAGCTCCATGAACCGCCCGCCGACGGTGTAGCGAAACTGTTCGACCAGGTAGAGGAACTCGCCCTCATGCGTCGTCTCCAGCGCAATCACGATGCACGCCGGGTCCTTGTCCACAACGCCGTAGATGCCGCGAACGCCGTCCGCCCGCTCGATCTCGTCCTCGCGCACGCGCGTCCAGTGGTTGCGGTAGACCTCGCGGCTGCCGATCGTCTTGATGGCGCATCGCAAGACGGCCCCATCGTTCTTCGCGCTCATCAACTCTCCTCCGTCTTCCAGTAGACGGCGTACTTTTCATCCGTGACGCGGTACAACGGCTTCACCACAGGCGTTCCCTTCGCCGTCGATTTAAACGCGAGGTCCTTGGCCGAGACGACCTCGATGCCGCCGCTCGCGTCGCCCGCCGGCGCGACCGGCGCATCGGCGGGCGCGCCCAGATCCGCGGCCTTCGGCCCCGTATCGTATCCGCCGATCTTCAGTGGCCCGTCCGCCGGCCCCGCGCCAAGCTCCGCCGTCAGCACCAACGGCCCGTACAGCGCGGCGCGCAGCGTGGAGTCGCCCAGCAGAGGCTCGCTGCGCAGTTGCATCGGCAGCGAGAGTTCGATCGTATCGCCATCGTGCCACGCGCGCGTCAGCGACAGGTAACTGCCCGCCTGCGCAAACGCCCCCAGCGCGCGCCCGTTGATGCGCACAGCGCCGCCCTCGCCAACCCAGCCCGGTATGCGCAGATAGATCGTCCTCCGCTGCGGCGCGGCCACCCTGATGTGCAGCGTCGTTCCCTGCTCCGCGGGAAACAAAGTCTCCTGCCGCAGCCCGAAGCCCTCCTCCTTCCAGTCCAGCTCCGACGCGATGAACTGGTTGACCCAGACGCTGCCCGAATAATGGGAATCGCCCGCGGCCCCGTGAAAGTAGATCGTATCGTTGAACTTCGCAAACTCCTCCGCGCCCGTGCCCGTGCAGCACCAGAACGATTGCTCCGCCGAGTTGTAGAAGCGCCAGTACCCCGCCGCCAGCGGGAAGAAGTACTGCTTCAGGCCCTGCGCGTTTTGCGTCCCCAGACGGCAGTTCCACAGGCTGCGCTCGTACGCGTCCATCCAGCGCGCGTCCCCCGTCCACGCAAACACATGCCGCTCCAGCTTCATCAGGTTGTACGCCACGCAGCACTCGGCATCGTGATACTGTAGCGTCCCCTTCAGGTCGCCCGCGTCGCTGCGCCAGTACTCGCCCACGCTGGTGTTGCCGATCGCGTAGCTGCGCTCGGTCAGCACCTCGCCAAGGAAGTACTGCGCGATCTCGCGGTAGCGCGTCTCGCCGGTCAGCTCATACATCCGCGCCGCGCCAATCACCTTCGGTACATTCGTATTCGCATGCAGCCCCTTCAGCTCGTCGCGGCGCGCAGCCAGCGGATCGAGAAAGCTGGGCTGCTCGAAGAGCCGCGCTGTATCGAGATACTGCTGCTTGCCGGTCAGCCCGTACAGGTTCGCCAGCACCTCGTTCATGCCGCCGTACTCGGTGCGCAGCATGCGCTGGCGCTGCTCGTCCGGTATTCCCACAAAGTATCCGCGCACCCAATCCGCAATGCCCTCGGCGGTCTGCAGCGCCTGCTCGTTGCCCGTGTGGACGTACATGTCCACATGCCCCGCCATGATCTTGTGCAGCGTATAGAACGGCGCCCACACGTTTACGCCGTCCCATTGCCTGTCGCCCTTGGCCAGCGCCGCAAACTGGCCCTCGGGATACGCGCTCAAGTAGCCGTTGCCATTCGCCTTCTGGCAGCGCGCCAGCTCGGCCACCATCAGGTCGCCGCGAGTGCGCAGCGTGTCGTTGCCCGCGCTCGCGTAGGCCAGCGCCACCGCGGAGAGATAGTGTCCGCCATTGAAGTGGCCGCGCAGCGCGCAAGTCGGGTTCTCCCAGCCGCCGTAGGGCGTCGCGCTCGAAGCGGTCCCCGAGGTCACGCGAAAGCTGTGCAGCAGCCGGTCGGTCGTCAGCGAGTCGAGATACCGTTGGTTGATCTCCGCCTGCGCCTTGCATGTCCCGTTCAGCAGGCGCGCCTGTGTCATGGCGAATGGCGCCAGCTTGTCCGGCTTGGCGGCAATGAAATCGTCCGGCTTGTCCGCCGGCGCGGCCAGCGTTGCCAGCGCGCTGCGGCCCAGCGTAAGGCTGCCTGCCACTGCCGTCATGCCCGCCAGAACACTGCGCCGGCTGGTCGAGAAACGTGCGTTCATAAAGGCCTCTCTCTCTGCCCCGCCAGTCGCGTCCGGCGCAGCAGATTACAGCGTCCGCAGTCTACCAACTCCGCGACACGTGCGACAAACCTCGGCGCTTCGCAACATCGCCTGCGCACAGCCCCGCACCGACAAAAGGGCCCCCGCAATGGAGGCCCTTCCGCAACGCAGCCGCTTCGCGACCGGCGCTTATTTGACGTACATGATGATGATGAGGAAGGTGTATAGCGCCAGAGACTCGATGAGGACCAGGCCAAGAATGAGGAAGAGAAAGATTGCCGGGCGCGCTCCAGGGTTGCGCGCCACCGCTTCGGAGGCACTGGCGGACGCCCTGCCCTGACCGATGCCGCACAGACCGGCGGCGATTCCCATGCCGATCCCCGCGGCCAGCGGAGCATACGGGTTTGCCAGGGCGCCGCCGCTCTGCGCAAAGGCCGGTGTGGCCAGCAGCAGCGCGGCCAACGTCATAAAGATATATTGCAAGGTTCGCATTGTATTTTCACTCCATTCTCCCAAAGTACGCCGCCAGTGGGTGGTTGACGCTCACCGTGCTGGTGCCCTCACGCTGAACGGCGTTGGTGCGCACCGCGAAGCGGGAGAGAAGCTCCGCGGTGAAACCTGTATCTGTTGGCTCTGGACTTTAGCCCGGAGCAATAAACGAAACTCTAATGCTCCTCGGACACGGCAAGCGAGAGGTAGCACATCGCCAGCGCCATGAATATAAATGCCTGTAAAAAGGATACAAATACATGCAGCGTGAGGAAGATGAGGGGAACTACCACCGGGATCAGCGAGAAGAAGGCTAGCGTTATCATGTCGCCGGCAAAGATGTTTGCGTACAGACGGACGGTAAGCGAAAGCATGCGGGCAAGATGGGAGAATATCTCGATAGGCAGCATCAGCCACGCCAGCCACCACACAGGGCCGAAAAACTGCTTGATGTATCTCCATCCGTGCTTGCGGATGCCCTGGTAGTGGTAGTACGCAAAGGTCAGGATCGCGCAGCCGAAGGGCACGACAACATCCGCCGTCGGCGACCTCAGGCCCGGAACCAGCCCCAGCAGGTTGCAGAGCAAAATGAACAGCCCCAGCACCGTCAGAAAGCTGAGGAACCGCTCATGTCCATGCCCGATGATCGATTCGCCCTGGCCGGAGACGAACTCGTGCGTCATCTCCGCAAAGTGCTGCAATGTGTTAGGCCGCTCCACCTCCAGAGTCAGGCGCACCGCCGCAAAGTAGAGGAGAAGCGCGCAGAAGACCAGCAGCTCCATCGCAAACGTGTCGTTGATGGGCGCGCTCGCGTTGGCCGGCTGCACATGCACGGCGCGCAGCAGCGCGTCCACCGGCGCGGCGAAGTGGGCATTCAGGGTTCGCGTAAACAGTAACTGTGTCGGCATAAAGTTCGTCGTTCGGCGGAACGGTCACTCGGCCCATCTCTTGAGCAGGCGAAGCCCCTCGACCGTAAGCGAGGCCACGCCAAGCGCAAGACCGGCAATGAGTGCGTAGACCGATCCGTGTAGAAACTTAAGGCTACCATACAGCAGCGCCAGCGCGAACCCCAGGCGCAGAAAGAACCCGATCAGCACCGGGGCCAGCGGGCGCACGCGCGCAGGCTCCGCGCCACCCGCATCATCCATCCGCGCCATCAGCGCAGTCATCAGCCGCAGCCACTCGAAGAGGCCGGTCCCCGAGATCAGCGCGCCCACCGCAAACAACGCCGCCGACGGCCAGCCCAGCTTCCACCACAGCAGCGGTACGCCGACCGCCACCGCGACCCCCACCAGGCGCAGCGCGCTCCAGATGGTGCGTTTGAAGTCGCTGTCGCTGAAGCCGCCAAGGCTGAGCAGACTGCTGTCGTTCATCGCGCTCCTTGTCGTACCGGATCCCGCCGTGTCGAGTCCCGCTGCATCGGAGCCATCTCCATCGTGTCCATCTCCATCGCCCCTCATCGGTCGTTTTTCATGGATCGCGCGGCGATGGTGACGATCTGCAGAAAGCCGCCCGCCGCGCCGACAACAATCCCAACAATAGCAATCCAACCGGTGTGGAAGTGCCGATCCAGCCACGCTCCCGCAGCCCATCCAACGACGCATCCGATCGGGATTGCCAGCGCGAGCTGCACCATCTGCTCCGCCTTCACATAGTCCTTGAGTCCGTTCGGCTTCTTCGTGGGTTCATCGGCCATCGCATCCCCATTACACCACGCCGCGGGCACCGCACGCACCGCACCGATATACTGGAACGTCAGTGTCGTCACCACGAAGGGAAGGCCCGTGTACGAATCGCAATTTGAAGAGAAGCTGTATAACGAGCGGCGGCAGAAGCTGCGCCAGATCGGCGAACTGGGCCAGAAGAATGGCCTGAGCGCGGCTGCGGCGACCTACCCCAACAGCTACGCCACGACGCTTACCATCCCCGAGCTGCGTGCGGCCTACGACTCCATCGCCGCCGAGAACTTCGAGGCCGATCTCGCCGCAGGCAAGAAGATCGAAGTCTCCATCGCCGGGCGCATCATGGCGATCCGCGTGCAGGGCAAGGCGGGCTTCGCGCAGTTGCAGCAGGGCGGCCAGCGAATGCAGCTCTACGTCCGCAAGGACGATGTCGGCGAGGACGCCTTCGCCCTCTACAAGCTGCTCGACCTGGGCGACCACATCGGCGCGCGCGGCTTCCTCTTCCGCACCCGCACCGGCGAGTTGACGGTTCACGCCGCTTCCATCTCGCTCGCAGGGCACGAGGGCAAGCCCGCGCTGACGTTTCTCGCCAAGGCAATGCTCGCCCTGCCCGACAAGTTCCACGGCCTGGAAGACACCGAGCTGCGCTATCGCCAGCGGTACGTCGATCTCTTCGTCAACCCCGATGTGCGCGAGGTCTTCGTCAAACGGGCCGCGGTCCTCCGCGCGATGCGCAGCTTCTTCGACTCGCGCGGCTACATCGAGGTCGAGACGCCGATGATGCAGCCCATCGCGGGCGGCGCGGCGGCAAAGCCCTTCAAGACACACCACAACGCGCTCGATCTCGACCTCTCGCTGCGCATCGCGCCGGAGCTCTACCTCAAGCGCCTCGTCGTCGGCGGCATGGACCGCGTCTACGAGATCAACCGCAACTTCCGCAACGAAGGCATCAGCACGCAGCACAACCCCGAGTTCACCATGCTCGAGTTCTACCAGGCGTATGCGAACTACCACGACCTGATGGACCTCACGCCAAAGCTCATCGCCCACGTCGCGCAAGAGGTCAACGGCACGCTGCTGACGAACTTCAACGGCGTCGAGATCGATCTTGGCAAGTGGCAGAAGCTGAGCATGCGCGAGGCGATCATCAAGTTCTGGCCAAAAGAAGCTGGTACCCCACCTCAGGATGCGGACTTCCTATATCCGATGCATTTTGCGCTGAGCCTCAAATCTGGGGGTACGCGTCTCAGGCGTGGCTATGACGCCGCGAATCCCTTGGAAGCTGCAAAGCGGCCGCTCCACCTGCGTGAATGCGAGGCAGCTTTTTTCTATACTGCACATACGCTGGAACAAGGCTACCCGCTGGGAAAAGCTATTGCAGGAATTTTCGAGCTTCTCGCAGAACATCATCTTCAGCAGCCGACGATCATCTACGACTTCCCTCTCGCCGTCTCGCCACTCTCCAAGATCAAGCCCGACGAGCCGGAGTGGGTGGAGCGATTCGAGTTCTACATCGGCGGCTTCGAGGTGGGCAATGCCTTCTCCGAGCTGAACGATCCCGACGACCAGCGCGCCCGCTTCAAGGCGCAGTTGAAGGAGCGCGAGCGCGGCGACGACGAGGCCCACGCGATGGACGAGGACTACGTCCGCGCCCTCGGCTACGGCCTGCCGCCCACCGCCGGCGAGGGCATCGGCATCGACCGCCTCACCATGGTCCTCACCGGCTCGAAGTCCATCCGAGACGTCATCCTCTTCCCGCTCCTCCGCCCGCAGATTGCCAAACCCGCGGCGGAATAACTCCGCCGCGCACGAAAGGCCCCCTCCATCGCGATTCCGGCGCCGCGATGGAGGGGGCTTTGACTCTGTACTGCGTTCGCTCTACTGAAAGTTCAGCGACTCGATGCCAAGAAACTCGGCGCTCTCGCCCAGTTCTTCCTCGATGCGCAGAAGCTGGTTGTACTTGCAGATGCGGTCGGTGCGGCTGGCCGATCCGGTCTTGATCTGGCCCGCGCCGGTGGCCACGGCAAAGTCCGCGATGAAGCTGTCCTCGGTCTCGCCGCTGCGGTGGCTGATGACGCTGGTGTAGCCGTAGCGGCGGCCCAGTTCGATGGCCTCGATCGTCTCCGATACCGTCCCGATCTGGTTCAGCTTGATGAGGATCGAGTTGGCCGTCTTCTGTTCGATGCCCTGCTGCAGGCGCTCCGTGTTGGTGACGAAGAGATCGTCGCCGACCAACTGTATGTGCCCCAGCCGTTCCGTCAGCAGCTTCCAGCCCTCCCAGTCGTCCTCGGCAAGGCCGTCCTCCAAAGAGACGATGGGATACTGCTTGGTCCAGCCCTCGTAGAACGCAACCATCTGCTCGCTGGTCTTCTCGCTCTTGTCGGACTTCTTGAATACGTAGAGCTTGCGGTCTTTGTCGTAGAACTCGCTGGAGGCAGGATCGAGCGCAATCGAGACCTGCTCGCCTGGGGTGTAGCCCGCCTTCTCGATGGCTTCCAGAATCAGCTCGACGGCCTCTTCATTGGACTTCAGCGACGGCGCGAACCCGCCCTCGTCGCCGACCGCCGTATTGTAGCCCTTCTTCTTCAGCACGCCCTTCAGCGTGTGGAAGACCTCGACCCCCCAGCGCAGCGCGTCGCTGAAGCTCTCCGCGCCCACCGGCATCACCATGAACTCCTGAAAGTCCACATTCGAGTCGGCGTGGCTGCCGCCGTTCAGGATGTTCATCATCGGCGTGGGAAGAACGCATGCGTTGACGCCCCCCAGATAGCGGTAGAGCGGCAGCTTCAGCGCATTCGCACTGGCCCGCGCGGCAGCCATCGAGACCGCCAGAATCGCGTTCGCGCCCAGCTTGGACTTGTTCTCCGTGCCGTCGATGGCGATCATCGTGGCGTCCAGCAGGCGCTGGTTGCTGGCGTCCATGCCGATCAGCTCGGGCGCGAGGATGCTCTCGACGTTCTCCACCGCGTTGAGCACGCCCTTGCCCTGGTAGTGTTCCTTGTCGCCGTCGCGCAGCTCGACGGCCTCGTGCTCGCCCGTGCTGGCGCCGGATGGAACGGCGGCGCGGCCCTTGGCCCCGCCGGAGAGGGTAACGTCGGCTTCGACGGTGGGGTTCCCGCGAGAGTCGAGAATTTCGCGTGCGGTAATCGAGACAATCTCAGTCATATTGCTCCTATTCATAAAAAAGCCAGTCGGCGCTGGGTTAGGCAAGCTGTACGTCGTTGCAGTGGGCGTAAGAAGGGGTGCGGCGTTTGCCGCGTTCTGCTGCGCGACAACGCGATGATGCAGGCGGTCGTTGAGTTTGGCCCGGCGGTCCACGGCAATGGCCGGTCCGGCGGCGGAGTGGATGGTTGCGACAAGTTCGACATCGGACTGCTTCACACTTGGATTTTAGTGCATCCGCGCGGCGCGCGCGATGCGCGAGGGCTGCAACTGTGCGGTTATCGCGATGCGCAAAACGCGTGTGCGGCGTCTTCTCTTGTTGCCTGTCTCGGTTCCCCGACTGTGATTTTCACGCACCGAGGACACGCCGGTCTTAGTCTGGAGCGTGAAGTGCGCGTGCGGTGCGCGCCGCTTCGCGTCCAGCGTTTCGCTGCGTTCGGCGGATACGAACACGCCTAGCTCGCAGACCGAAGCACTGAATCGATGAGGGAGTGGTGCCATGAGAATTGTCGATACTGTCGAGAGAGCGAGACCGGCCAGGGCCATCCGCGCGATCGGAATCGTCTGCGTGGTGGGTGCGTGGATGCTGCTTGCAACGGCGGCGCGGGCGCAGTCCGGCGCGGCGCAGAATGAAGCGGCGCAGAGCGCTCTGGCCCAGAATGAGTCCGCGCAAGACGCCCCCGCGCAGGATCAGGCCGTACAGCAGCGGCTGGGCGTCTCGCGGCCCGACCCGTCGCCCATCGCCGTGACTCCCTACTCCGACTCCGACGCAACGGCCGGCAGTGCTTCGAGCAGTGCGGCTGTGCCCCAGCCGATGCAACCGGCGAAGCCTTCGGCGGCGGTTCCCGCAGCACAAGCGGTGGCGGCGGAAGCGACAGATTCGAGCGCGCCGACAATGGCCTCCGCGAAGACCGGCGCGCAGACGAACATAGCCACCGGCCCCACGCCGCAGTCCACGCAGCAGGGTGCGGATGCCTCAACGCGCAAACCATCGAAGACGGGCCTCATCGTATCGGGCGATGGCGACACGCAGGCAAACGGCGCCGGCGCGGCGGCCTTCAACCCCGATGCCAGCATCGTGACCGAGCAGACAGCCGGTCGAGCGCAACGGCAACTGCTGAGCGAGGCGGAGAATGCAGTGGCACAAGGAAATCCGGACGAAGGCATCGTGACCCATGTGCCTGCGCCGCCGGGCGAGGTGCCCGATGGAACGCTGGTGAAGGTGAAGCTGCGCGAAGATCTCTCCACTCTGACCACCAAGCCGGGGACGAGCTTTACAGCCGAGGTCTGCGAGCAGGTGACGCGCGATGGCCAGGTAGTGGTGCCGGTGGGCGCGCTGATGACAGGCCGCGTGACCTGGGTGCGTGGAGGCAAGCGGCTTGGCGGGGCCGCGGGGATCCATATCGAGCCAAGCACGGTCACCCTGCCTGACGGTTCACAGTACGCGCTGCGCGCGCGGGCCATCGACACCGGCAATTGGGACGATACACGGGTGGACAGCGAAGGCACCATCCTCCGCCGAGACCACGCCAAGGGAACGGCGGAGGCGATCGGCCTGGCGGCGGGCGGCGGGCTGGCCGCCGGCGCGGAGATTGGCGGACTGCCCGGCGCGGTCATCGGCGCGGGCGTCGGCGCGGGCGCCGGAACTGCCGTGTGGCTGAAGCAGGACCGCCAGGCGGAGCTGCCCAAGGACCTGCAAATCGTCTTCAGCCTCACCGAGCCGATGCGCATCGCCCCGTTGTCCACGTCGGCGCGGCTGGCGCAGCCCGCCATGGCGAACACCGCCGCCGAGTAGCGCAGTGCGATGCATCACAATAGATTGGCATTCTGAGCGCAGCGAAGAAGCCCTGCATCGAATGGCAGAACGACCGCCTGCATCATTGCGACAACTGCCCTGGCCCATCGGGCACACTGCCTAATAGCTGCCCGCGAAGATGGCCTTCAGCTTCGCGCGCAGCCCTTGTTCTTCGCTGGCCCGGCGCACCTGCGTGCGGTGCGTGTACAGCAGCATCCCGATCGCGACCGCGAACTCCGGCCGCGCCAGCTCCGGCGGCATCCGCGAGAGAGGCACCGGCGAGCCCACGCGCGTCGGCACATGCAGCAGGCTCTCCGCATTGTCCTGCAGGCCCGCCAGCAGAGCGCCCCCGCCGGTCAGCACGCATCCCGCGCCCAGCGCCTCCAGTACGCCGCCCTGGCGCAGGTTGTCGCGCAGCATGGTGAACAGCTCCCGCGCGCGCGGCTCCAGCACCTCGGCCAGAAATCTCTGCCGCACCATCCGCGCTGGCTGCATCTCGCCGCTGGGAGAGTTGGCGTTCAGCCTGCCGCCCACCTCGATCTCGCTCAACTGCGGCACGGCGGTCACGACGCAGTTGCCAAACTCCTGCTTCAACTGCTCCGCCTCCTCAACCGAGACGTGCAGGCCCACGGCAAGATCGTTGGTAAAGTGGTCGCCGCCGATCGGCAGCACCGCCGTGTGCGCGATCGACCCCTCGAAGTACACCGCAAGCTCCGTCGTGCTTGCCCCGATGTCCGCCAGGCACACGCCCAGCTCGCGCTCGTCGGCGGAAAGCACGGCCTCGGCCGCCGCGATCCCCTCGTAGATCGTGTCTCCAACCTCCAGCCCCGCGCGGTTGGCGCACGTCACCACGCTCTGCGCCACGCCGCCAGAGCACGTGGAGAGGTGCAGATTGACCTCCAGTTTGTTGCCCACCATTCCAATCGGGTCGTGGATTCCCGCCTGGTCGTCGAGAATGAACTCCTGCGGCAACAGGTGCAGCACCTCGCGGTCCGGCGGCAGCGCCACGGAGCGCGCGCGATCCACCGCCGCTCGCACCTCCTCGCGCGTGATCTCGCGCAGCCGGCTCCCCAGCGCGATCCCGCCGCGGCTGTTCACGCCCCGCACATGCGTTCCGCCGATGCCCACCACCACATGCTCGATGTCGCCGCGCGACACCCGCTCGGCCGTCAGCGCAGCGCGGTTGATCGCCTTCGCCGCCGGATCAAGCTCCGCGATCAGCCCCTTGCGCATCCCCTGCGCAGGCTCGATCCCGTGCCCACGATAGCGCAACACGCCATCCTGCAGCTCCGCCACCAACACGCAGATCTTGCTGCTGCCCGCGTCCAGAACGGCGATCAGGTTCTCCTGCCGGGGGTTCATCGCGCCACCCCCTGCGCGGCGTAGCTCGTGGCGTGTGGCCTGCCCGGACGCTTCTTTGCCGCAATGGATCTCTTCCGCCGCGTCGATGCGGCATGGCCAACACCGGTCGCCGGGGCATTGGCCGTCTTTGCCTTCGCTGGGCTCGCGGCCTTCGCTGTGCTCGCGCCAACGCCTTTGCCCGTTGCCGCATCCGTTGCCGCTGCATCGGTCGCGACAGAATTGCTTGCCGCGGCAGGACCGCTCGCCGTTGCGCCGGTCGAGGGAGCTGCGCCCGAATGCATATCGAGCACCGCCTGCCGCTCGTAGCGAAGGTCCACCGACGCCAGCCTGGGATACTGCGCCAGCCACTGCGGCAGGTTCTGCTCGAACTCCCGATAGCGCTCCAGATACCGCTCATCGCCAAAGTGGATCAGAATCTCCGGGCTGCCATCCGACGCATCCGCGCCGCCGGAGACGCCGCCCGGAAGCAGCGCCGTCACGTCGTCCGGGTCCGAAACATCCACCTCGCTCAACCGCTGCGAGATCTTCTCCCCCGTGGCGTCCAGCGCCGCAATGAAGCCCAGGTAGATCTTCATCCGCGCCGCGCGCACAGAGAGAGGGTCCGCCGCCGATATCCCCGTCAGAACGGGAAACGAGTAGCGCCGGGACGCAGCGCCCCGCTCTCCGCCCGCTGCGTCCATCTCCGGATCGGGCAGGTCGAGAAGAACGCCATTCGCGTCCACCAACCCGATCTGCGTGCCCTGCCGTACAAAGGCCACCGGAGTCCGCTCCACAATCGCCACGCGCACCCGGTTGGGCAGCAGACGCATCACCGTCGCATCCTCCACCCACGGAAGCCTCTCCAGCTCCGCCCGCCGCTCAGCCAGCGAAATCGTAAAAATGTTGCGCTCCACGTCCCCCCCGAAGACGCTCAGCGCCTGCGCATGGCTCAGATGGCTGTTGCCCGCTATCTGGATGGCATCCGCGCCGGCAACCGTAAAATGCTCGTCGTGCAGCAGAAAGTCGCGCACCGCAAGTGTCGCTGCGACCCCCGCCACGGCCAGCAGCAGAAGCCCGCCGCCCGCCGCAATCCGCCCCCACAGCGTCTTCGGCACAAGACCGCCGCGCAAGCTCAGCCGAACTCCCGCCCGCCGCGGCCGCCCGGACCTTTCATCCGCACCCAGGCCATCCTCGTCTGTCGGGTCGTCCGAACTGCCGTCCGCGTAGGAGGCGTTGCGCCGCAGAGGCATCTCGGTCACCATGGCTCGACGTCTTCTCCCCTCCGGCCCAGTCTCCGCATAGGCGCAATCCGCCCCCGGCGCATCCAGCACCGCCCCGTCCCGCCTCGAAAACAGATTGCCTGTTCGCAAACCCTGAGCAAGGGTCGCGAGCCATCGCCAGACCCCATCATATCCCGCACCCACGTCCCACCCACGGATTTAACGCGCCCGCGTACCCACTCAGCAACTCACCCGCGCCTCGGCCATTCAACCCGACGATCGGCTCGTCGCAATCGGCAACCGATTCACAGCGCCGCCAGCAGCAGCGCCCCAGCCTGCGAGACGCTCCCCGCCCCCAGCGTCAGGATCGCATCCCCCGCGCGTGCCGCCCGCGCCAGCGCCTCGGCCCCCGCCGCCATCGACTCCGCGTACTCCACGCCACCCGCCACAGTGCCCGTCCGCCGGATCGCCTCCACCAGCGTCGGTGCATCGACGCCGGGGATCGGCTGTTCGCTGGCCGCGTAGATGTCCAGCACCTGCACCGTCTCCGCGTCCGCAAACGCCCGCGCAAACTCCGGCTCCAGGTCCCGCGTCCGAGTGTAGCGGTGCGGCTGAAACAACACATGCACGCGCCCATAGCCCGCATCGCGCGCGGCCCGCAGCGTGGCCAGGACCTCCGTTGGATGGTGCCCGTAGTCGTCCACCACGGTCACGCCGCGGACCACGCCTTTGATCTGGAACCGCCGGTCCACCCCGCGATAGCTTGCGAGCCCGCGCGCGATCCCCTCCGGCGCAACCCCAAGCTGCACCCCGATCGCAATCGCAGCAGTCGCATTCAGAACGTTGTGCCGCCCAGGAACGTGCAGCGTAAACGGCCCCAGCGCCTCTCCGCCACAATGTACCTCGAACCGCCAGTGTTCCATCGCAGTCGGCGCCCCACAGCGCGCCTCCGAGATCTCGGCCTCTCGCCGTCGATCCAGCAGTTGCAACCGAAAGTCCGCCCCCGCCGATTCTCCATAGGTATACACCCGCCGGTGGACACGCTCCAGCGCTCCGCGCAGCAGAGCGTTGTCCACGCAGGCCGTCGTCGCCCCATAGAACGGCACCCGGTCCATGAACTCGACGAACGCGCTCTCTACATCCGCCAGGTCGCGGTAGCAGTCCATATGCTCGCGGTCCAGGTTCGTCACCACCGCCAGCACCGGAGACAGCTTCAAAAACGAACGGTCGCTCTCGTCCGCCTCCGCCACCAGATACTGCGAGCTGCCCAGACGCGCGTTCGATCCCAGAGCGTCCACCCGCCCGCCCACCACCACCGTCGGATCGAGGTTCCCCTCCCCCCCTCCCGCGCCCAGCACCGCCGCAATCATGCTCGTCGTCGTCGTCTTGCCGTGCATCCCAGCCACCGCGATCCCGTACTTCAACCGCATCAGCTCGGCCAGCATCTCCGCACGCTGGATCACTGGGACCTTCCGCGCCCGCGCCTCCAGCACCTCGGCGTTCCCCGCCACCACCGCCGAACTCGTCACCACCACGTCCGCCGCCGCCGCGTTCTCCGCCGCGTGTCCCGTATAGATCGTCGCGCCCAGTCCCGCCAGCCGTTCGGTCACCGGCGTCCGCCGCAGGTCGGACCCAGACACCGCGTACCCCATCGTCAGCAGGATCTCCGCGATCCCGCTCATGCCAATCCCACCGATCCCGATAAAGTGGATTCGGTGCGACGGAGCAAACAGAAAATGACCCGGCACGCCCATGCCAAACACCCTCTCCTCGCTGCGTCGTCCAGCATCGCTGCATTGTCCGGCGCCGGCGACAGCCTTCCCGCGCGCCCGAACTTCACTCTATCAGCCTTTCGCCGCGACATGCCCCAGAGCAGCCAGGCCCGCCGCCGCAGCCCCTCTAAGCAGCGCCTCCCCGCCGCCGATTTCCCTTGACACGTCAATGCTTTGTCGTGTGTGTTCTTTATCACACCGCATCGCATCTCTTGCTGCTATCATCTGCACCGGTCGCAAGAGTGGCATTTCGAGCGCGCCCAAATT
>JAJZDL010000050.1 GCA_021851465.1 Acidobacteriota bacterium
CATCGCCTTCCTTGGCATCGGGGTCTGCGATGGCGCGGAAGCCCAGCGCCTTTTTGCCGACGCGCCTGCCGATTACCTTCTCCAGGCCCACAAACGCGCCGCCGCAGATGAACAGGATGTTGGTCGTGTCCACCGCAGTGAACTCCTGGTGGGGATGCTTGCGCCCGCCCTGCGGCGGTACGTTGGCGACCGTACCTTCCAGAATCTTCAGCAGGGCCTGCTGCACGCCTTCGCCGGAGACATCGCGGGTGATCGAGGGGTTCTCGTCCTTGCGGCCGATCTTGTCGATCTCGTCGATGTAGATGATGCCGCTCTGCGCGCGCGTCACGTCGCCCTCGGCGGCCTGCAACAGCTTGAGGATGATGTTCTCCACGTCCTCGCCGACGTAGCCGGCCTCGGTGAGCGTGGTGGCATCCACGATGGCGAAGGGCACATCGAGCATCTTGGCCAGCGTCTGCGCCAGCAGCGTCTTGCCCGAGCCGGTTGGCCCGACCAGCAGGATATTGGACTTGGACAGCTCGACATCGCCGCCGCGCGTCTTGTTCATCTGGATGCGCTTGTAGTGGTTGTAGACGGCTACCGCCAGCTTCTTCTTGGTCTGCTCCTGGCCGATGACGTACTCGTCCAGAAATGCCTTGACCTCTTGCGGCTTGGGAAGCTGCGGCGGCGCGGTTCCGGGCAGGGCCTCGCCGCGGTCGTCCTCCAGAATCGAGTTGCACACTCCGACGCACTCATCGCAGATATAGGCGCGTGGGTAGTCGGACGGCGACGAGATGAGCTTGGCCACTGCGTCCTGCGACTTATGGCAAAACGAACAGCGAAGCGATTCGTCCGAACCGCGAGACGTTTTCATGGTTGCGACAACTCCTGGGAAGGGACCGTCATAAATTGGGAACTTCTAAAGTCTACACCCGAACCGGGCTTTGCCCACTACACGGAAGTCACCGTGATACCCCCTTTTGGGTATACGCTTCCGTACCGGATCCTGTGCGAGCTTCGGACTGCAAGCTGCGTGAAGCATCGATCTGTGAACGTAGGAAGCACAGGTATTTTCGCTGCGCATCTCCCATGGCACCGGGCACGCCCTTCAGCGCCTCGCCTCGAAGATGCACTCGGCGAGTACAGGAGCTAGAGGCGCGGGCGGTCGATGATGTCGTCGATGATGCCGTACTCCTTGGACTGCGCCGCCGTCATGATGAAGTCGCGCTCCACGTCGCGCTCGATGCGGTCCAGCGATTGCCCGGTGGATTTGCTCATCAGCTTGTTGGTGATCTCGCGGATGCGCAGGATCTCGCGGGCGTGGATGTCGATGTCTGTTGCCTGGCCGCTGAGGCCGCCCATCGACGGCTGATGGATCAGAATGCGCGCGTTGGGCAGAGCGAAGCGTTTGCCCTTCTTGCCCGCCATCAGGAGGAACGCACCCATCGACGCCGCCTGCCCGATGCAGAAGGTCTGCACGTCGTTCTTGATGTACTGCATGGTGTCGTAGATGGCGAGGCCCGCCGTGATGGAGCCGCCCGGCGAGTTGATGTAGAGCTGGATGTCCTTCTCCGGGTCCTCGCTGGTGAGGAAGAGCAACTGCGCGATGATGACGTTGGCCACGTTGTCGTCGATCGGAGTGCCCAGAAATATGATGTTGTCGCGCAGCAGACGGCTGTAGATGTCGTAGGCGCGCTCGCCCCGGCTCGTCTGCTCGATCACCATCGGTACCAGTCCCATGTAGTCTCCCTTATGCAGTGTGTTTCGTCGGCTTGCCGGATTCCGACTTGGCGGAGGCCCGGCTTGCCGACTATAGCATTTCACGAATCGGTGTTGTTGTGCAGGCGCGGCGCTCGAATGGGAGGGCGATTGCGTGGATCGGCGTGTCTCTTGCTCGAAGGGGCATCTCTCGCCGTTTGTTGGCTTATTGGGGCAATTATATACTTGGTAAATCAAGCGAACTTCCCCAATTCATCCTCTGTTGCGCATCGTGGTCCGCGCTACGGGCAGGCACGCGCGCTGCAATGCGGCGCTTGCGATATGAGAAGATGGAGCAAGAAGAATCGATGCGAAATCACACCTGTCTGGCGCCCGTATGTGCGGTATAGCGGGGTTCGTCGCGAGTGAAGAGGACCTCGCCGCGCACTCCGTCGATGCGGTCCTGCGCATGACGGAGCGGATGCGACTGCGCGGCCCCGACGCGGAGGGCGTATGGAAGGGGCAGGGCGTGGCGCTGGGCCACCGGCGTCTGGCCATTCTCGACCTGGATGCGCGCTCGAACCAGCCGATGATCGCGACGGACGGCGCGTACAGCATCGTCTTCAACGGCGAGATCTACAACTTCCACGAGCTGCGCAGCGAGTTGGAGGCCGAGGGCGTGGCCTTCCGCACCACCTCCGATACGGAGGTGTTGCTGGCACTGTATGCGCGCGAGGGGGAGAGGATGCTGCCCCGGTTGCGGGGGATGTTTGCGCTGGCCATCTGGAGCGCGGAATCGCGCGAGCTGTTTCTGGCGCGCGACCCCTACGGCATCAAGCCGCTGTACTATGCGCAGACGGAGCGGGGTGTTGTCTTCGCCTCGCAGGTGAAGGCGGTCCTGGCGTCTGGGCTGGTTGCGCAGGCGACCGAGGAGGCCGGTGTTGCGGGGTTCTATCTGTGGGGGAGCGTGCCGGAGCCGTGGACGCTCTACCGCGGAATCTTTGCGCTGCCCGCGGGAAACTGGATGCGCGTGCGCGCGGGGAGGGCGGAGACGCCGGTCTGCTGGAGCGACATCCGGGAGAACTGGCGGCAGCAGGGCACCCGGCACTCCGCTGCGGAGCTGCAAGTGACGGTGCGGCAGGCGGTGGTGGATTCGGTGCGCGCCCATCTGGTGAGCGACGTTCCGGTGAGCGTGTTTCTGTCGGGCGGGATCGATTCTGGGACGATTGCGGCGCTGATCGCGGAGCTGGGCGGAAGGGCCGAGGGGATCACGGTCGGCTTCGACGAGTTCACCGCGCAGCCTGAGGACGAGGTGCCGGTGGCAGCCGCCATTGCAGCGCATTATGGGCTGCGCCACCATGTGCGCAGGGTCTCGCGGACGGAGTTCGAGCAGGAGATTCCGCGCTTTCTGGATGCGATGGACCAGCCGTCGATCGATGGGGTTAACACATGGTTTGCGGCCAAGGCAGCGGCCGAGCGTGGGTACAAGGTGGTGCTCTCCGGCGTGGGCGGCGATGAGATCTTCTATGGCTACTCGCTGGCCCGGCAGCTTCCGCGCAGCGCGCGACTGGGAAGGATGGCTACGGCGGTTCCCGGCGGACGGCACCTGGTGGGTGGGCTGTGCGCCGCGCTGGCCAGGAGACACCGGCACCCCAAGCTCAAGGGAGTGGCGGAGTTCATGGGTACGCTGGAGGGCCTGTATTGCCTGAAGCGGTGCGTGTTTCTGCCGCAGGATCTGCCGCTGCTGATGGGCGAGGAGCGCGCGCGGGAGGGCCTGGAGCGACTGGGCGGATTGCGACTAGGCGGATTGCCCCCAGGGATGACACAGGCCGATGCGGTGGACGACGCGGCTGGGGCCTGCCTGCTGGATTCAACGCTGTACCTGCGCAACCAGTTGCTGCGCGACAGCGATTGGGCCAGCATGGCGCACTCGCTGGAGCTGCGCACGCCGCTGGTGGATGCCTCATTGCTGAATGCGCTGAAGCTGTGCCACATGGGCTTTACAGGCGGAGTGGGCAAACGGATGCTGGCGCAGTCGCCGATGCATCCATTGCCGGAGGAGATTGTGGCCCGTCCGAAGACGGGGTTTGCCGTACCGATGACGCAGTGGCTGGCCGCGGCCACCGAACGGCGCGAGTGGGCCGACATTCCTCTGCTGGCGGACCGCGCAACCCCCTGGACACGGCGCTGGGCCAAGGTGGTGATGGATGAGGGATTCAAGGAGAGCCGATGAGGATCCTGCACTTCATCCCGTCGATCGACCCGGCCACGGGCGGGCCTGTCGAGGGGCTGCGGCAACGCTGCGCGATCTATCGCAACAGCGGACATGAGGTCGAGGTGGCCTCGCTGGACTCGCCGGAGTTTGTGCGGCAGTGCGAGTTTCCGGCCACTGCGGTTGGACTGGGCCCGGGCCTGGGGGTCTATGCATACACGCGCCATGCGGTGCCGTGGCTCAAGGCCAACGTCGCGCGCTTCGATGTGGTCTTCGTCAACGGCGTGTGGAACTACAACACGCTGGCCGCCTGGCGCGCGCTGGCCGGTACCGACATCCCATGGGCCGTCTTTCCGCACGGGATGCTCGATCCCTACTTCAAGAAGCGGTTCCCTCTGAAGCACCTCAAGAAGGTGCTTTACTGGCACCTGTTTCTGCGCAGAGTGCTGCGCGATGCGACGGCTGTGCTGTTCACCTGCGAGGAGGAGAGGCTGCTGGCGCGGCAGTCGTTTGCGCGCTACAGTGTGCGCGAGGCGGTCGTTCCCTACGGAACGTTCGGCCCGGAGTGCGACATCGCGGCGGCCGGCGAAGAGTTTCTGACGCGATGGCCGGAGCTGCGCGGCAAGCGGCTTGTCCTCTCGCTGGGGAGAATCCATCCAAAGAAGGGGACGGACATCCTGATCGAGGCGTTTGCCCGGGCGCTGGGCAAGGACGCGGCATGGCAGTTGGTCATTGCAGGCCCGGACAGGACCGGATGGCGAAAGGAGTTGGAGACGCTGGCGGAGAGGCTCGGCATCGCGCACCGGATTGCATGGACTGGAAGCCTGGAGGGGCCGCTGAAGTGGGGGGCCTTCGCGGCCTCGGAGGTCTTTGTGCTGCCTTCGCACCAGGAGAACTTCGGGATCGTTGTGGCGGAGGCCCTGGCGTGCGGCCTGCCGACGCTCGTCTCCGACAAGGTCAACATCTGGAGGGAGGTCGTGGGCAACGGCGCGGGGTTTTCCAGTGAAGATACAATCGAGGGAACCGAAGCCTTGCTGCGCCGCTGGTCGGCGTTGAGCGCGGAGGAGAGTGCCGCGATGCGGCTGCGCGCGCAGCAGTGCTTTCACGATGAGTTCGACTTCAACCAGACATCGAAGCGCACGATGGAGAACGTCGAACAACTGGCGCGGGCCACGCCGAACAGCAATGGGTAGCGTTTAGCGGGAGTGAGGCAGGAGCCACGATGGCGAGGCATGCGCACTACAACGCGGCGGAGCACATCCCGGCGGAGACGGCGGCGGACCCGTATCTGCGCCCCGCGTTCGCGGCCGGCGACCGCGCGCGGCGGATGGCATGGAACCTGTGCCGCGCCGTGCTGTACCGCCCGTCGCCGAGGCCGATGCACGCGTGGAGGGCCTTCCTGCTGCGAGGCTTTGGCGCGACGCTGGGGCCGCACTGCCACTTCTATCCGGGCTCGAAGGTGTACGCGCCGTGGAACCTCTTCTGCGCGGACGCGGTGGCCGCCGCGGACGGCGCGGAGATCTACAACCCAGCGCCGGTGCGCCTCGGCTCGCACGCCATCCTCTCGCAGGACGCGTACCTGTGCGGCGCAACCCACGACATCGACGATCCACGCTTTCCGCTGCTGGCCTTCGCAATGGAGGTTGGGGCCTATGCGTGGATCTGCGCGCGCGCCTCGGTCGCTCCCGGCGTGAATGTCGGCGAGGGAGCAGTGCTGGCGCTGGGCGCGATCGCCACCCGCGACATCGAGCCGTGGTGCGTCTACGCCGGCGTTCCGGCGGTGAAGGTGAAGGAGCGCAAGCGGCGATGAGCGCAACCCAGGCCACACTCGACAGACCGATCAACACACCGCGACAGGTGCTCTTCGCCAGCCTCATCGGCACCACCATCGAGTTCTTCGACTTCTACATCTACGCGACGGCGGCCGTGCTGGTCTTTCCCGGCCTCTTCTTTCCCTCGTCCGATCCCGCCACCGCGCGGCTGGCCTCGCTCGCCACCTTTGGCATCGCGTTTCTGGCACGGCCCATCGGCTCCGCGCTCTTCGGCCACTTTGGCGACCGCATCGGGCGCAAGACGACGCTGGTGGTCGCGCTCTCCACCATGGGAATCTCGACGGTCGCCATCGGCGCCCTGCCCACCTATCGCGCCATCGGCCTGGCCGCTCCTCTACTGCTTGCGCTCTGCCGCTTCGGCCAGGGAATCGGCCTGGGCGGAGAGTGGGGCGGCGCCATCCTGCTGGCAATTGAAAATGCCCCGCCCAACAAGCGCGCGTGGTACGGCATGTTCCCGCAACTCGGCGCGCCCATCGGGTTCTTTCTCTCCGGCGGCATCTTCCTGCTGCTCTCGCACTGGCTCACAGACCGGCAGTTCTTTGCCTTCGGCTGGCGGCTTCCCTTTCTGGCCAGCGCGGTCCTGGTCTTCCTGGGCCTCTACGTCCGCCTGGCCCTGACGGAGACACCCGTCTTTCAGGGCGCACTGCATCGCGGCGAACAGCTCAGGATGCCGATGTACTCTGTCCTGCGCCACCACACGCGCGCGCTGGTCTCGGGCATTGCGGCCTGCCTTGCGACCTTCGTTCTCTTCTATCTGATGACGGTCTTCGCCCTCTCGTGGGGCACCAGCGCGCTGGGTTACAGCCGCGGCAAATTTCTCCTGATGCAACTGCTCTGCGTCTCGCTCTTCGCCGTCACCATCCCCATCTCGGCCCTGCTCGCCGAATACGGGCGCCGCCGCGTGATGCTGTGGGTGACTGGATGCATCGCGGCCTTCGGCATCTTTCTCGGGCCGATGTTCTCCGCAGGCACAGGCGGCGCGGTGGCGATGATGGCCGTGGGCCTCTCGCTGATGGGCGTAACCTACGCACCCATCGGGACGCTGATCTCCGAACTCTTCCCTACCCCGGTGCGCTATACCGGCAGTTCGCTTGCCTTCAGTCTTGCGGGGATCCTTGGCGCATCGCTTGCGCCTTCGATCGCCACCTGGCTGGCGCGGCACTACGGAATCGACTCGGTCGGCTACTATCTCTCCACCGCCGCCGCGCTCACCCTGCTCGGCCTGCTCTCCATCCGCGAGACCAAGGACAACGACCTCGCCGGTGTTGCTCGCCGCGGATAGCGCATTGCACCGATGGGGCAGAGTGTTGTGCACCGAAGAAGATGCGGGGGTCTTCGCTGCGCTCAGAATGACAATGCGGTCGTCATTCCAACAGCGTGCAATGCGATCGCGCAGGCGCGCGGCGTCAGCGGCGGAGTTTGGCGAGCAGGTCCGTGGGATGGATGGGCTTGGCGAGGATCTCGAACTCGTGGCCCTCGTGCCGCGCCTTCTCCAGCAGGCTGGCTGTGGCGGCCTGGCCGCTGAAGAGCAGCACCTTGCACTGTGGCAGCCGAGCGCGCACGGCAATGGCGGCCTCGATGCCGTTCATGCCGGTCATGATGACGTCGGTGATGAGCATGTCTGGCTGGAAGCCGTCCAGCGCCGCGATAGCGTCTTCGCCACTGTAGACGGCGCGCGCCTCGAAGCCTGCCTGGTTGAGGATGACGGCCAGCGTGTTGGCGATGACCTGTTCGTCGTCGGCGACGAGGACCTTGCGTTTGGACGGCGTTGCGGCGGTCGCTTCAGTCATGCGGAGTGTCCCCAAATCGATGGTATGAGAGCGGCTGTGGGTCGATGCGCTACTCCGCCCCCGCAAATCCTTCTTCGCGTACTTGGCAATGATACTCCCTGCACAGCAAAGATGGCAGGCGGCGGCGATCGCGGTCTGTACTGAAGTGCTCAGGCTTGTCTCAGCGTGCAGGCCCTGGCGATACCGTTGGCTGTCCAACCACGCTGGGCGCGCGCCGCATCTTATGCGGGGATGTGGGCGGCAATTGCGAATCGCGCTGCATGGGATCGGTCGTCGCAAAGAGATCGGGGGACAAACGATGGCAGTGATGATGCAGGCCTTCTACTGGAACGCGCCGAAGCACGAGAACAAGGAGCATGAGTGGTGGAACTTTGTCGCGGAAAAGGTGGAAGGCCTCGGCAAGGCCGGCTTCAACTCGCTGTGGCTGCCGCCGGTGAACAAGGCGGCGAGCCACACTTCGATGGGCTACGACCCGTACGACTACTTCGACCTGGGCGACTTCGACCAGAAGGGCGGCAAGAAGACCTGGTACGGCAACCGTGCGGAGTTGGAGGCGCTGATCGCCAAGGCACACAGGAACGGGGTCGGGCTGTACGCCGACATGGTCATCGACCATAACGGCGGCGCGGATGAAGAAGAGGCGAGCCCCATCGACGGGCAGACGCGTTGGACGAAGTTCAACCCCAAGAGCGGCATATTTCCACGCGACTACAACCACTTCCATCCCAGCCGCTATGAGCGCGTCATCCTGGAAGGGGAGAACTACGCGGGCTATCCGCACCTGTGCCATCGCAACCCGGAGGTGTATGCGGCGATGTACCGCTACGCGCGGATGCTGATCGAGGAGCTTGGCTTCGACGGCTTCCGCTTCGACTACGCCAAGGGCTTCGGCGCGTGGATGATCGCTCTGCTTGCGAAGTACCAGTACGTCAGGAACGGCAAGGAGTTTGTGCCGTATGTGGTGGGCGAGTACTGGTCCGGCACCGAGGACATCGACAACTGGCTGGGCCGGGTGGAGGAGTTTACCGACCACCAGATCGCGGCCTTCGACTTTCCCCTGCGCTACAAGCTGAAGGACGTGTGCGACACGCCGAACTACGACCTGCGCAACCTGACCGACGGCGGCGTGGTGTCGATGAAGCATCCGCGCCACGCGGCGACCTTCGTCGACAACCACGACATGGGCGACAACATGATCGTCAACGACAAGCTGATGGCCTACTCCTTCATCCTGGTGCACGAGGGCTACCCGTGCGTCTTCTGGTACGACTACTACAACAACGGCCTGGCGCGGACGGGGACGCCGAACGGCATCGACGCGCTGATCGAGGCGCACCACAAGCACGCGGGCGGCGATTCGCAGATCCTGCACGCCGACCCCGACCTATACATCATGCAGCGCATCGGCTGGAAGGACGAGAGCGCCGACCAGCCGGGGCTGGTGTATGTGCTGAACAACCTGGGCGACCGCTGGTCGGGCACGACGGTGAAGACCAGGTGGGCCAACCAGAGGTTCGTCCCCGTCGCGTGGGACGGGCACGACGAGGCATGGCCCGACGCGCGCACCACCGATGGCGCAGGCAACGCCGAGTTCCCCGCCCCGCCGCGCGGCTACGCAATCTATGTGCCTGCGTAACACGCAGAGTTTCCGCGCAGTATGCGTGCGGTTCCTGCGGATTCTATAGCTGTGCGTGTTGTATTCTTTTCCAAGCGTTGCGGAGGAAGCCTTCAAGCCTCTGCGCTTCGAGGGTCGCGCATTGCTCAGGGCTGCATTCGTCTCACGCAAGGCTGCATCTGCCACGCTCTTCTTCGTACCGGTCTTTTTACTTGCTTGGGTCGCTCCGGCACGGGGCCAGGACGCAGGCGGCTTCGGCGGCGTACAGAGCATCGGCATCGCCACCAGTTACAGCCCGGACTCCAGCCACATGCTGATCGGCGATTCCGAGCAGCGGCGTTTATGGTCCGCGGGGATCGAGTACACCCACCTGCTGCACCAACGGTCGGGCTTCCGCCTGGACTACGAGGGATCGGTACAGCCCTTCTACCTGGAGAGCGATCCCACGCTGACCGGCACCTACTTCTCCTACGGAGGGCACACCTTCGTCACACCGCAGACGCCGGTGCGAGTGGTCACGCTGGAGCGTGGGCCGGTGGGGAGCCTGCCGCTGGGATCGGGTTCCTCGCTCCCGTTCTATGCGCTCTACGGAAGGCAGAACACATACGCCGCGGTGCTCGCGCCGCTGGGCGCACGGGTCGGCGCCCTGCCGCGGCGGCGCGTGCAGCCGAGCTTTGCCATCCATCTCGGCCTGGTTTTCTCCGCGCGCGACATTCCGGTGGACGACGCTGACCAGTTCAACTTCATGTTCGAGTTCGGCCCTGGCGTACAGGTATACACTGGCGCGCGCTCTGCGCTGCGGCTGGAGTACCTGTACCACCACGTCTCCAATGCGCACCTGGGCAACCTCAACCCCGGCGTCGACCAGGGGGTCTTCCGCCTGACCTTCAGCCGCTATCGCTAGAGATGCTACTCTTAAGGCTATGAAGTTCGGCGTTTTGGTCTTTCCCGGCTCCAACTGCGATCAGGATACGCACCACGCGATCGGCGCGGTGGCGGGCGTTCCGGCGACTTGCCTGTGGCATGAGTCGCACGACCTGGAGGGCTGCGACGCAGTGCTGGTTCCCGGAGGCTTCTCCTACGGCGACTACCTGCGCACCGGGGCCATCGCGCGCTTTGCGCCGATCATGCAGAGCGTGCGCCGCTTCGCCGAGGCGGGCGGGCTCGTCATGGGCATCTGCAACGGCTTCCAGATCCTCTGCGAGGCGGGGCTGCTGCCCGGCGCGCTGATGCGCAACGCGGGCCAGCGGTACATCTGCCGCCAGGTGCACCTGCGCGTGGAGACGGCCAATTCGCCCTTCACCGACGGCCTCGCGCGCGGGCAGGTGCTGCGCATGCCCATCGGCCACATGGAGGGCAACTACTTCTGCGACGCAGAGACGCTGGCCACGCTGAAGCGCGACGACCGCATCGCCTTCCGCTACGCAAGCGCCGCAGGAGAGATCGCCGCAGAGGCAAACCCCAACGGTTCGCTGGAGAACGTCGCAGGCATCCTCAGCGAGGGGCGCAATGTGCTGGGCATGATGCCCCATCCCGACCGCTCCAGCGAGGCGCTGCTCGGCTCGGCGGACGGGCTGCTGCTCTTCCAGTCGATGGCGCGCAGCCTGGCCACCGCGTAGAGTGCTCCGCGTGGAACCCGTTCCAACACACATTCCACCCCATACTGCCACGCTGCGGCACAGGCGCGGCGGTGGTACTCTTGCGGTGCGATGGTAGACATTCATCATCATCTTTTACCAGGCCTGGACGACGGGGCCAGCAACATGGATGTCGCGGTCGAGATGGCCCGGCTGGCGGTCGCCGAAGGCATCACGCATGTCGTCTGCACGCCACACGCGAACAGCTACCATGCGTTCGATCCCAGAGTGAACGCAGCCAAGGCCGACGAGCTGCGTGCGCGGCTTGCCGCGGAGAAGATCGATCTGACGCTCGGCCTGGGGTGCGACTTCCACCTCTCGCTGGACAACGTGGAACTGGCGCTCGCAGACCCCGCACGCTACAGCATCAACGGGCTTGGCTACCTGTTGGTGGAGGCGCCGAACTACGGCCTGCCGCCGGGGCTGAGCGAGACATTCTACCGCTTGCGCCTGGCCGGGATGACGCCCGTGCTCACCCATCCGGAGCGCAACGCCACGCTGCAGCAAGATCCCGAACGGCTCATTGAATGGCTGCGCGCGGGGCTGCTGGTGCAGGTGACGGCGGACTCCTTGACCGGGCACAAGGGCAGGCGCGCGCAGCAGGTGGCGCGCCAGTTGCTCGATAGGCGCTGGGTCCACTTCCTGGCCACCGACGCTCACAACACCACCACGCGCCCTCCACGGATGCGCGCGGCATACGAACTGGTCGGCAAAAGATACGGTGCCGCCTACGCGTACAGTCTCTGCGTCAGCAACCCGCAGGCCGCCTATATGGGAAGGCCGTTCGAGATCGAGGGGCAGCCGCGCGGCCTGGAGGAAGTGGTGAAGACACCCACCTGGTGGCAACGCATGACAGCGGCGTTGATGAGGAAGTAGTCCGCGCGGCCGCGACCGGCCCTACAGGCCGAGGCCGCCATCGACGGCGAGCAGTTGGCCCGTGATGAAGTGGGGAGCGGTAGCGAAGAAGAAAACCGCTGCGGCGACGTCCTCGGCGGTGCCATTGCGCCGCATCGGGGTCTTCTCGGCGAAGTGGGCGTACGCCTCGCCAACCTCGCCCTGCTCGATCATCCCCGGCGCGATGCAGTTGACGCTGATCTCCGGCGCCCACGCCTTGGCCATCGTCTGCGAGAGCATGTGCAGCGCCGCCTTCGAGGTACAGTAGTGCGCGTGCGTGGCCCAGGGATGCATTCCACCCAGCGATCCGATGTTGACGATCCGCCCACCCGACGCGCGCAGATGCGGGCAGGCCGCCTGCGCCACCAGGAACGGCGCGCGCGTATTGGTGGCAAACACCCGGTCCCACTGCTCGACCGTGATCTCCTCCAACGCGGCCTGCTCGAAGACGCCGGCGTTGTTGACCAGAATATCCAGCCGCCCGAACTCTTTGACCGCGGCGGCTACACAATGGCGGATGCTCTCGGCATCCATGAGGTCGGCACGGACGGCAAAGGCATCGACACCACACTCGGCCAGAGAGCGCACCGTCTCTTCGGCCTGGGGCTGCCAGCCTCGGTAGGTAATGGCCACATCCGCTCCGGCCTGCGCGAGTCGCAGCGCAATGGCGCGGCCGATACGTCGCGCTCCGCCGGTGACCAGCGCAACCTTGCCCGCCAGCGGGCGGGATGCATCGCGCGATTCCCTGCTCTCAGCGTGCAGCATCGCGAACCTCTATTGCTGCGGCGCGGCAGCGGAGACAGGGGGGGGGCCAGTGGCAGGCGGCGTGGCGGGTGCGGTTGCAGAGGCGGGCGCGCCGGTAGCGCCAGCGGCCCCCGCAGAGGGTGTCGTTGTCGCCGATTTAGGGCGGATCGGAACCTGAATTCCCGGCGGCATCTGCGCGGGCTTGCCGTTGTTGTCGATGTAGGCCGAGACCTGCGCCCGCGGGCGCAGCATCTTGATCACAATCTTCCGGCTCGGCCCATCGACCCGATATTCCTGGGCGAAGGTGGCAAAGCCGTCCGCAATCACCTGGATTGTCACATTGCTGCCCGTGGGGATGACGTCGATCTTCGCCTTGCCGTCGGGATCCGTCTTTACCTCCAGATTGCCCTCGTCTACGCCGTCCTTGACTGGATTGAAGACGACCGCGGCATTCATGATGGGCTTCTGGTTGAAGTCCTTGAGCACCGTGACCTCGACCTGCGAGGTGTCGGGTGGCGCCTTGTACTTGCGGCCGTGCTCCTCCGATGCCGAGGTGCTGTTGTTCTCCTGGGCGAGGGTGTGCAAGGAAGCGAGCGAGAAAACGAGCGCGGCCAAGCACAGAACCAAGGCGCGGCCAGTGCGGGTGCGGGGACGTCTATCGAGCGGCATGGGGACATTTTACGCCACTCCCACACTGCGCGGAATGCTACGCTGCGGTTTTCGACCGGTCAGCACTCTTGACCGAGCGCCGATTTTGACCCCGTCGCGCAATGGTCGGTCGAGCTCCGGTCTTGGCGATTTGACATTTAGATTGATGAAGATGATGGTTTTTGGTTGATATAAAATTACTTTAGCTACTTTCACTCATATTTAATCATAATTGGGTTGACGCAGAGCGGCAGTCTAGCGTATCGTTAGCAATCGAGAGGCCTGAGTGCTAACGAGCATGGTGGGCCTCTCCGACGGCGGAACGCTTCTCCGGTCCGGCAGATCGACCGGAATCCGTGGGGTTCGCCACAAAGCTGCATCCAACCAAATCTGTAACCGATATTTTTGCAACGAGGAGATACACGCAATGTCAAAGACCAAGTTTACCCCCCTGCACGACCGGATCCTGGTGCGTCGCATGGAAGAGGGCGAGAGCATCCGCGGTGGCATCATCATTCCCGATTCAGCCAAAGAGAAGCCGCAGCAGGGAGAGGTCATCGCCGTCGGCAAGGGCAAGTCCAACGACGAGGGCAAAGTCTTCCCGTTGGATGTGAAGGCAGGCGACACCATCCTCTTCGGCAAATACTCCGGCACCGAGATCAAGCTGGACGGCGAAGAGTTCCTCATTATGCGCGAAGAGGAAGTCCTCGGCATCGTTAAGAAGTAGCCGCCTCGTACCGTTCGGGACCATCTCGGTTCGACCACTCATACATTTCGACCGGCCAATGGGCCGGTAACAGGAGCAACACAATGGCAAAACAGATTCTGCATGGAGAAGATTCGCGGCAGGCGATCCTGCGCGGGGTAAACATTCTGGCCGACGCGGTGAAGGTCACGCTCGGCCCCAAGGGACGCAACGTCGTCATCGAGAAGAAGTTCGGTTCGCCGACGATCACCAAGGATGGCGTCACCGTCGCCAAGGAGATCGAACTCTCCAACCCGGTGGAGAACATCGGCGCGCAGCTCGTGAAGGAAGTGGCCTCGAAGACCTCCGACATCGCGGGGGATGGCACCACGACGGCGACCGTGCTGGCGCAGGCGATCTACCGCGAGGGCGTGAAGACCGTTGCCGCCGAGATCGGA
>JAJZDL010000051.1 GCA_021851465.1 Acidobacteriota bacterium
CAACACCGTGATCGTTGAGCGCGGCTAACAACTCTTTTTGGTCCTTGAGCATTCAGATCGATCTTGTGAATCGCGGCAAAATACTCGGCCAACTCCGCAACCACCTTAACTTTCTCCGCAACAGGCTGGTCACGCCAGTAGCGTAGATCCGCCTCTGCCTGCTCCCGATGGCTGGAAAAGCGGCGAACCGTTCTACTTGGATCGGCGGCAACCCACTCCTGCATAGCGGTTCTCTCCTTCTTTCATTTTACAGCCAGCGCCGTCTCTGTAGTCATCTCATCCAGCGCCAAAGCCTGGTCGTCCGCCGTTCCCGGTAAAAATATCGCCATCGTCTCCTGCTCCTTCAAATCTTCCGTACCAGCCAGGCCTGTTCCTCGATGGCGCTGCGCAGCAGCGCTGCCGGAGGCGTTCCCGTTCGCCGTCCCGCATCGACGTACGTCCGGCAACCGAACCCAAAGTGCGTCGCGGCGCGCGCTCCCGACTCCACGTCCACGCCATCGACCCGCACCGTCGGCGACCCCAAAAATCCCAGTTCCTGCGCTTCTTCCGCCGAGAGCACCTCAACCTCAGCAATCTCTGCCTCGACCCCCGACTCGAGCACCGCCTCACGCACCAACGATAGAGTTGGCGCGCTGTTCGGACACCCTGCAAAGTACAACACTTGGATCTTCAGCATACCCGCCCCACTCTTCGCTGTATCGAAATCCGCCGCAACCTATGCGACCGCAGGGGCCTTCTTCAACTCTTCAATCGTCAACTGGTCGTTCGTATAAATACAGATCTGCCCGGCGATGCGCAGGCTCTTCTCGGCAATCTCCCGCGCGCTCAGCTCGGTATTCTCCATCAGCGCCCGCGCCGAGGCCAGCGCATAGCTTCCGCCCGATCCAATCGCCACAATCCCATCGTCTGGCTCGATCACGTCGCCATTGCCGCTCAGCACGAACGTCGCCGTCGTGTCGCAGACGATCAGCAGCGCCTCCAGATGACGCAGCATTCGGTCCGTCCGCCAGTCCTTGGCCAGTTCCACGGCACTGCGCCCCAGGTTGCCCGCGTACTGCTCCAGCTTGGTCTCGAAGCGCCCGAAGAGCGAGAAGGCATCCGCCGTCGAACCGGCAAAGCCCGCCAGCACCTTGTCCTGATAGAGCCGACGAATCTTCTTCGCCGAGTGCTTCATCACGCTCGCGCCCAGCGTCACCTGCCCGTCGGCCGCCATCACTACGCTGTCGCCGCGGCGAACGCACAGCACCGTCGTCGAGCGAACGCGCCGACCATCGCCTAAATCCAAAGGGTGTCCCGCAGCAAGCGCCTTCGCGCCCGCGCCGTTCTTCTTCAGGGACAGATTTACGAATTCATCGGAGGTCGTCTTCATAGTCGACCTCCAGTATATCGCCTGCCTGGAGCCGCGTTCGCGGCATCGACGAGAACACCAACGGCCTACTGCGACAGTCCCTGCCCATGGGAGAAGACCTCAGCATCCACTCCCAGAACGTTCTCGATGCCATCGCTTGGGCCCCCATCGCAAGTCCCCAAAAATCACTCGGATGGAAGTGCCCAGCGGATGTCTTCCTGTCCAAATTCGACTTCGTGACATACTGGCACAGCACCTGCAACTCCGTTGCTCTTTATACTAGAACCCGCCAGGTATAACAGGGGCTGAGGCCTTCCGAAGACTGTCGATGGATGCATATTGCATTCCACAACTTCACCTCACGAAGAGGTCTTTGAGTTGCTGGAGGAGGACTTCACGGCCAGTAGCGGAGATGGCCTCGGCGAGGGGGAGTTGTTTGGGGCAGGCCTCGACGCAGTTCTGGGCGAAGCCGCACTCCTGAATGCCGCCGTCTCCGGCGAGGGCGCGGAGGCGGTCTTCCTTGAGGACGGAGCCGGCGGGGTCCATGTTGAAGAGGCGGGCCTGGGCGATGGTTGCCGCGCCGACGAAGTTGGTGGCCGTATTGAACTGCGGGCACACCTCCATGCAGATGGTGCAGGAGATGCAGTTGGAGAGCGGGTAGCGCGCCTCCTGCGTCTGGGGGAACTGGCGCGGGCCGGGGCCGAGGTCGTAGGTGCCGTCGATGGGCACCCAGGCCTTGACGGCTTTGAGGTTCTCGAAGAGGACGGAGCGATCGACGGCGAGATCGCGGACGACGGGGAATTTGGAGAGCGGGGCGAGGCGGATGGGCTGGTCGGGATTTTCCTTCAGCAAGGCATCCACGAGGGTAGAACAGGCCATGCGGGCGCGGCCGTTGATGAGCATCGCACAGGAGCCGCAGATCTCTTCGAGGCAGTTGGAGTCGTAGGTGATCGGCGTGGTGGCTTTGCCGGAGACATCGACCGGGTTGAGCGCGATCTCGCCCAACAGCGAGGTGATGTTCATGTTGGGGCGATACGGGATGGCGAAGCGCTCGGTGCGCGCGGCGGCGTCCGGGGTGGACTGGCGGAGGACCTCGACGTGGATGGTGGATGGTGCGGTTGCCATGGCTAACCTCGGTGGTGCTGCGAGTGAAATGCGGGGATTCTTCGCTTCGCTCAGAATGACAATGATTTGGGGTGGTGCTGTTGCGGCACGGCTGAAGCCGTGCCCTTCCGTTCTTGCCTCAGCGTGCGGTTGAGGCGGGTTGGTTACAAAAGCGAAAAGCAGATTCCTCCGCCACGCTGCGGAATGACAAACAAAAAGCACAAAAGCAAACTACAGAGATTCTGGCTACGCCAGAATGACGAACCGAAAAATTTAGGCCGTCGCGTCGTACTTGCGGGGGCGGGGTGGGATGAGGGTGGTGTCGACTTCGGCGTAGGAGAAGGCGGGGGCGATGACGGTGGCGTCGTACCTGGCCATGGTGGTTTTGAGGAACTGAGGGTCGTTGCGGTCGGGGAAGTCGGGCTTGTAGTGGGCTCCGCGGGACTCGTCGCGGAGGCGCGCGCCCTGCACGATGACGCGGGCGAGGTGGAGCATATTTTCCAACTGGCGGGCGAAGGCGAAGCTGGTGTTGGCCCACTGCGATTTGTCAGAGAGGTTGACGTTGCGGTAGCGCGCGAGGAGTTCGACGATCTTGGCGTCGGCTTCGGCGAGGCCTGCGTTGTAGCGGATGATGGTGGCGTGCTTGGTCATGGTGTCGCCCAGCTCGCGCCATAGCTTGAAGGGGTTTTCCGTGCCGGGGTTGGCGAGCAGGGCGGCGTTCTTCTCATTCTGACGCTGGATCTCGGCGGCGTGGCCTCCGTCGCCGGGCGCGGCGGGGAGGGACTTGGCGTAGGCGAGGGCCTGCGGGCCTGCGATGAAGCCACCGTTGATGCAGGAGAGGAGGGAGTTTGCGCCGAGGCGGTTGGCCCCGTGGATGGAGAAGTCGGCCTCGCCGGCGGCAAAGACGCCAGGAATGTTGGTGTGCTGGTTGAAGTCCACCCAGAGGCCGCCCATGGTGTAGTGCATGCCGGGGAAGATCTTCATGGGGACGTCGCGCGGGTCGTCGCCGACGAATTTTTCGTAGATTTCGAGGATGCCCTCGAGCTTGCGGTTGAGGGTCTCGCGGTCGATGTGGGTGAGGTCGAGGTAGACCATGGGCTGTCCGTCGATGCCGAGGCCGAGTTCGTAGACGACGCGGTGGATGGCGCGGGTGGCGATGTCGCGTGGGACGAGGTTGCCGTACTTGGGGTACCACTCCTCGAGGAAGTAGAAGCGGTCGGCCTCGGGGATGGATTTTGCGATGCGCTTGTCGTTCTTGTCGCGGGGGACCCAGACGCGGCCACCCTCGCCGCGGGCGGATTCGGACATGAGACGGAGCTTGTCGTCGCCGGGGATGCAGGTGGGATGGACCTGGATGAACTCTCCGTTGGCGTAGACGGCGCCCTGTTGATAGAGGGCGGACTGGGCGGAGCCGGTGCAGACGACGGAGTTGGTGCTCTTGCCGAAGATGGCCCCGATCCCGCCGGTGCAGACGATGACGGCGTCGGCGGGGAAGGTGCGCGTCTGCATGGAGCGAAGGTCGAGGGCGCAGATGCCGCGGCAGACGCCGTTGGAGTCGAGGACGGCTGAGAGAAACTCCCAGCCCTCGTATTTTTTGACGTGGCCAGCGGACTCGTGTCGGCGGACCTGCTCGTCGAGGGCGTAGAGGAGTTGCTGGCCGGTGGTTGCGCCAGCGAATGCGGTGCGCTGGTAGAGCGTACCGCCGAAGCGGCGGAAGTCGAGCAGACCCTCGTGCGTGCGGTTGAAGGGGACGCCCATGCGGTCGAGCAGGTCGATGATGGCGGGGGCGCGGGCGGTCATGTCGCGGACGGGGGCCTGGTCGGCGAGGAAGTCGCCACCGTAGACGGTGTCGTCGAAGTGCTTGTAGACGGTGTCGCCCTCGCCCTTCAGGTCCTTGGCGGCGTTGATGCCGCCCTGCGCGCAGACGGAGTGGGAGCGCTTGACGGGGACGATGGAGAAGAGATCAACCGTGCCGCCGGCCTCGGCGATCTTGATGACGGCGGAGAGACCGGCGAGGCCTCCTCCGATGACGATGATGCGGGGTGATGCGGACATAAGTATATTTCCTATTCAATCCTGTTAGTGCGTAGCGTAATGGCTGCCGATAACCATGAGAAAACCAACCCCGAACAAAATCCAAATAAGTCCGAACAGCATATTTAGCGGCCCGCCTTTGTGAGATTTCCTATATGTATTGATGATGTCATTCGAATAAAGCCGAACAAAAAGATGCCATATTGGAATTCTGTCTTGCGGTGACCGATCTTTATTAATGACGTTCAGCATTCTGTATCCGGTGACGAACATGAGGCTTAAGCTGATGAAGAGAACCATGAAGCCGCCAGCAAGCAGAAGATTCTCCATCGGTATTCACCGCACCTGCCCCGGCTGTGCCGGGTTCGTTGAATTTGGTGATGCTGCCATTTCGTGCCTCAGGGGCTAAAGCAACTTTCTATCCGTGGGCGACTTGCGGCACGGCTGAAGCCGTGCCCTTCCGATCTCTTCGACTATTTGCGACGCGGTTGAAGCAAGAACAGACAACGACGCAATACGGGGATTCTTCGCTGCGCTCAGAATGACAAAGAAATGCTATTGCGTAGTCATTGGTTGAGGTGGAGTAACTGGAGCGGGTTGGGCAATGGCGGGTGGGGCGAAGGCGTCGGCGGGGGCGTTGGCGTATTTGGGGTTGCCGACGAAGGCGTAGAGGCTGGCCAGGCCCAGGATGCAGAGGGCGGAGCCGAAGACGGTGCAGACGCCGCCGAAGCGTTTGCGGGCGTGTGTGCCGGAGGCGATGCCCCACTTGGCGGCGAAGAGCCAGATGCCGTAGGAGAAGTGGAAGGTGGTAGCGATCATGGCGACGATGTAGACGGCGAGGACCCAGGGGTTGGCCAGCTCGTGCTGCACCTTGGCGAAGGCCGCGCCGGGGTGTTCGGGGAGGCTGACGCCGGAGAAACGCTGCGTCCATAGGTGATAGACGATGTAGGCGAAGGCGACGAGGCCGGTGATGCGCTGGGTGAGGTATCCCCAGTTGCCGGCCCAGGGGTAGACGTTGACGGTGGCGCGGCCGCGGATGGCGATGTAGGCGCCATACAGGGCATGGAAGGCGAGCGGGATGAAGATGAGCGTCCACTCCAACACGCGGACGAGTGGGAGGGAGTTGAGGAGACGAACCTGTTGTGCGTAGGCGAGCGGGCCGTTGAGGGCCTCGGCGTTGGAGAGGATGTGCTCGATGAGGAAGGCGCCGATGGGGACGATGCCGGAGAGGGAGTGGAGCTTGTGCCAAAAAAAAGAGTGGCCGGAGGCGGGGCGGAGCGGCTGGACTCCACGCAATGGCGCGAGCGAAGGTGCGGGTGGGGCGGATGTTGCCATGGGCGCTGCTCCTGTGCTGTCTACCGTTAGGACGCTGCGCAGGCCGCTTGGGGATGCGCGCGCCATATATGGCTGCGGCAACCGATTATTTCGCGTGGCGATGGGTGCGTCAAATCGCCTGCGCGATTAGCGAACAGGGAGTGCGAGATTCGTTGAATTCAGAGAGAGGGTGCGGGGTGCTGGTCAAGGCGCGCGAGGAGGGATTGGAGGGCGCGGCCGCGGTGGTTGCAGGCGAGGCGGTCGGCGGGGGCCAGCTCGGCCATGGTGCGGTTGAGCGCGGAAAGGAAGAAGAGCGGGTCGTATCCAAAGCCGCCGGAGCCGCGCGGCGCGGTGAGGATGCGACCCTCGACGGTGCCCTCGGAGGTGAGGAGGATCTGGCCGTCGCGGGCGAGGGCGAGCACGCAGCGGTAGCGGGCCTGGCGGCGGGAGTCGGGGACGGCGGCGAGGGCTGCGAGGAGGGCTGCGTTGTTGCGGTTGTCTGGTGTGTCGGCGTTGGTGGGGTGGGCGAGGTCGGCGGCGTAGCGGGCGCTGCGGACGCCCGGGGCGTTGTCGAGGGCGGCGACCTCGAGGCCGGAGTCGTCGGCGAGGACGAGCAAACCAGGCGCACGGAGTGAGTAGTAGATGGCCTTGACGCGTGCGTTGGCGTCGAATGTGGGCCCGTCCTCGGGCGGGGCGGGGATGGCGGCGAGGCCGGGGAGGGGTTGGATGCGGACGGGCGGGGCGGCGGCGTGGGCAAAGTCGCGGAGCTTGCCTGGGTTTGTGGTGGCGGCGTAGAGATCCATGGGTGCTATGGTGCCATAGAATGGGTGGATGGCGTGGGGCCTGCGCAGGATCGGGATGGCGATGCTTCCTCTTGTGGGATGGGCGGCGCTCTGCATCACGGGGTACGGGCAGAGCGAAGGGCCGCCGGTAGGGCGGGCTGCGTCGGCGACCGCTGCCGTGTCTTCGCCCACGCCGATCGGAGCGGCTTCTGCTACGACAGTGTCAGCGGCGGAGAGTCCGCTGCCGGAGGTTCCGACGCTGATGCGCGCGGTGGAGACGAACCAGCGCGCCGCCGAGGCGGTGGAGAAGGAGTACATCTATCGCTCGATTACGACCGTGCAGGAGCTGAGCGGCAAGGGACGGGTGAAGAAGACCGTTGTGACGGTGAGCGACCACTTCTGGATCGACGGCGTGCCGGTGCGGCGGGTGGTAAGTCAGGACGGCAGGGAGTTGAGCGCGGCGGAGCTTGCGAAGGAGAATGAGCGCATCGACAAGGAGGCGGCGAAGGCGCGTGCGCGGCGCGAAAGGGCCGACGCGGAGGGAAAGGAGAGCGATGCCTACGGCAACGAGGAGATCACTGTATCGCGGCTGCTGGAGCTGGGTGCGTTCAGCAACCCGCGGCGGGTGGAGTTGAACGGGCGTCCTACGATTGCGGTGGACTATACGGGCGACCCCAGGGCAAAGACACGGAACGCAGCGGAGCGGCTGATTTTAGAGATGACTGGGACGGTGTGGGTGGATGAACAGGATAGGGTACTGGTGCGGGTGGACGGACGCTTCGTCAACTCGTTCAAGGTGGGCGGCGGGCTGCTGGTGGACATTCGGAAGGGGACGCGGTTCAGCTACGAGCAGACGCGGGTGAATGGGGAGGTGTGGCTACCGGCGCAGGTGGATGGGGAAGGCTCGGCGCGAGTTCTGCTGTTTGTGGGTTTCAGCGGGAGGATCCACGCTGTTGAATCGGATTACCGCAAGTTTCGGACGAGCGCGGAGATCCTTCCTGGCATGGCCAAGGTGCCGGAGGCGCAGGCGGGAGTGGGCGCGCAGCCGGGGGCGAGCGACCCTGTACACTCGCGATGAGGGAGTGCGGCAATTAGCCGCTATCCGCGAGGGGCGATTAACCGCGAAGAGGGACAGCCGCAGCCATCCCTCCCGCAAAACCTGGTTGAAGCTAGGTGCAGCTAGAAACCTGTCATGGGCGAGTTCGCGCAGTTAGGATTAGAGGGGCTGGACGTCAGACGCCTGCCACCCTTTGGGTCCCTTGACTACGTTGAACTGCACAGCCTGACCTTCTTGGAGGCTCTTGAAACCGTTCGAATTGATTGCCGAGTAGTGAACGAACACGTCCTCGCCGTTCTGGCGGCTGATGAAGCCGAACCCCTTGGCATCGTTAAACCACTTCACTGTTCCCTGTTCCATGTTGATAATTTCCTTAGTACTGATGAATTTGCCGCTAGATCCAAATCGGGGGCCGACATCGCACAATCGTCGCAGAACCAATCTGTTTCAAACAGATAGTTGAATAGTAGCACATATATCAAGAGGCTGTGCGAAAAAATGTGCAAGAAAATTTCTGGATCGACAATACGTATGCCGACTTGGCGAGGGCGGGTTAGTCCGATTGTCAGGTAGGGTCGGTGCTGGCGGGCGGATCAGCCGTTCGGGAGGTGGGTGCGAACGATCTCTTCGACACGGGCGAGAACCTCTTCGAGGGCCATACCGGTGGAGTCGAGGAGGACGGCGTCCGGGGCGGGGCGTAGTGGGGATTCGGCGCGAGTTCGGTCTCGGCGGTCACGCTCGCGCATCTCGTCGATGATCGCCTGCCGAGCTGCGATCTGCTGCCCGGCAGTCTCCAGTGCGGGTTGTTGGCGGGACTCGGTCTGGCGCTGGGTTGGCAGTTCGAGGGGGAGGGTTTGGCGAAAGCGGCGGTTGCCGCGCACCTCGGGTGCGGCGTCGAGGAAGATTTTGACATCGGCGTCGGGAAAGACGGCAGTGCCGATGTCACGGCCCTCCATGACTACTCCACCTTGTGCCCCGAGGGCGCGCTGCTGCTGCACCATCCAGGCGCGGAGGCGGGGGTGGACGGAGACGCGCGAGGCGGCGGCGGTAACGTCTGTCTCACGGATGCGCTGGGAGACGTCTCGGCCATCGAGACGAACGCGGTTGCCATCGAGGCTGGGCTCGAGGACGATGCGTGTGGATTCGGCGAGGCCGAGCAGGGGGGGCTCATCGTCGAAGGAGATGTCGCCCTCGATGGCCTTGAGGGCGAGTGCGCGGTACATTGCACCGGTCTCGATATTGAGGAAGCCGAAGTGGCGGGCGAGGTGCGCGGCAAGCGTACTTTTGCCTGCACCGGCAGGGCCGTCGATAGCGACGACCAGGCGTCGCGGGCCAGTGGGCTGCGCGACGGGTGTCGGCGCGTCATCTTCCAGATGAATAGGGCGGCGGTGCATCAGGCGGGCCTGTCCTTTCCGGGTTTGAACTTGCGTGCGGGTGGACGGTTGCCAAAGGGTTTGCGGTTGCCTGCGAACTTGGCAAAGGTGCTTGCGGGCTTTCCGGCAGCGGATGCACGCGGTTTACCGGGGCCGGAGGATTTGGCAAAGTGTTTTTTGTCGGCAAAGCTGCCGGGCTTGCCGGAGGCCTTGCTAGACGGCTTTTTGGCTATGGATGCTCCGGACCTGTCGGAAAATTTGGTGAATGGTCGTTTGCCTGCAAAGCCAGTGGGTCTGGCAGAGGGCTTTCCGTTGGCAAATCCCGTCCGTTTGCTGCCAGCAAAGTTGCGCGGGGTGGCGTCCTGGGCAGGATCTTTGGGGGAACCGCCGAGGCCTTTTTCGCGGGGCTGGCCGTATGATTTGGCCCTCTCGGGGCGGTTGCGCGGGGCGTCGAACTTGCGATAGACGCGCTTGGTGCCCTCGGAGCCCGCGCTTCCGTCTCGTGATCCACGGTGTTTATTGGCGAACTTATCTTTGGCAAGACGCGGCTTGCCGGAGAACGGCGTATCGCTCGCGGAACGCTCTGCATAGGGCTTGCGGTTGGGTTGGCCGCTGGATGCGGCTCGACGCGGCGGGCGGGCATCGCCATTAAAGGCTGGCCGCGCGGCGAATCCCGCTCGCTTGCGGGCAAAGGTTCCGGGCTTGCTGAAGGACTTGCGCGGCGGGCGGTTGTCGCCGGTGTTGCGTTCGCCAGTGTGGATTGGGGCATGTGGGGCGCGTGAGCGGGACGATTGGGGGCCGCTTGGCGAGGCTGGGAAGGCGGCCCGATCGGCCGAGGGCTGGCGATTCTCCGGCGGAAGCTGCGAGGGCTTTGCCGCGGCGTTGCGGCGACGGGCCTTCTCTTCGTTCCAGGGCTTGTCGAATGCGCGCGTTTTGTCTGGCCCGCCCGGCTTGTCGAAGCGCGAGGTCGGGGGCTTGCTGAAGGGGCGCCGTTCGCGGTTGGACGATGGCGCGGCATCTGCGCGGGCGTTGAATACGGGCCTGAATTTGCCCTTGCTGGAGCGGGGCTTGAACTCTGGGCCGGGGCGGGGTTTCTCGCCGGGTTTGAAGAGGGGCTTTGCGGCGAGATGGGAGGGCTTGGCCTTGGCCAGGTAGCCGGTGCCGATCTTGCGCGGTTTGGGGATGAACTTGGCGATGCGCGGCGCGGCATGATCGGGGCTGTCCTGGCCGGAGGCGGCGCCATTCTGCGTTCCATCCGACGTATCCGGCTCTGCTGTTGCACGCAGAGCATCGATGAGCGCAGCTTCGCCCTCGACGGCGGCACTTTCGGCAACGGATGGAGAGTGCGATCGTGCGGCGGCGGAGGCGGTGTGTGGCGCGAGGAAGGCGGGCATCTCTCCGGCGACGTAGAACACAGTGCGTCCCTGCACGGCGAGGGTGTCGAGCTGGCGCGCGGAGAGCAGGGCGTGGATGACATCCCGGATGCGCGAGCGCGAGGCCAGCGGCGAGAGGAAGCTTTCTATCTCGTCTTCACTGGCGACGATTGCCTGGCCGAGGTAGAGGGAGATGAGCGCGGAGAGGGCTGAGGGCTGGCCAGCGTTTGCGCCCGCTTTGATCTGTTTGGTGAAGCGTGCGCTGGCCAACTCCCAGAGAGTCGGCGTGCCGTTGGGCTGGGCGATGGGGAGGACGCGGAGGTGCGTCCACAGCTCGGCGAGGGCGCGCAGGACGGCGGCCTCGGTGACCTCCTTGCCGACCTCGTTGGCGAGGTCGCTGGCGGAGGAGGGGCCGCGTTGTATGAGCGCATCGAATGTGGCGAGGGCCAGCGGCGAGAGTTTGAAGGAGCCGGCGGCTGCGGGCGGCTGCTTCCATGCCTTATCGCCGCGAAGGGTGAAGATGTAGGAGAAGACGGCGGTGGAGACGACGAAGTCCGGCGTATCGCCGGGCGCTCCGGCGTGGACTGCGGCGGTGCCCGCTCCGAGGAGGTTGAGTGGGACGGCGAGTCCTTCGGCGACGAGGCGCGCGAGGAGACTGCGGGCCTCCGCGGCCTGTTCGATTGTGGGGCTGGGGTTGGGCGCGCCGAGCACGGCCTCGACCAGCGATGGAGCGGGGGCAACGATCTGGGGACGCGGTGCGAAGAGAACGAGGCCGGCGGTGTTGAGCCAACTGCGCAGGTTCTCGATGGTAAGCAGCGCCTCGCCCTGCTGGTGCCAGCGGCGCAGGCGCGCATCGGCAAGCTGCGCGGCGGTGGGGATCGCTTGGTTGGTGGCTTCGGTGCTGGCTGGATTGCCTGGGTTGGTCAAGGTGAGGAAAGCCTTCCTGCTGGGCGGCGCGCTCGGTTGAGAGCGATGGCTACAGCAACCCATCGCGCGTGCGTTGGAGGGTTTGGGTTGAGGGCCGGAGTGCGCCCGGTTGCGGACGATTTTCAAAGAGCGCGGTGCGAAGTTGCGCAGGGAGGGACAGTGTTTCAATCCGTCGCTGTACATCCATTCTAAATGCGTTGAAAGGCGCGTTGGATGTCTTTATGGGAATATCGCAGGGCGATTGGCCGTCCGTGCGGGCAACTGGTGGGGTGCTCGGTCTTGGCCAACTCCGCGAGGAGCCATGCGATCTTGACGGGATCGAGCGGCATGTTGACCTTGATGGCGGCGTGGCAGGCGATGGAGGCGGCGATGCGGTGGCGGCGGGCCTCTGCGTTCTCGGCCTGCTGCTCGCGTTCGGGGACGGCGAGGACCTCTTCGAGCATTCGCTCCAGCTCGCGACCTTCGAGGCCGACGGGCGCGGCCTTGATGGCGAGAGTGCGCGGGCCGAAGGGCTCGGCCTCGAATCCGTTGAGGTCGAGTTCTTGCGCGATGGCGGCGAAGGAGACCATCTGTGCGGGGAGGAGATCGACCAGCAAGGGCATCAGGAGGCGCTGGCGCTGGACCTGCTCGACTTGGCGGGCGCGCAGGATCTTCTCGAAGAGGACGCGCTCGTGGGCGACGTGCTGGTCGACGATCCAGAGGCCGTCTTCGTTGGCAGCGAGGATGAAGGAGTTGCGCAACTGGCCCAGCGGCTTGAGTGTGGCGAGGGCGTTGAGGGTTGCGCCGTCGGAGGGCTGCGGGCCGCCTTCCGGCGTGGAGGCTGCGCGTACGCCATCTGCGTCGAGGCCCGCCGCGCCGCTCGTGTCGGCGGCCACTGAAAATTCACTGCCGCAGGATAAAGCTGCGCGCGCGGTGTCTTGTTCGCCGTCGTGTCCCACGGCGATGCCCCGGTCGCTGAAGGCGAAGCGTCCGGTGGATGGGGGGACGCGCGGAGGTTGCAGATTGAAATCGGCTGTGTCCTCGGCGGAGGGTGCGCCCTCGGACTCGGCGGCGATGTTGGAATCGACTGCACGGGGAGAGAAGACGGTGTCGGATGGTGCACCAGGCATGGGGCTGACATCGAGCAGCAGCGAGGATCTGGCCTGTGAGATGTCGAAACCGCCGTGCAGCGCGCCGAGGGCGGTGGTGAAGCTGGCAGCGGGACGGGCGGCCATGAGGGCGGTGCGGACGGAGTCGCGGATGAAGTCGTGGACGAAGGCCGACTGGCGGAAGCGCACCTCGGTCTTGGCGGGATGGACGTTGACATCGACCTCCTGCGGCGGCATATCGAGGAAGAGCAGGACGACTGGGAAGGAGGTGGGTGGAATGATGTTGCGATAGGCCTCGGCAAGCGCGTGCAGGACGACGCGGTCGCGCACCAGGCGGTGGTTGACGAAGACGTAGACGGAGTTGCGGTTGAGCTTTTGCAGCTCGGGCTTGGAGACGAAGCCGGAGAGACGGAGGAAGCCGGGCTCAGGTGGTGCGTAGTCGGCGTCGCGCCTCCAGGGCGGAGGTTCTGGCAGTCCGGCGCGGCTGAAGTCGATCTCGGCGGCGGAGGGAAGCATAAGGGCGGCGGTCTCGCGGCCGAATATCTGGAAGAGGCGGTCGCCGGGCGTTGCGACCGCGGGCGCGACGAGCAGGGCTTGAGAGGTGGAGTGCAGCTCGAAGTGGTGCGATGGGTGGGCGAGGGCGTAGTGGGTGACGAGGGCGGCGATGTGGCCGAGCTCGGTGGATTCGGAGCGGAGGAACTTGCGGCGGGCTGGAGTGTTGAAGAAGAGGTCGCGGACGGCGATGGCGGTACCGACGGGCAAGCCAGCTTCTTCGACGCGAAGGATCTTGCCACCGGCGATCTCGATGAGTGTTCCCGCTTCGTCTTCGGCGGCACGCGTCTCCAGAGTGAGGCGGGCGACGCTGGCGATGGAGGGAAGCGCCTCGCCGCGGAAGCCGAGGGTTCGGATGGCGAGGAGGTCGTCGGAGCTGCGCAGCTTGGAGGTGGCGTGGCGCTCGAAGGCGAGCAGGGCGTCGTCGCGCACCATGCCGCATCCGTCATCGACGATGCGGATGAGCTTGCGCCCACCGGCCTCGATCTCGATGCGGATGCGGGTGGCGCCAGCGTCGAGGGAGTTCTCCAGCAGCTCCTTGACGACGGAGGCGGGACGTTCGACGACCTCGCCGGCGGCGATCTGGTTGGCCACCTGGTCGGAGAGAATGCGGATGCGTCCCATGGGACGATTGTAGAGCGGCGAAGGTTTCTCGCTCAGAAAATCGGTGGGCCGAAGCTGGAAGCAGGTTGTCCGCATGATTTCACGGACTGTCCGGCTCGAAGCGAAGGGCCGACTGGTGTATTCTGAAGCGAAGCGATGATCTTCTCTAGAGAATATGTTGGGTACCTGGCGCGCCAGACGGTGAAGCACCTTGTGGACGCGAAGACGATCGAGACGGCGAAGCCCGCGGTCTTGAATGAGCGTGTGGCTGCGGCGATGGTGGACGAGCTGGCGCTGGAAGACCGCATCAACGAGGAGGTGCGCGCGATCCTGGAGGCGTTCCAGGAGGACATGCTGCGCACCGGGGCGAACTACCAGGAGATGTTCAAGAAGGTGAAGAACGAGCTGGCGCGCAAGTACAAGGCGGTGCTGTGAGGATATCGAACGACAAGGTGAACAAGCTGGCGCACACCGTGGCGGACACGCTGGCGGAGATGAACGAGTGCGACTTTCTGGAAGACCGCAACACGATCCGGCAGGAGGCGCGCAAGGCGCTGGAGAAACTGTTGGCGGAGGAGACGAAGCTGGATGCAAACGCGCGGCAGAAG
>JAJZDL010000052.1 GCA_021851465.1 Acidobacteriota bacterium
CTCCAGCGAGTCGGAGAATATGGCGTAGGGCGGGGTAGAACCAAAGGCCCCGATGAGGGGTTGGCCCACGTCCTTCAGGTAATCGGCGACGGCCTCGTGGGAGAAGTGGTCGAGCACATATCCCTCGGCCCCGACGGCGGCGCGCTTCACCTGCATCTTGGGATGGCTAAGGATAAAGAAGAGAGCGGTGCGCGGCTTGTCCGAGGGTGCGAAACTCGCCGTGCCGCTAGAGACAACGAGCGGTTTAGCGGTGCTGGCGTCGTAGTTGGACGGACGCGGCCCGCCGAAGCGGCCCCCGCCACGACCACCGGGCTCACTGGCGGGCGTCGGAGCTGCCGCGGCGGAGGGCGGAACTGTCTCGGCAATCTCGGCGGAGACGAGGGACTCGCCCGCCTGTAGCGTGGGCACGGTGACCGAGGATGCGCCAGAAGGAACGGCCACCTCGGCGAGGCGCAGGCTCGTGATGGCCTGGCTAAGCGGTACAGTTGGGCCGCCGTAGGGCCATCCGGAGCAGAGCGTGAGGTCGATGCGCAGGCCGAGCTTGCGGCCTTCGGACTGGGCGTAGGCGACGTCGTCGAGCATCTCGGGCGAGAGGAATGGAAGATTGTTGAGACCTTTGGCTGGGTCGTCGAGGACCTGGGGGTACTCGAAGGCCAGCTCGGCACCCTGGATGCCATCGGCCTTCATCTGTTGCAGCTCGCGCAGGATCTCCGGCTTGACGACGGCGGGGCCGAACCACCACCAGCGGACCATGGGGCGGGCCTCGTTCGGCGGGTTGAGGAAGTTGGCGCGCAGGATGTCGAGGGAGGGCGCGGCTGTCGTCTGCGCTGCTGCGGGCTTTGGCTTGGCCTGGGCGCTCGACTCGGGAGCAAACACGAGCGCGAGTACGCTACAAGTGAACAGCGAGGCGAAGAGGGCGCGTGCGGTGAAGGCGCGAAGCGATGGCGGGAGCGGATGCATATCCATGGGGTTCTCCGAACTTTCGGTTTCTACTGTCTGTTGCAGGAACGTCGGCTTCTGTGCGCTGGGAAGAATGTGAGAGATGGCCATCCAGAGATACGGACATCTAGGGACGCGAGTTTCAGCGCTGCCCATTATTGCCGATTGCAGGTGGTTTTGTCGCCAGTTGTGCCGGAGCGGCTGCTTGGAGGGTCGCTTGGCAGCGGAAGGTCATGGGGGGGAAGAGGCGCGGCAGATTGTTGGCTGCGGGTCTCTCAAGGCGCATGGCGTATTCTGATGCGAGGAAATTGAGACTGCAAGAGCGGGGTGATGAATGCGGGTTGGGCTGATGACGCGGGAGTATCCGCCGCAGGTGTACGGCGGGGCGGGCGTGCATGTCGAGTATCTGAGCCGTGAGCTGGCACGGCTGATCGAGGTGGAGGTGCACTGCTGGGGGACGCAGCGGAGCGATGCGGGAACCCTGCATGTGCGCGGGGACGAACCGCCCGCGGAGGTGACGGCGGGGCTTGCGCCGGAGGCGAAGTTCAAGACGGCGGTGGATGCGCTGGCACTGAACCTGGCGCAGATGAAGGACCTGGGGAAGATCGACATCGTGCATACGCATACCTGGTATGCGGCGATGGCGGGCTTTCTGGCGAAGAAGCTGTACGGGGTTCCGTTTGTGCTGACGACGCACTCGCTGGAGCCGCTGCGCGCGTGGAAGGCGGAGCAACTGGGGTCGGGCTATGCGATGAGCTCGTGGATGGAGCGGACGGCGATGCTGGATGCGGACGCGATCATCGCCGTGTCGAACGGGACGAAGGCGGACATTCTACAGGCGTACCCGGAGGTGGACGCGGCCAAGGTGCATGTGATCTACAACGGCATCGATTTGAAGGAATATCGCAAGACTGCTGCGACGGACGCGCTGGTGAAGTACGGCGTGGATAGGAGCGCGCCTTATGTTTTGTTTGTGGGCAGGATCACGCGGCAGAAGGGCGTGGTGCATCTGGTGGACGCGGTGCGGCATCTGCCGCGGGGGATGCAGGTTGTGTTGTGCGCGGGCGCGCCGGACACGCCGGAGATTGCGGCGGAGATGCGCGAGCATGTGGAGGCGGCGCGCGCGGCAGGCGGCAACATTGTGTGGATCGAAAAGATGGTGACGAAGGCGGAGGCCATCGAACTGTACTCCAACTGCCGGGTGTTTTGCTGCCCGTCGGTGTATGAGCCGTTTGGGATCATCAACCTGGAGGCGATGGCCTGCGGCGCGCCGGTGGTGGCCAGCGCGGTGGGCGGAATTCTGGAGGTGGTGGTGGATGGAGCGGTTGCAGGCGATCATGAGCCGACGGGGCGGCTGGTGTCGTTCGAGGCCGACGCGGCAACCGGGTTTCCGGTGGATGGGGAGAGGTTTGCGCGGGATTTAGCCGAGCGGATTGCGGAACTGATGGCGAACCCAGCGCTGTGCGCACGGATGGGTGCAGCCGGTCGCAGGCGCGTGGAGGAGACCTTTGCGTGGAAGGCGATCGCCGCACAGACTGTGGATCTGTACCGAGGGCTGGTGGTGTGAGGTGAATTTGACAAGGGAACATGCAGGAAAGAGAGTGGCCCATGCCTCGCTATCTTCAGTTTGACAGTCTTCGCTGCGGCTGGGGGGGAAGCCGCTGATCGAGTATTTTCGGCGGATGAGAACTCGATGGCTCTGCTGATCGAAGAGGGCGGCGGAAATCCCGATCTGATGCGGCGTCTGCCTCCGCCGCAGTGGTACGCCGCGGACGATGGGCTGGCTACGGTGCTGGCTCTGGTGGTGGAGTAGCAGTACGATCCGCAGCAGCTTGGCACCGAAGGGCCGCAGGTGCTGAGCGAGCTGGAGGAGTACGAGCGCGTCATGGACCGAACGGTGCAGGCCGGGCTGCGCTGGCACCTGGCGGTGAGCTGGCGGTAAGGGCAACTGATGCCTCACGGGTGATCGCAGCGCGATGTATGGAGGTGAGACGATGGCGGGTGTTTCGCTGGATGCCGTTTGGAAGGCGGGAGCTGCGTTGCCGGGTGTGGTACGGAGCACGGCCTACGGCAGTCCGGCGCTGAAGGTGGGCGGGCAGTTGATGGCGTGCGTGCCGACCAACAAGTCGGCCGAGCCAGGGTCGCTAATGGTGCGCGTGGACCGCAATGAGCGGAAGGCGATGCTGGCCGAAGCACCCGAACTGTACTACGTCACGGAGCACTATCTCGACTATGATGCGGTGTTGGTGCGATTGGAGCGGCTGAAGACGGAGCTGCTGCACGATCTGCTGGCGATGGCGCACCGGTTTGTGACGCGGAAGGGGCAAGGCGGGGCTAAAAGTGAGCGGCGGTGAAGGTCTCCAGTTATTGCTTGCATGATAAGATTTCCGCCATATCAACAAATCCAGAACCCGTTTATATGCTCAAGTCCTCTGGAGAATCAATCGCCATCAATAGGACCATTAAAGTGATAGGCGATGGTGACGGGCCTTTCATCGTTTTAGTCGCAGATCGCGATCATCTGGCTGATCCTAGTGGACAGTCTCAGACCATCGTGTTTCGGGAGAGCTATGATTCGATCGACGATGCTAGACGAGAAGTGGGGAGGCAGGTCGAGTTGTCTTTGGCGGAAGACTTTATTCATAACCGAATGACCATGATGTGAGTGTGGTGGCTTACCGCTGCGGATTTCGACGTGTTTGCGGTGTCGGTGAGAAAACGAGGACCCTACAACGGTTAGCTGTTGTTTTCCTCGAACGCGATCCTCTCCACACGTTCGCCGGTGCGCCAGCGATCCACGAGGTACGCGATACCTTCGGGTCCGCCATTGCTGAATGACCTCTGAGTAGGCCATCGCACGACGCGCTGACTAGGCCATATTGGTAGGAGATAATCATCCCAATTGGCCGGCTTTGGCTGAAGCACTGGCATGTCCAGATGGTCGAACCTCGGCATTTTCCGCTGGGTGATCGACTGGGCAACGAAATGCCCGGCCACTATTGTTGTGATCGTTGATTTTACTTTCGCTTCGTGTGTCTCAGCTTCCAGATATTGGTAGTCGGTTCCGAGTGCCAGGAGGTGCTTCTCGTGGCTTCGCCCTATCCATACCCGCGTGTTTGGAGGAATGGCGAGGCTGACGCGCATGGCTGCGCAATCAGTCCTCCCGTAGAACCGTGCTCCGGCTGCTTTTGGCCGGGTTGAATCCAGCACCATAGCCGTCTTGAGAATCCATTCAGTGACCTTCCGCTGCATGTCCTGATCGAGCGTTACGGAAAGATCGTTAAACATACTTCCGATGATGGGAATACTTGCCGCTTCTAGATCGCTCATCCAGCCGTTGTTGCATTGGCCGCAAACGCTTTTCACCGTGACTTCAGGATTGGAAATAATGACCTGCGGCTGGTTATAGCGGTCCATCTTGAGCGGTCCGAAGTCGTGTCGTTGATGAATCCATTTCGGCCATAGATGCTCGCGGCTGCCCGAGTTGTTATCGCAGAAGATGCATGGTGTTGGCATGGCGAGAGTATACGTTCGGTCCTTTGAAGCCGGCTTGGCGCACTGGATCTCTGACTAGGGGTTACTTCTTGGTGAAGACGTTGCCCATGCGGCGGATCTGGGCGCCGACGTTGCGGAGTTTTTCCTCGAAGTGCTCGTAGCCGCGGTCAAGGTGGTAGACGCGGTCGAGGATGGTCTCTCCGTCGGCGACCAGAGCGGCGAGGACGAGCGAGGCGGAGGCGCGCAGGTCCGAGCACATGACGGCGGCGGACTCCAGTTTGCTGCGTCCGCGCACGGTTGCGGTGCGGCCCTCGACCGTGATGTTCGCGCCCATGCGGTTGAGTTCCTGCACGTGCATGAAGCGGTTCTCGAAGATGTTTTCCGTCACCGTCGTTGTTCCTTCGGCCTGGGTGGCGAGGGCCATGAACTGGGCCTGCATGTCGGTGGGGAAGCCGGGATACTCCTCGGTAGAGATGTTTGCGGCCTTCAATGCTCCGTCGCTGCGGACGCGGATGCTGTCCTTGCCGACTTCGATCTTAACGCCGCAGGATTCGAGCTTGGCGAGCAGCGCGCCGAGGTGGGCCGGGTTGCATCCTTCGACGCTGAGGTCGCCGCCGGTGATGGCCCCGGCGAGCAGGAACGTCCCCGCCTCGATGCGGTCGGGGTTGATGCGGTGGCGCGCGCCGTGCAGTTGGGCGACTCCGTGGACATGGATCGTCGAGGTGCCCGCGCCCTTGATCTTTGCCCCCATGGCGGTGAGCAGCGTGGCGAGGTCCGTGACCTCCGGCTCGCGCGCGCAGTTCTCGAAGACGGTCTCGCCTTCAGCGAGGACGGCGGCCATGAGGAGGTCTTCGGTGCCGGTGACGGTGATCTTGTCGAAGACGATGTGCGCGCCCTTGAGGCGCGAGCTGCCGTTGTTCGGGCTGCGCGCTTCGAGGTAGCCATGGTCCTGCGTGACGGTGGCGCCCATCGCTTCCAGGCCCTTGATGTGCAGGTCAATGGGACGGCCACCGATGGCGCATCCGCCAGGCATGGCGACGCGGGCGATGCCGGTGCGCGCGATCAGCGGTCCGAGGACGAGCGAGCTGGCGCGCATTGTCTTGACAATCTCGTATTTGGCGACCGGGTCCGAGAGGATGGCGCACTTGATGCGGGTGCGGTGCTGCGCGCGTCCGTAGCCGAGATCGACCTCGGCCCCCATGGCAGAGAGCAGCTTGCGCTCGGTCTCGATGTCGCGCACCTGCGGGATGTTTTCGAGGACGAGCTCGTCCTCGGTAAGGATGGCGGCGGCCATGCATGGGAGCGCGGAGTTCTTTGCGCCGGAGACTTTGATGGTGCCGAGGAGGGGATTGCCTCCGCGAACGACGAACTTGTCCATGCAGATAGTTTACGGGAGATGCGACGGGGGATAAGTGGCGGAATTGGTGCGGGGTGTACTCCTGAGAATCCTCCGATGTACGTGTACGGATTTCTTGTTCTTCTTTCCCTCGATAGATGTGATAACGGATACATATTCACGGCCCGCACAGGCATAAATTTGATGAAAAGTTCCAGAGGACATAAATCTGCTGTATTTTGCATCGGTTGGTTTATTGGCTTCTTTCTTGCCATTGCCGATCTTGCAGCAATCGCTCTTCGCTGGCCGCCGATAGCAGATAGACAGCCAAGTCTACGCATGGGTTGGACTGGCTGTGAGTGAGAGAAAGGTTGTCTTAGGTGTTCTCCGCGCCTTTGACAATCGTCATTGAGGACAGATTGATGAAACGTTCTTCGCTGGTATGGCTCCTGGCAGTGGCCGGATTCGCGGCCTTCGTTAGCATCTCTCCCGCCGCCGTGAAGCAATCCGGCGAAGGGCTTGCTTCGTTTGCGCGATATCTGCGGATTCCGGGGGCGACGCCGGTGGGATCGCAGACCTGCGCCGTTTGCCACGCGGATGTGGCGAAGAACTTCGATCATGCGTATCACGCCCAACAGGGGGTACAGTGCGAGCAGTGCCATGGCAACGGCAGTCTGCACGTCGAGGGCGGCGGAGACACCTCCAAGATAATCTCGCTGCAAAAGCGCACCGCTGCGGACGCAAACGGCGTCTGCCTGAGTTGCCACGCACAGGATGCAAGCACCCAGCACTGGTCGAGCGGCATTCATGCGGCGAACGGCGTTCGCTGCATCGACTGCCACCAGGTTCATGCCGACCGAGCAAAGGCCGAGCGTGACAACTCCGCCCGCTTTGGCACCGCGGCCCACGCAGCGGTGGATGCCGCGCTGGTCTCGCCGGAGACCAATGCCATGGTGCAGTCGCGCTCGGTGACGAACGAGGCGTGTCTCCACTGCCACCAGACCGAGAAGGCGCAGCTCAGCATGCCGTACCATCACCCGTTGCGCGAAGGCAAGATGAGTTGCGCGGACTGCCACGATGCGCATGGAGGCACGGCGGGCAACAACCTGCGCACGGCCAATGTCAACCAACTCTGCCTCAGTTGTCATGCGCAGTATCGTGGGCCCTTCGCCTATCAGCATCCGCCGGTCACGGAGAACTGCATGAATTGCCATAGCGCGCACGGGTCGCCCAACACCAACCTGCTGACGGTGAGCGAGCCAGCGTTGTGCCTGCAATGCCATGCGGGTCATCACAACGGGGCCAGCCTGCCTTTGGCGGATCGCTGCACCAACTGCCATAGCTCGATCCATGGAACGGATGTCGCGACCCCGAGCGGAGGGAGCCGGTTCATCGATAAAGGGCCTGATGGGGTCCCCTCCGAACCATCGCAGAGCGTGCAGCCAAGCACGTCCCGGGCAGCTTTTTCGTCGGCAACCTCCAACGCTTCTGCCGTAACCATCGGCGTGGCTGGCGGCGTGATGGGGATGCTGTCCACTCGGAACCAGCACGCTATGCCGGGCGGGCAAGGCGGCGCAGACGGAAGCGGCAACTCCGCCGGAGCGGGGGAGGCCGCTCCACTGTCGGCCTCGTCCACAAGTTCGATCGCCTACAGGTTCCTCGACGGTTCCGGGTTCCTGGGCCGCGCCGGAGAGTATGACAGTCTGGAACAGTCGGCTGGGACCACCAGCGTAACCTCGTATGTCTCGCCCCAGAACCATCTGACCCTTGTGACACAGAGCAGGGTTCTGACCGGCAACGACTACTCCATGCGGTCGCAGCTAACAGTTGGCAACTGGCTAAAGTCCGGGTTGGATCTGCGCAGCCTGGTGCAGCAGCAGGACCACTACCCCTCCTACATGGCATTGCTCTCCCCGGCGGACTTCGGCCTTCCCGGTGCCGTTACCGATCTGATTCCCGCCAACTCCACCTTTGGAGTTACAAGACGACTCGGCAACGGATATGCACGGGTCAAGCTGCCAAACCTTCCTGTCCACCTGTTCGTGAAGGGCGATATGCAGGCAAGGGTGGGCAATACCCAGCTCATCTACCTGGATGAGAACTCGAGCCCTGCCGTGTATGTCGGTGGGGTGAATACGACATGCGGCCAATCGTGCCACCAGCAGTCTCAGTTCCAGCCGGTGAACTACACCACCCGCAGTGTCACAGGCGGGGCCGATGCGAACCTGAAGCGCATGTTGCAGCTTAGTTGGGAGCACACCTTCAGCAGCTTCAATGATCGGCTTGCCTTCCCCACGGTTGCCTACGCCGGGCCGTTTACCCCTGAGAACGAAGGCTCGTCGAGCGTGAACCCGCCTCCATCGGGCCCGGCACCGGCCGATTTCCCCGCCGGAAACTACTATCTCGACACTCCGTCTCCCAACCAGTATTCGGCGGACACCGTAACCGTGAACCTGACGCCGTCCGACCGGTTCAGCTTCAACGGGAACACAAGCTACACCCGCCTGCGCAATACGTTCACGCAGAACCCGCAGAACTGGTTCGACACGGATGAGACGCTCAACTGGCTCCCGTCGCCGCGGTTGCGGCTCATCGCCGACTACCACCAGCAGAACATGATCAACGACTTCACGCCGTATTACAGCCTGTACGGCAACGTCTCGTATCACCGGCATTGGGAGGGCGCACGGTTGGAGTATGAGTTGCCCGACGGCTTCAACATCGAGGTCCACTACCGGCGCAATGGAATTACACGGTCCAATGCGTTTCTATGGCCGCAGATCTACTCGATGGACAATACGGATTTGCTGACCGTCGTGCCATCCACAACCAGCGACACCGGAGGAGTTGCGCTGCGCTATCGCAATCGCCTGTGGGCCGCGCGCGCGGGAGATGAATGGACCAGCACTCAGCATCCAGGTTTTCTGATCGTTCCGCAAAACGAAAACCGCACCTTCGCCAATCTGTCCATTACGCCTGCCAACTGGCTGACATTTACCAACGAGATCAGCATCCTTGTGCAAAACACATTCCCGAACGTTCCGCTTCCAAGCACTCCCGGCGCGGCACAGGGCTTCGGCGGGGACATCGCAGGCCTGCCCGCCAACTTTCAACGGCGCGACCGCTTCTATACCGATGCGGCCAACGCCACCATGCAGCTCGCAACGGGTTGGGATCTTGAACTAGGATACTCCTACCTGCAGAACAACCTGACAACCTACATGGCCTTCCAGAACGACAGCTCAGTCAACTATGTTATCGACCAGGCGAATGTCCCGTATAAGCAACTCAGCCAGGTGTTCTGGGGCGATTCCAACTATACGGTCAAGCAGCGCCTTGGATTGGATGTGCGGCTCACGCGCAACCAGTCGAGCAGCGGATACCGTCCCAACCTGAACCCTAACGATGCCGCGCAGATGGGCAACGCAGCGTTGATTCAACAGGGAAATTTCGACCCTGCGATGTTCCAGTCCGCGCTGGGGAACCTGGCCCTCAGTTCAACTCAGATCTCGGAGGTCCAGGTCCCGCAATGGATCGGCCAAGGCAAGGCATACTATCTTCTGCCGCATAAGATTGAAGGCGGAATGGCCTTCTATTACGGCAGCTACAGCGATCGCTGGAATCCCAACCTGAATGGCGACTTGCGAACGTTCGATGTATACGTCGCACGTTCCTGGTAGCGGAGACACGCAAGTAGGAAGCGGACTCGTATGCGAGGAGAAGCTCCGAACCTGTATGGTTCGCCCAAGCTGCGCTTCGCAGCAGATCGCATGAACTTCATATTGACCCGGCATTCAACAATCCGCGCTCAATGGAAGATGGTGCGCCCGCCTCCGACATGAATGTTGAGATGCTACAGCTCGAGGCGGGAGTCGTCGATGGCGAGGCGGACGTTGCCGTCGGACTGCGCGAGGCGGCGGACGGCCTCCATCTTGTCGACGTTGGCCTTCAGCATGACGACGGCGATGGGGATGGACTTGCCCGCGGACTTGATGGTGCGGATGGCGTTCTCGCGGTCGAGGCCGCAGAGCCGCATGAGGATGCGGATGCCGCGCTCCACCAGCTTGGCGTTCTTCATGTGGACGTTGACCATCAGGTTGTCGTAGACGTAGCCCAGGCGGGTCATGGCGCCGGTAGTGATCATGTTGCAGACCATCTTTTGCGCGGTGCCGGCCTTCATACGGGTGGAGCCGGAGACAACCTCGGGGCCGACCTCGACGACAATGATGTTGTCGGAGACCTCGGCGAGTCGGGTGTTGACGTTGCATGTGATGGCGGCAGTGATGGCCCCACGCGCACGCGCGTACTCCACCGCGCCGATCACATACGGCGTGCTTCCTGAGGCGGAGACGCCAATGACGATGTCCTTGCGGGTTGGGCGGCGGCGCGCAATGTCGCGCTGGCCGATCTCGGGCGAGTCCTCATTCACGTCGGAGGCGGAGGCGAGCGCCTTCGGGCCGCCGGCCATGATGTACTGCACCTGGGCGGGCAGGGTGGAGTAGCTGGGCGGGCACTCCGAAGCGTCGAGCGCGGCGATGCGGCCGCTGGAGCCCGCGCCGACGTAGATGAGGCGTCCGCCATCGCGCAGCGAGCGCGCCACGATGTCGATCACGATGGCAATCTCCGGCAGCGCCTTGCGAACGGCGGTGGTGACCTTCGCGTCCTCGTGGTTGATGATGCGCGCAATATCGAGCGCGGACTTGGTATCGAAGCCCTCGGACGCCACGTTTGAAGTTTCGGTGGTGACGTCCTGCCGGCCATCCACCACCTGCGCTGAGGGCTTGGGCGTGGAGGTTTGTTCCATCATGGTGAGTGTAGCCATAAGGTTCTGCCGCCGTGGATCGATGATAGTTTAAATCGTTCGGTGGTCGGGTCCAAGTTGCAATGCAAAATGTGCCGAGGCTTCCATTCCCCAGTCTACATGGGTACGCGGCAATATGCATCTGGGTTTTGCAAAGGTGAAAGTCGTCCAGGCCGGTTGCAGCAGGCGCGACAATGCGAGGCGATGGATGAGTGCGTTGCGGCGGCGTGCGCAGGGGCAGTCGGCCTGGATTGCGCGCGCGGTACGCCGAGTCCCCGAAACGGGCCTGCCGCGTCTAAACTAAGAGTGCGAAGAGCGAGATCATGAATGGTGCGAGGAGAGAGTGTGAGCGGAGAAGAAGAACAGGCGGAGACGGGGCAGAGCGGCGCGGAGGCAGGTATTGGCGGCGATTCGCGCTCGTCGCGCGGGGGCCTCGCGTGGCTGCGCGATATGGTCGTGTCGATCGCCGTCTCGGCGTTCATCATCGTCTTTCTGTACCAGCCGGTGCGGGTGGAAGGGACCAGCATGTTGCCCGTGCTGCAGGACCAGGACCGCCTCTTCATCAACAAGATCGCCTACCGCGTGGGCGCGATCCACGAAGGCGACGTGGTGGTCTTCCAGTACCCGCTCGACCATTCAAAGAGCTACATCAAGCGCATAATCGCGCTTCCGGGCGACGACCTGCGCATCGACCGCGGGCGCGTGTTTGTGAACGGCGCGCGCCTGAAGGAGCCCTACGTCCCGAAGCGCTACGCCGACGACCGTTCGCTGCCGGAGATGGTGCTGCCGCCGAACGAATATTTCATGATGGGCGATCACCGGTCCATCTCCAGCGACAGCCGCGACTTTGGGCCCGTGGAGCGCAATCTGATCTACGGCAAGGCGGTCTTCGTCTACTGGCCGATGGAGCAGATCGGCGTAGTGCGGTAAAAGAATTGTGAGTTGCGAGCAAGAACCGGCTTCAATGCCGCTCATTCCGACACGGCCAACTTTGGATTGCCCTTGAATCTCGGCCTGTCATTGCTCAGCGGCGCGAAGGATCCCCGTATTGCGTTCGCGGCGCAACGGTCCCCGCCATTGGCGGACTGCGTTATGCGCTCAGCGACTCGGGAAAGGGGATGGGCATCTTGCGCGAGGCGCGCTTCATGACCTCAAGCTCCGCGGGGGCCAGCAGCTCGTGCGGCACTCCGCCCACCGCAACGTAGCCGGGGCTGTCCCCAAGCACCTGCGAGATCTGGTTCCAACGCAGGAAGGGCGAGGTGGTAGGCAGCACAATGATGCGCCGCTTCGGCTCCGGCAACGCAAAGTACGCGGTCCAGAGCACGAGGATCGTGCAGATGACGATACCGTTGATAATGTTGCGGTTGGATTGTATTCCTAGATGGATAGTGAACAACGCAGACTGTAGCAGATCGTTGGTGGCCATCACGCCGAGGCCGAGGCTGACGCCGAAGACACGACTACCGTAGTTGAGACCCATCGGGCGGATGGCGAAGCAGACGAAGACCAGCAGGCATAGGGTGAGGATGCTCTGGGTGCGCTGCAACTGCAAAACGGCGGCGACGAAATAGTCGATGCTCTTCATATTCGGAGCGTAGGCCGAGCCGAGCGCTACAACGACCGAGATGGATGCGGCCCAGCGGAAGACCAACATTCCGAGCTGCTGCAAGCCCTTGTGCGGAGCCATGGCCAGCCGGAAGACACTGTAGACGATGAGGAGAGCGAGAACCGACTCGACCGCAAAGCTGATCCAGTAGACGTAAAAGTAGAGAACATATGCGTGGTGTTTATTGAGGGTATGGTCGTTATAGTAGATCAGTCCCAGCAGGATGCTATTGGATGAGGCGCGAACCGCAAGAAAGGAACCCAGCGACCAGTAATCCATCCATTGCTTTTTAGCCACAATTGCACACAAGGCGGCCAGGCACAGACCGACTTCGAGATATGTGAGCAACGTGAGAAGCGGAATTGAGGCCACGCGCAGACCCCCCCTGGACAAGTTAACAATACCTTATCCAGAGGGGCGCAACAACTTAATTTCTGTACTGTTGTGATGCAGCGCACAGTTTCATTCAGAGTCAGAAGCAGCGGACTTCAAGCCCATCCGAATCTCTATGCCACAGCACTGTAGTCTCCAAGGCAACCTCCGATCCGTCCATCTTTTCTGAATGGCTGGCAGTGGTAGCCCCGCCGACAAGCTCAACCAGGCAATGCAGTTTCATCGCCGAAGACAGCTTTGAATACCTAAAATTCACCGAGAAGGCACTCAGAACAGGTTTTATTACCATAGTAATACTACAGGCCGCAGTTGCCGGGCTCATTGGGGCTGCAGTCGGGGATGGGGGCTGCGCTCGTCTTGGCGATGCTGGCCGTGCCCTTGGCGGACGGGGCCTTCGCGTATGTGGTGGCAATTGCTCCGGTTAGGGCGAGGGCGACGACGAGGCTGCGGACGATGATCTTCATGTGTGATTCCCCTTTTAGTAACTAAAGATATGCGTTACGAAAGATTTCACTGGACAATCCAGCTAGAACCACAATAGAATGTAAAATAGAATAAGTCTAGTAAAATCAATGATATAGCAGTATATGATGCGGATTACATTACGGAAGTAATGTGATTGATGGAAGAGCTTCGGTTCGGAATAGATTCCGTTCCCCTCTCATCCCGTGGCAAATATCCTTCAAGACACGCATCCCGCAGCGGACTGCTTTTGCCCTCAGCTACATCCTGTGTGGAATTGCGGAAGCGGTAAAAGAACCCATATCAGGGCAATCGCATGAGTCGATCGATCCAGCATCGGAGCTGCATTCATTTGAGCTGCATCCTTCGATCTTGCGATCTCGATCGGTTGCCGGGCGGAATAGTATATATTTAATAGTCTATATTACCCCCCCCCACTTTTCGTTTGGGGAGGTAAAAAGCGTGTTTTCATGGGCGTAGAGGCAAAGTATAGAGAACAAAGAACTTGTGCGTAAGCCGATTGGATTCAAAGGCTTGCGGGGTAATCCCGTCGCCAAAGTATTCAATGCATAGGGGTTACGGGTAAAGTATCCGCAATCAAGTACTTATTTCGCCCGGTGGTGGGGTTTGAGGCATCTCTGGCGGTGGGTCGGCCGTCCTCTCCACCGAAAAAATGCGGGGATTCTTCCCCTGCAACAAGCGCAGGGTCAGAATGACAAGGCGCAAGGGATGCGGGGATTCTTCCCCTGCGGCAGGCGCAGGGTCAGAATGACAAGGCGCAAGCAAGCTGCGCTCAGAAGGACAAGTCGTTCCACTCGTACTGCGTTCCACTCGTACGAACGAAATGCGGGGATTCTTCCCCTGACAAGCTCAGGGTCAGAATGACAAGTCTCAAGCAAGCTGCGCTCAGAAGGGCGATTCAATTTCGATCTACAGTTCTATTTTATCAAGCGGAGGGAAACTACCATGCCAACTATTTTTCGGAGGCAAGCGGTTGTTTATGTGGAGGATGCGGCGATTTTACCGCCCCAGGGGGCTTGACACGGCGAGTTTGGCCGGAAGACGGAGGAAGATTCTCTCC
>JAJZDL010000053.1 GCA_021851465.1 Acidobacteriota bacterium
GAGGCGGGCGACGACAGCTCGAAGTACGACTACGCCAACGCCATGACGTGGCAGGCGGAGGAGAAGCTGGCCTCGGCCAAGGACGCAGGCGCGTAGACCGACGGGCGACGTTGTGCGACTGCGGTTGGCTTTGCAGATCCCCATTAATGCGGCGCGAGCGCATGAAGGGGGACAGGCGACGATTGATAAACCATATGGGCTGACCAGGCTACTTTTGTTCCGGCTCCGTGCCTGGTACCGTGGCAGGCACTGCACTGGGCGGTTTGTGCAGCAGTTTGATGACGGACTCATAGAGTTTGTTGCGCATCTCGGAGCGGTCTTTGGCGCGGGTGACATAGCGCACCAGGATGTCGATGCCGGAGGCCGCGGGGCGCATGTCCACCGAAGGCGCACCGGAGAAACGCCCCAGCGCCTGTTGGCTGGCCGCATCCTTCCACTCCGCCTCGGCCAGCTTGACGTCGTTCTCCGTCTGTTGCAGCACTGCTTTGTGGATCGCCTCGATGGTCCGGTATGTGCCATCGCCATCGGGCACGTTGACTGCGATCTCGTCCCACATCCACTGGCCTGCGGTGGAGAAGTTGAAGAACTGTCCGGTGACGGCGTAGCTGTTGAGGAACCTGACGCGCCGTCCAGTGGGATGGCCCTTGTCGGTCCAGTTGCCGGTCTCCAGCAATGTGGTGCGGAAGAGCCCGACCTCGACGACCTCTCCGCCCACGCCGTTGATCTCGACCAGGTCGCTGACGCGGATTCCGTTGCGGCCCATCAGCATGAACCAGCCGAAGAAGGCCAGGATGAAGTTCTGGAAGACGACAGTCAGCCCGGCGACGCCGAGACCCAGGATCGTCGGCATCTGGCTGGGCGCACCGAAGATGGTAAGCAGGATCAGCACGAGCGTTACCAGCTCGATCGCTAGGTTGACGATTGTGCGCAGGGTGTGGACGCTGCGGTAGTCCACGCCAGTGCCGCTTACCGCGCGGTCCAGAAGCGCCTGCACCAGCCACCAGACCAGCATTGCGCCCAGCACCAGCGCCATAATCTCGACCATGGACTGCAGGAGCAGGTGAAACGCGATGCGGTGTTGCAGGCCGACTTGCGCGATCCACTTGGCATAGACCGTGGAGAGCTGCTTCTCGGTCTGTAGACGGTCTTCCAGGATCGCGTGGATCTGCGCCAGTTCGTGCGCGCGCGCCATGCCGGCGAGCTTGTCTTTTGCGTCGGAGACGACCGGCGGCCCATTCGCCGTCGCGCCCAATCCGGTTGCAGACGCGGGCTTTGCCGCGTTCGCAGTTTCGATACTGGCCGTCGCCGCGTTGGATTGCGCATTCAACGCGGCGTACTGCGCGGTCAGTCGTGCGATGTCTGCATCCGTCTCAGCTTGCGCCTGTTGCAGCGAAGCGCGACGTGCCCGCTGGTTGGACCAAGCGTCCAGACGTTCATCCAGTGTTTGATAGCGCTTTGCCGAGATTACAGCAGGCTCGCCGGGGCTGTTGGCTTGTGAGTCGTACTTCTGCATGGTCGCCTCGCGGGCCGCAAGCTCCTGCTGAATCTGTATCCGCTTGTCGCCGCTGGCGCGCGCCAGGTTTCCACTCTCATCGCTCAACTCATCGGTATCGAGCTGCAACTGTCCCTTGGCCACATCCAAATTGTCCTGGAGCGTGGGCGCCACCACGCCACCGCGCTTTGTCGCCGCGGCCATCTGCGCGTTCAGGGCGTCCACGGCGGCCTGATCCTGCTTCACCTGTCCGGCGAGCCAGTTCACCTTTTTCTGAATCTGCAGCGCGGGCCCGTTAAGCACGAGCGTCTGCATCTCCGCCTGGCGCATGGCCATGGCAAACGCCTGGTCCACCTCATGATCGGCGAGGCGCTCCGCCTCGCGGGCAAACTGTTTTTCCTCGGCGGAGACGGCGGTATCGGCCAGCGCCGACGCGGTCAGCCAGGGTCTCTGGTCTACCAGTCCCGGCTGTCCCTTGAGAAACGGAAGGTCGGCCATCGCTCCCTGCGTCAGATAACTTGCCGCCAGAAAGAGCAGCAGCACAGCCGCCGCTGCGGCCACCAACACCAGACGACGCTTGCTCGTCTTCGTGTCGGCGATCTCTAAAAAGTCCTTCTCCACATTGCTCATTCTTCCAAGCTACCTCTTTTGCGCTAGCTGGACAAAGTCCGGCGTGAACATTGAATTACGATTCATTCGCAAAGGATTGGCGAAACATGCATCGCTGCGGGCAGGCGGCGCTCAGAGGGGAGCGGCCAGCTACCGGTTGCGGCTGAGGAGGCGCATGAGGCCGGTGGCGGGGGGCTCCGGGACGAGGAAGTGAGTGCGCTCGCCGATGAGTTCACCGGCGGCGAGGCGTCCGCTGCGGGCTGCACCTTCCATCGTCGAAGGCCAGCCGGAGGCAGTCCAGTCTCCGGCGACGTAGAGGCGCGGGTAGGCGGTGGTCTGCGTGGGGCGAAGGGCGTCCAGGCCGGGGCTGACGGAGAAGGTGGCGCGGGCCTCCTTTAGCACGGCGCTCTTGAGCAGGCGGGTCTGGCGGATGGCGGGGAGAAAGAGTTCGAGTTCGCGCAGTGCGGAGGCGAGGACCCGATCCCGCGGCATGGCGAGTTCCGGCCAGGATGCGCTGACGACCAGCTCCAGATAGCTGCCGCGCTCGGCCTCCCAGCCACGGATGCGCGACTTGGCGAAGAGCCACTGGATGCGCGTGTCGAGCAGAGCAGCGTGGTCGAGATCGCTGACCTCACGCTCGTACCAGAGGTGAATGGTGGCGATGGGCGCAACGACGAAACGTTCGAACGCGAAGGGTTTGTATGCACCGGGCGGGGCACCTTCGCCGGCGAGGGTGTTCATCAGGCGCTGGGTGTGTCGGAGATCGGTGGCGAGCACGACAGCGCCGGTTTCAATTTCATTTGCGCCGATCTTTACCTTCCACCGGCCATTCGGCGCTCGCTCGATTGAGTCCACTGGGGAGTTGAGGCGGAGATCGACGCCGAGACGGCGCGCCAGTTTGACGACTGGATCGAAGAACTCGCTCATCGGCTTGGTGGGGATGCCGAGCCGGCCAGCCTGTGGCGAGCGGAGGAATGCCTCATGAAAGATCTTGCCAGCGTACTTTGCGGAACAGTTGTCCAGTGTATCGTTCAACGCGCCGACGACGACCGGCTCCCAGAAGTGGCGGATGGCGCGATCTGTCTGTCCGGAGCGCTTGAGCCAAGCTGCGAAGCCCTCGGCGTCGGTTGTGGGCGCGCCGCGCAGGAGGCGGGCCATGCCGCGTGCGATGGCGGCCTTGTCGCGCAGACCAAGCATCGGCGCGCGCAGAAAGCTGACGGCCTGGTGCGCGGGCGCGGGCAGGCGGGAGGATTCGATGCAACTGCGGCGCGGGTTGCCGGATGCGGATGGTTCGAGGAAGCAGATGCTGTCGTACCAGCGAATGGACCACTCCGCCTCCGCCTGCGCGAGGAGATCGACGAAGTTGGTGCAGCAGCCGAGGAGAACATGCTGCGAGTCAATGGTCTCGTCGAGCGTGGGATGTAGGTAGGAGTAGGCACGGCCACCGACAAAGCCGCGGCGTTCGAGCAGTGTGACCGATGCGCCGTCGCCGGCCAGCGCAACCGCCGCGGCCAGGCCAGCCACGCCCGCGCCTACGACGACAATGTCCGCGGGCCTTGCATCGGAGGCACGGCGGCGTATGTCGGAGGCACGCATCACCCTGCCATGCGGTTCCATGCCGCCATTGTAGCTCCGCGCAAAAGTACTGCGAGCTTTTCCGCTGTGGAAAGGGCGACGCGCTCGCGGAAGACCTCCATCCTGCGCACCGCGATGCGGGAGAGCAGGCGGTGATAGATGGTGGCCAGGACCCACATTGCGGCGCGGCTGTCGCGGTCGAGCAGCGGGAGCAGCTTATGCGCGGAGCAATAGTATTTTTCCGCTCGGATGGCCAGCGTGGCCAGCATGGCGCGCTCGCGCTCGGTCATGGCGCGTCCGGCGGCAAGGGACCGCAGATCGTCGACGGATTCACCGAACTCGTCGAGCAGATCGAGGGGAAGATAGACGCGGTTGCGCTCGATGTCTTCCTGCACGTCGCGCAGGATGTTGGTGAGTTGGAAGGCGACGCCGGTCTCCTCGGCAAACTTCTCGGCGCGCGGGTCGGTGTAGCCGAAGATGCGGATGCAGACAAGGCCGACGACCGAGGCGACGAGGTAGCAGTAGCGATAGAGGTCGTCGAATGTGGCGTAGGTCTGAACAGCACCGGAGTCCAAGGAGCAAGGTTTGAGGTCCATTGTGGTCCCGGCGACGAGCTCTTCGAGGAGATCGTCGGGGATGTTGAAGCGTTGCTGGGTGTGTGCCAGAGCGCGGAAGATGGGGTCGTCGTTCGATCTGGGCGAGGAAGAATTTGCGGCGGAGACTCTGGATGCGCGCCATGCTTCGAGCCATGCGGCCATCGCGTCGCGGCGGGCTTCCATGGGCTTCGACTCGTCGTCTGCGATGTCGTCCGCGCGGCGCATAAAGGCATAGACGGCACACATTGCGTCGCTTTTAGGCCGCGGCAGGACGCGAAAGGCCCAGTAGAAGTTCTTCGCCTCGCGGCGGGCGACCTCGCGGCAGTACCTGTAGGCCGCGAGGATCTGCGCGTCGGCAGTGCCGACCACGCACTCGCCGCGGGCGTTACGCGCATTGATTGCTTGGCTCATGCGGCTCGCGCTCCGGGGGAGGGCGCGGAGCGCAGCTTGCCCAGCAACGCGCCGGCAAGCAGGAGCAGCTTCTTGCGGCGCGTCACGATGGGCCGGCCACGCAGCACGTCGTAGTCCTGCGCGGCGATTCCGTCGAGAATGGCCTCGCCGCCTTTGGTGAAGAGATCGAGTGTGACGCGCAGCTCGCGATCTACAGTAGCGTTGAGTGCAGCGCCTTCGCGCAGCATCTGGCGGGTTCGCTCGACCAGCGCACGCATCATCGCGGCGAGTTCGGGCGTGAAGACGCGCCCCTCGATCTGGCCCTCGGCAACTCCGAAGCGCTGCATGTACTCAGCCGGGATGTAGCGACGGGGAATCTCGGAGTCTCGCACGGCGTCCTGCCAGAAGTTGGCGAGTTGCAGCGCGGTGCAGACCTTGTCGGAGAGCAACGCGCGCTCTTCGTCGCGGTATCCGCAGAGCATGAGAACGAGGCGTCCGACGGGGTTGGCGGAGTAGCGCGAATACTCGACGGCCTCGTCCCATGTGTCGTAATGGGTCTTGACCTGGTCCTGGCGAAAGGCGCGCAGAAGGTCGTGGAAGAGCGCGCGCGGCAGGTCGCAGGCGACGATGGTCGGGCGCAGCGCGATGAAGACGGGATGGCGCGAGTTCTGCGGCGCGTCGTAGCACTGGTCGAGCATTGCGCCCCAGGCATCCAGCAGTCGCAGCGCGGTTGCGGTGTCGGCGACCTCATCGCCCAGATCGTCGGAGACGCGGCAGAAGGCGTAGAGGCTCTCAAAGTGCGGTCGCACGCGGCGGGGAAGAAAGAAGGTGGCGACGTGAAAGTTCTCGTAGTGCGAGGTTGCCAGCTCGTGACACCAGGCGCGCGCCTCATCCAGCGTGGGCCAGTCGGCGGGCGTCAGGTACGCCGCAGGCGCGCCTTCGAGCGAATCGGCCGCAGCGATAGACGAATCGGAGGTGTAGGGCAGGCCGGACGTTGCCAGCGGCTCGCTCACTGCGCGCCTCCGCGTACGCGCGCTTCGCTTGCGCCGGATTCGGCTGCGATGGGCTTGCGGCCATGGGGAAAAACGGCGGTCTTGATGTCGCGATATTTCTCCGCGCTGCGCGTCATCATGCGGGCGAAGATTTGTGGCAGATCGTCCAGCGGTGCCGTGCCGGTGATGAACTCTGCGGCTTTGAATCGTCCGCTGGCGATCATGGCGAAGGCGGTGCGCGCGGTGGCGGGCGTGAGGTGGAAGGATGCCTTGAGGGTGATGTCGCCGTAGTGCAGACGGTTGGTGTCGAGGCCGACGACGGTGCCGCTGGGCGGGCCACCGAAGAAGTTGACGACGCCCCCCTTGCGCACAATTCCGACTGCCTGCTCCCATGTGGCGGGGTGGGCGACAGCTTCGATGACAACGTCGGCCCCGCGGCCATTGTCGGTGAGCGCGCGCGCGGCGGCCACGGTGTCCACGCCGTCGGCGATGCGCACCACGTCGGCGGCCCCGAGGCGGCGTGCGGCGGCGATCTGATCCTCTCGCTTGACGACTGCAATCACTCGCATGCCGCTCAAGTGGGCGGCATGGATGAACATGAGACCAATGGGGCCTGCGCCGATGACAGCCATGGTGTCTCCAGTGCGCGCGCCGGACTCCTCCATGCCGCGCACCACGCAGGCCAGCGGCTCAGTCATAGCGGCGTGCTCCAGGGCCAGGCCGTCCGGCACCGGCAGCGTGTTCTTCTCCACGATGCGCGCTGGAATGCGCATGTACTGGGCGTAGGCTCCGTTGTTGAAGAGAAGGTCTTCGCAGAGGTTCTGCTGGTTGTGGCGGCAGAAGTAGCACTCATCGCAGGGCGCGGAGTTGAGCGGCAGGACGCGATCGCCGATGTTGAACTTATCCACGCCTGCGCCGATGCCAACCACGACTCCGGCCAGCTCGTGGCCGAAGACCACCGGCGGCTTCAGCATCATGGCGTGGTATCCGCGGCGGTAGACCTTGAGGTCTGTGCCGCAGGTAAGGGACGCACCCACACGAAGCAGCAGCTCTCCGGGGCCAATGCCCGGAACGGGCACCTGCTCCATGCGCAGGTCCTCGCTGCCATAGAGCACCGCCGCCAGCATCGTGTTTCCAGGGAGTTCTTCGAGCATCCGTCTATCTTCTCACTTTCAACGGCGTGCAGGCCACGGCAGAAACTGTGCGCTTGCAATGCGGCTTGGCGGTTCTTCTTCCATGCACTCCGCGCTTGTAGGCGGGTGCGCCGCACAAACCGCATTGATGAATCGTTGCGATCTGGGCCAGCCACCACAACGAAGAGGCCCGCTCTATGGGAGCGGGCCTCTTCCCCGGTACGGCAAAGGTTAAGCGATGCGGTGAATCGTGACGGATTCCAGAACAACCGCTGTCTTCGGGCGGTCCTGGCTAGCGGTCGGAACCTTGGAGATTTTTTCGACGATCTCGTGTCCCTCCACCACCTCGCCGAAGATGGTGTGCTTGCCGGTGAGCCAGCCAGTCTCTGCGACGGTGATGAAGAACTGGCTGCCGTTGGTGTTGGGGCCTGCGTTGGCCATGGCCAGCTTGCCCGGCTTCTGGAAGCTGTGCGGCGAGCCGCCGGTCTCGTCGGCAAACTTGTAGCCGGGGCCGCCCATTCCGGTGCCCTCCGGGTCGCCGCCCTGGATCATGAAGTTGGGAATGACGCGGTGGAAGACGGTGCCATCGTACAGCTTGGGGCCTTTCTTGGAGCGGCTGTTCCACTCCTTGGTCCCCTCGGCAAGGGCGATGAAGTTGGCGACGGTCTGCGGTGCATGCTTCTCAAAGAGTTCGCAGACGACAGTGCCTTCGCTGGTCTTGAAGGTTACATAGGTGCCGGGCTTCGTGGGCATAGGACTCCAATCGATATTGCGTGGTGTGTTGTTTAGTTGTGGGTGGAAGGCAAAGGCGGCGGCGCTGCGGCTGGCGCAGTCGCTTGCGCGGGCGGTGCGGCGGGCAAAGGAGGCATCGGCTGGCCGTCGCGGACGATGGTGACGCGCACGATCACCACCGGTGCGACGGGCTTGTCGTTGGCGTCACGGTCCACCCTGGCGATGGATGCGGCCACCAGTGTGGAGTGCGCGTCGCACTGCCCGAAGATGGTGTACTTGCCGTCCAGCTCAGGGAAGGCCTTTTCCGTGATGAAGAACTGACTGCCATTGGTGTTCGGCCCGGAGTTGGCCATCGCCAGCCGACCCGGTTGGGAGAAGGTGAGGTTCGGCGCGATCTCGTCGTCGAAGTAGTAGCCGGGGTCGCCTGTGCCGTCGCCCACAGGGTCGCCGCCCTGGATCATAAAGCCGGGAATGACGCGATGGAAGGTCAGGCCATCGTAGAAGCGCTTGCCGTGCTGCTTGATGTGAGTGGCGTTGACGGTCCAGTCCTTCGTGCCCTCGGCCAGGCCGATGAAGTTGGCGACGGCGTTGGGGGCCTGCTTGTCGAAGGTCTTGCAGGTGAGCCGCCCCATGGAGGTGTCGATGACCACGGTGGGGCCGGTGGGCACTGGCTCGGGCGCGGTCGTCGGGCCGACGCCGGGTGCGTCAGGCAGATCGGCAGGTGCCGCGGCGGGAGCCGACGATTGTGCCGACGAGGCCGATGGCGAAGCGGTTTGGCCGAGAACAGGGAAGGCGGCCACAGCTGCGCTCAGCACCAGTAAGATCGCAGCGGCATACCGCGAAGACAGCGTTCGCAGAGATCGGTCACTGATCCTACAGGTGCGCGAGTTTCCCAAAGATGCCACAGCGGATAGATTAACCCAGATGTGGCGGCTCGGCAAACGAGCGCGAAGCTGGTTGCGTGGCTTGTGGGCTTGTGGGCTTGTGGGCTGGGGGGCAGTTGGCCGCGATGATCCGGCACCACAGCCGCTTGCCAGGCCGATCACTCATCCCCGGCAACTCACACGCATCGCGCAAGCGCAAACTCCCCGAAGACACACGCCCAAATGCCTCAACCCGCCGCAACTCCCGGCCACTCAATCGCGTCCGCCCCAATCCCCGATCGCCTGCACGCAAAAGGCACTGTACGAGGGGACACTCCTACCAAGGAATCAAGGGGACACTGCCAATGTGCTTCAACACGGCGGCCCCAGGAACCTGTCTAAAAATTATGCAACTCGTACGCAACGAGGAGACAAACAGCGACGCAATTTGGGGGATTCTTTCCCTTCGGCAAGCTCAGGGTCAGAATGGCATTCGTAAATATCCGAGGCGAGAGACGGTTTTAAAGCAGGCCGTAAGGAAACTGTGGATTGGGCCCCGTTTGGCTCGGGCAGGACTTCAGATGTCGGAAGCTCAATCCAGTGTCGGCGATCGCAATTGGAGAGATGCTTTATGCGAAGAGGGTGAACATCGGGGAGTCGAGTGGGAGGGCCTGGATGGGGCCGGTGAGATGGCCGGATGCGGGGTCGCGGTGGAAGACGGTGACGGAGGCGGAGTCCTGGTTGCCGCAGAGCAGCCAGCGGGCTTCGGAATCGGGCGAGAGGGTGAACTGGCGCGGGGTCTTGCCGCCGCAGGCGATGCGCTGGACGAGGGTGAGCTGGCCGTCGTCTGCGATGGCGAAGGCGACAAGCGTGTCTTCGCCGCGGTTGGAGGCGTAGAGGAAGTTGCCGTCGGGGGAGATGGCGACCTCGGCGGCAGTGTTCTTTGCGGCGGGAAAGCTGTGAGCGATGGTCTTGACGTGTTGGCCGGTGTAGACGAGCTGGCCCTGCGGATCGGTGAGTGAGCTGGTGGTGGACCAGAGGAAGCGGTCGATGGTGGAGTCGAGCTCGTTAATGGAGTAGACCCAGCGGCCATTGGGATGGAAGGCGATGTGGCGCGGACCCGATCCGGGACGGTCGTTGGAGAAGAGCGCGGGCGGACCGAGGCGGGCCGTGGCGGCGTCGATGGGGAAGACGGAGATCGCGTCCGAGCCGAGGTCGTTGACGAGGAGGAAGCGGTTGTCGGGCGAGAGGCGGACGGAGTGGGGGTGGGGCGCGTCCTGGCGGGCGATGTTGGGGCCGCGATGGCCGAAGCGGCGTTCTTTATAGTCGATGCGCTCGATGGGCTGGGAGAGCGCGCCGCCGGGAAGGACGCGGTAGCTGGCGATGGCGGAGCCGGCGTAGTCGGCGACGAAGGCTGCCTGGCCGGTGGCGTCGAGCGAGACATAGGCCGGGCCTGCGCCAGCGGAGGTGACGCGATTGATCTCATGCAGCGCGCCGCTGGTTGGATCCATGAGGAAGCTGGTCAGCGTGGCCGAGGCGTCGTTGTCCTCGTTGGCAGCGTAGAGGCGGCGCGGGCCCTGGGTGTTCGACGAGAGGGCGAGGAAGGACGGGCGGAGGGTTGCGGCGGCGAGGAGTGGGGGTGAGAGATGGCCCGTGGCTCGGTCGAAGCGGGAGAGGTAGATTCCCTTGGCGACACCCTTGCCGGTATCGGTGCCGAAGTAGACGAAGATGGGTTGCGGCGGGACAGGCTTTTTGTGGAAGGGAGTGAGGAGGGACTGAGAGCGAGCGAGGCGCGGAAGGGCAGCGAGCGTGGGGAGGGCCAGGAGAAAACGGCGGCGAGTGAACATTGACGACGACTCCGTAGTCTAGTTCCGAGGGCCAGAGTTATGCGGCAGGGGCGCCCTGGGGCTGCGCGCCGATCGCCTTCAGCGGCGGGACGTCTTCGTAGATGATGGGGAGGCTGGGGAGCCTGGCGGTACCACCAGCCTCTTTAACGACGGCTTGTGCGTGGTCGAGAACCTCATCGACGGTCATGGTGTACATCTCGCGGCCGTTGTCGTAGCCGGATTCGATGGCCTGCTTGAGGTAGCGTCCGGCGAGCTGCGCGGCGAGGTAGTCCGTGATGACCTTGCCGGTGCGGCGCTTCTGCTCGACCCATGCAAGGTTGGGCAGTGCGATGCAGACGTGCCTGTCGTTGACGGAGAAGTGGATGTCTGTGGCGTCGGCGTGGCGCGTGGCGATGGCAACAATAGTGGCGCGCCATGTGCAGTGCAGCGGTTCGCCAGTCCAGCGGTCGGGGACAGTGAAGTCTTCGTACATGGATATAGATTAGAGCATTTTCGTACAGCTTGCCGCTCGGTATGGATCTGTGCCACGCAATACTCTTTGGAGACGACCGCTGGAGCTTGTGCCGCCACGCACTATGCTTGCCGCGGAGATGCCGGGCCACGGCTTCGGAAGGGAACCGGAGGCAGATGTAGTTTGGGAACGATTTGTCGCGATCGTCACGGCGAAGGAGAGACTCTGCTTATGAAGGCACCGTGTGGATTTGCGTTGTGCTGCGTTCTTTCGACCGTGGGGTTTGGCCAGCAGGGCGGGGAGGGAGTTTGCCAGGGGATTTGCGGGGTTTTGGGGGATCCCACCCATCACAATACGACCGCGATAACCGGGCACCCAGGATGATCTTAAGCGGCGGCGATCTTTGCGAAGGGGCAACGATGAATAAACGCTGTTTGAGAATCTCTTGTTCTTCCAAAGTTGTCGAGTATAAGCCTGTGGATAAAATTGGCAAAGGATGTAAATGCCTACTCTTCGGGGGTCTTTTTGTTGCGGGGGCGGGTTTTGAACCAGATCGGAGCGCCGATGAAGCCGAAGGCGGCGCGGATCTGGTTGGCGAGGAAGCGCTCGAAGGCAAAGTGGAGTTTTACGTCGCGGTCTGTGAAGAGGACGAAGGTGGGTGGGGCGACGGCGGCCTGTGTCATGTAGTAGATGCGGACGCGTCGGTTCATGGGGACGGAGGCGCGCTGGAAGTCGACGGCGGCGAGGAAGCGGTTCATCTGGCCGGTGGTGACGCGCTTGCGGCGCTCGCGGGCGACGAGTTCGATCTTTTTGAAGAGCGCCTCGACGCCGGCGCCCGAGGCGGCGGAGACGAAGAGGAGTGGGGCGTAGTCGAGGTACTTGAGCTTGTCGCGGACCTGCTGTTCGTAGATGGTTTTGTCGACGGGAGCGGCGGAGCTGCCGGAGCGTTTTGCGTCCCAGCCCTGGCCGGTGGCAGAGGCGGGCGGCGAAGACAACGACCGAGATTCTGGCTTCGCCAGAATGACGCCCGATGAGGAAGCGGAGCCGGGCGGATTTGTGACGAGGTCCCACTTGTTGACCACGATGATGACCGAGCGTCCGGACTCGTGGGCGTAGCCGCCGATGTTGGCGTCGAGGGCGGCGACGCCTTCGGTGGCGTCGAGGACGAGGAGGCTGACATCGGCGGCCTCGAGGTGCTTGCGGGCCATGACGACGGAGAGCTTCTCTGCCATGAGGTGCGTCTTGCCCTTGCGTCGGATTCCGGCGGTATCGACGAAGCGGAAGTCGTGTGCGCCGCGGGTTACGACCTCGTCTACAGCGTCGCGGGTGGTTCCGGCGATGGGGCTGACGATGGCGCGGATGCTGCCGGTGAGGGCGTTGAGGAGGGTGGACTTGCCGACGTTCGGGCGACCGATGATGGCGATCCTGGTCTCGTGCTCGACGAAGGAGCCATGGGAGCGGAGGCGGCGGGGGCGATTGGGATCGAGCGGGTCATGCGGGTCGAAGTGCGTGAGCGGGTCGGCGGGGAGGAACTCTGCGCCGGGAGGCGGTGCGAAGTCGGGGCCGGTGGCGTCCTCGTCCATCTCGTCGGCCCCGCTGAGGAAGGCCTCGGGCGGGAGGACGTTGGGCGCTGGGAGGACGGCGAAGACCTCGTCAAGTAGGTCGCCGATGCCGGTGCCGTGCTCGGCGGAGATGGCGAGTAGGTTGCGGAAGCCGAGGCGTCGGAAGTTTTCGGCTGCTGGGGCGAGGGCCGCGGTGTCGATCTTATTGACCGCGAGGAAGACGGGCTTGCCGCCGCGCAGGAGAAGGCGCGCCAGGGTGAGGTCGGGGGAGGCGAGCTCGGTGCGGCCATCGACGACGAGGATGATGGCAGCGGCCTCGTCGAGGGCGGTCTGGGCCTGGCGGAAGATCTCGGCTGGGATGAGATCCGGGTCATCGGGAACGATGCCTCCGGTGTCGACGAGGCGGGCGTGAGTGGACTGCCACTCGATGAGGCCGTAGATGCGGTCGCGGGTGATTCCGGGCTCGTCGCCGACGATGGAGCGGCGGGAGCCTGTGAGGCGGTTGAAGAGGGTGGATTTGCCGACGTTGGGACGGCCGCAGATGGCGATCAGAGGAAGGGCGCGGGCGGCGGCGGAATCGACGGCGAGATCGAGCTGTGCGGCGAGGAGTTCGGCGTCGCGCCAGGCGCGGGCCTCAGTGGAGGATTCGGCAGACGATTCGGATTCACGGCGACCGATGTTGCTGGAATGTGGAGTCTGGTGCCCGATGTTGCTGGAATGTGGAGTCTGGTGCCCGACGATGTTGGCGGCTGGGCGCTGGGCACGGGGCTTCGACGCGGGTGACTGGATTGAGGAAGTCTTTGGCGCGATGGCCTTGCGCGATTCGCGCTCGGGAGAGCGAGTGGGCGCGCGCTTCTTTTTTGCCTGCTCGTTGCGCTTGGCGGCGAGGACTTTGCGCTTGCGCGGATCGACCGCTCCGGTGGTGGGAGCAGTGCGGGGCGCGCGGCCTTTTTTAGGGCGGGTGGATGCTTCGCGGTGTTTCTTGCCGAGCCGTTTGCGATCTTCGCGTTGCGCCATTGGTAGTGCCTTCCGGGGTCGCCGCAGCGCCTTTGTCCATTATAGGGACGGCGCGGTGGAGAAGACGGACGGTTCCTGTGACCGATTGATGCTGCATGTGCGGATTGAGCGGTTGCGGTTCCTTGGTGTGACGAAATTGACAGGCGGTGTCAGACAGGGTAGCTTTCCTTCGACTCGAAAATTCAGTATTACTTCACGCCCACTTCTATCGGTGTTCCATCTGTTGTATTCAATCCCACCCTAATCAGGTGCTCCTCCGCGTGTTTTTTGCGCCAGGGCCCGTTCTTAACTTGAGGAGTTTCCGATGAAAATGCTTTCTTGGTTGCGTGGGTATGCGTTGTCCGGGGTTGGGTGTGGGATGCTGGGCGGCAGCACGCGGAGATTTGCGTGCTCGGCGATGCGCGTCGCGCGGCTGGCACTGGTTGCGGGAGCGGTTGCGGGAGCGGCTTGGATCTCGGGTTGCGGCGGAAGCAGCGCGCCGACAGCACCGGCGGGGCCAGCGGCGGGGTTGAGCACGTCTTCGCTGACGCTGCCCGGCATGGTAGCGGGGGGCACAGCCACTACGAATACAGTGACGCTGACCAATACCGGCGGGGCTGCGCTGACGATCAGCGGGGTCACGATCACGGGGACGAATGCGAGCAACTTCACCGAGACGAACACTTGCGGGGCGACGGTGGCGGCGGGAGGGAGCTGCACGGTGACGGTGAGCTTTACGGCATCGAGTGCGGGGACATACTCGGCAACATTGAACATCTCCACCAATGCAAGCGTGGGCGGCGCGGCCATGGTGACGCTGAGCGG
>JAJZDL010000054.1 GCA_021851465.1 Acidobacteriota bacterium
GGCTCCAGCGCGGCGGATGCGGGCGGCACGATCGACCGTACGGCACAGATCGGCAATGCCTATCGCTATACCGCGCAGCGCGTTCGCATTGTGGTTGCGGACGGGCAGAGGCTGGAGCTGCGCAGCGAAGCCTCCGCCGCAGTGGCCGTGGCGATGCTGGATGTCTTTCCGCCCGAGGCCCCGGTGGATCTGGTTGCAGTGCCCAGCTTCGCGGGCGGGCCTTCCACGGGCGAGTCTACAGCGCACGGGGCGGAGCAGCCCGCGCCCCAGGGCCAGCTTCCGGCCATCGACCTCTCCTGGGAGCCGGACATGGAGCCACGCGTCGTGGGCTACCGTGTCTACCGACGCGACATGGATGGCAGAGCGGCGGGTGCCTGGCGGCTGCTCGACCCGCAGCCTCTGCCAGTCGCGGCTTACCGCGACCTCGCGGTGGTGGCGGCGCACAGCTACGCCTACCGGGTGACGGCGGTGGATGCGGCAGGAAACGAGTCCGCGCCGAGCAGTGAGGTGGAGGAGGCTGCGCCGCAGGCCCGTTAGATGCGGCCGTGGACCGGCACGGATTGAGGCGAAGGAATGCTCTGTCCTCCTTCGTCTGCGCCGTGCATCGAAGCAATCCAGGCCGCCGCCTGTTCAGTGCCCAAGGAGATGCTTGCAGTACATTAAAGCCTGTTGTGTACCGTGCTTCAACCACGTTGCGATTTGTCTATTCTCTCTCTGAAGAGGCTTCGATGACCCGATTGACCGGCAACTTCATCTCCAAACGGCGCACCGCACTCCGGCCCTATGGACTCTACGGAATGCTCTTGGTTGCCAGCGCAGGCATGGCGCTGGCGCAGGCACCGGCCGCGCCACAGCCTGGGCCAGCCCCCATGCACTCGCAGTTCCATGAGCCGGCTGCGATGGACTTCAACGACCACACCGGCTACACGCAGATATTCGATGGTAAAACTCTTGCCGACTGGGAGGGAGACCCAGCAGTCTGGCATGTGGAGAACGGCGCCATCGTGGGCGAATCCAACAAGGACAATCCTGTGGCCAACACCTACATCTGGCGGCGCGACCTCATCGTCAAGGACTTCGACCTCAAACTGGAGATCAAGTGCGAGATCGCCGGCGGCAGCGGCATCCAGTACCGCAGCCAGACGGGACTGCCCTGGAACAAGCCGCTGCGCCCCGGCGAGAGGCCGCGCAACTTGGACTGGATGATGACCGGGCCGCAGGCCGACTTCTGGTTTCCGGTGAACCCACTGCACGCCTCCTATACCGGACAGTTCTATTCGGAGAACACACCGCTGGGCATTGTCGCCTGGCGCGGGGAGGTGGTCAACTCCGCCGCTGGGGCCGCGCCCAGCCTCATTGCAACCATCGGGGACCGCAGCGCGCTGGGCGGTTATGTGAAGATCAACGATTGGAACCAGTACGAGATCGTCGCGCGCGGCGGAACATTCCTCCACATCCTCAATGGTCAACTGATGGCCGTCTATATCGACGACGACCCGGCGTCGTCCAACAATCAGGCGGGCAAGATCGGCATCGAGCTGGAGGGAACTCCCGCCAAGGTCTCGGTGCGCAATATCTGGATCAAAAAGCTGGACTGACGCAGAGCGATATTCACTCCGGCGGCTGTCGTTCTCGATGCACCGTCGTCTCTACTCCGCCTTGTCGTCCAGGGCGAGGATTTGCAGGCAGAGCGGAGGCTGCAACATACAGTTCATCTTCGCCATGGCGACGACGGCCCTCTCGATGGTCGAGGTCAGGCAGGGCTCGGTGGTGATGACGAACGGGAGCTTGTGCTTGGGGTAGCCCGGACGTTGCAGCAGCGAATCGATGTTGGCCCCAACCCTGGCCAGCGCACCTGCGATGCCGGAGACGATGCCGGGCCTGTCGTCCACCACGAAGCGCAGATACTGCGGCGCGAGCAACTCTCCGGTGACTGCGCGGCGATGCACGGGAAGCTGTACGGCGACTGAACGGTGCGCGACCGCAAGAATGTCCGAGACCACCGCCACCGCCGTCGGCTCGCCGCCCGCGCCGTGGCCGGAGAAGACCACATCGCCGCCGAAGCGTCCTGATGCGACCACCATGTTCTGCGTGCCGCGCGACCAGGCAATCGGCGATGTCAGCGGCACCAGCATGGGGGCCACGCGGGCATGAACCAGTCTGTTTTTTGCATCCATATGCGCGAGCGAGACCTGGCGAATGGTGCAGCCCAGTTCCTTTGCGTATGCAAAATCCACGGCCTCGACGGTTGAGATGGTCTGCGTGGCGACTGCGTTGGGGTCCAGCTCCGCGTGCAGCGCGATGCGCGACAGGATGCACAACTTGGCGCGCGCGTCGAGGCCATCGACATCCGCCGATGGATCGGCCTCCGCGAAGCCCAGCCGCTGCGCATCGGCCAACACGGCCGCGTACTCCGCACCGGTCTCCATGTGGCTCAGGATGTAGTTGCACGTTCCGTTGACGATGCCGCTGATGCGCACGATCCGGTCGCCGCCCAGGCCTTGCAGGATTCCGGGGATCACCGGCACGCCGCCCGCGACGGATGCCCCATAGAGCAGTTGCACGCCGTGCCTGGCGGCCAACCGCGCGAGCGTTGCGCCGCGATAGGCGATGAGCTGCTTGTTGGCCGTCACCACCGACATGCCCGCGGCGAAGCATCTGCGCAGCCAGCCCTCGGCGGGGTCGAGGCCACCCATCAGCTCAACCACGATGTCGGCGCGCGAGTTCACAATGTCGTTGAAGTCCTCTGTCCACACCACGGACGCGGGCACGCACTGCGCGGCGTCCGAAGCGCGCTTGCGTTCCACGTTGCGGTTGTAGATGTGCGTCAGCACGACGCCCGGCAGCTTCGACTGCGCGAGTACGCGCGCCATGGCGCTGCCGACGGTGCCGAAGCCCAGCAGTGCGATCTTCACCGGCACCGCGGATGCTGCGACATCCGCGGCCCTTCCGGGAGCAGCGACAGCCTTCGTTTGTGAGGTCCTGCGTTTGTTTGCCATGTCAGTAGTCGATTCTATCGGGTAGAGCGCGCCACGCGTCGAAGCTCGCCATCGCCTCGCCGGCCATCAGGCGCTTCATGGGGATTTTGCGTTGCTCCGGCGCGAGGCACAGCTCGCGATAGAGCCAGGCATCGTCGAAGCCGGCATCGCTGGCGTCGGCAGCGCGGTTGCCGTAAAAAATCGCGTCGCAGCGTGCCCAGTAGATTGCAGCCAGACACATCGGGCACGGCTCGCAACTGGCGTAGACCGCGCATCCCGTGAGTTTGAAATCGCCCAGAGCACGGCAGGCCGCGCGGATGGCGACGACCTCGGCGTGCGCGGTTGGGTCGTTGGTGGACGCCACCAGGTTCGTGCCTGTGGCGAGTATCTCGCCGTCGCGCACAACCACCGCGCCAAATGGCCCTCCCACGCGAGAGAGGACGTTCTCCGTGGCCAGCGCGATCGCCCGCCGCATAAAACTGGGATTGCCTTCGATGGTCTGGCTCCTCTTTTGCCCGCAATCGCCGGCCTGCGCGACCGGCACATAATCCTTATACACGCGGACTGGCTGGCCGCGCACAGCGATTGCGCCGCCGCGCGCCCATGGTCCGTTCTCTGCGCAGCGTACCTTCTATACTGGAGCTGTTTCCTGGGGGGAACTTCGGGAGAGGAGATTCCATTGAATCGAACTCAAGTCGACGACGCGCGATTGACGACCCGACGCAATCTCCTCAAGACGGGCGCGGCCCTGGCCGGAGCGGCGGCGCTGTCTCCGCTCGATGCGTTTGCCTCGCAGAGCGCGGCACCGGAGCAATCGGCCCCACGCACCGGCCCTCCACAGGCCAAAATTTTCGACGTGATGAAGTACGGCGCGGCGGGCGATGGCAAGACGCTGGACAGCGCAGCGTTCCAATGTGCCATCGATGCCGCGGCCGCGTACTCCGGCAGTGCGCAGGTGCTGGTTCCGGGCGGGCACAAGTACCTGATCGGGACCATCGAACTTAAGGGCGCGATCGACTTTCATCTGGACGGCGATGCGCAGTTGCTTATCAGCACGCGCCGCGAAGACTATCGCGGCGGCCTTCCCGGATCGGTCGACGGGGACACCATGTCGGCAGCACTTGGCGCAGCGATCATAGCCAACAGAGCGCACGGCCTCCGCATCACGGGCACGGGCAACATCCAGGGCCGAGCGCATGAGTTCATGAAGAGTTACGACAAAACCAACCAGTGGTGGATCCCAGGCCCATTCCGTCCCAAGATGTTCGTCCTCACCGGATGCACGGATCTCGAGGTCCGCGACATTACATTTGCCGAGGCGCCCAACTGGGGCCTGCACCTGCTCGGCTGCGACGGCGTGCTGGTGGACAATGTGAAGGTGCGCAACCTGCTCGACGTGCCCAACTGCGACGGGATCGACCCCGACCACTCGCGCAACGTCGAGATTCGCAACTGCAACATCGTCTCCGGCGACGACGGCGTCGTCGTCAAGTGCAGCCGCCAGCCCGCCGACTACGGTGAATGCGCCAACATCCACGTTCACGATTGCGTTATCGAGACGCAGGACGCCGGCCTCAAGATCGGCACCGAGACCACCTCCGACATTCACGACATCCGCTTCGAGCGCTGCCAGATCAAGTCCGCCTCGCGCGGCCTGTGTATCCAACTGCGCGACGAGGGTAACATCTTCAACATCGACTTCCGCGACATTACGTTTCATTCACGGTTCTTCGCCGATCCATGGTGGGGCCGCGGCGAGGCGATCTCATTCACCGCCATTCCGCGCACGCCCACCGGCAAACCAGGCACGCTGCACCACGTCAACGTGCAGAACGTGAGCGGCACGGCGGAGAACTCCGTGCGCGTCTGCGGCAGTCCGCAGTCGCGCATCCACGATGTCACGCTCGACCGCGTCTCGGTCACCCTGGAACGCACCACCAAGTTTCCCGGCGCTCTCTTCGACAACCGCCCCACGACAGCGGTCCCAGGCATCGAGCCGCACGACACGCCCGGCTTCTCCATCGAATACGCGGACGACGTCACGCTGCGCGACTGCACGGTCGCCTGGGGCGCGAACCCGCCCGATGCGTTCTCTTACGCGGTCGAGGCGAAGGATACGACCGGCCTCAAGATAGAGGGCCTCACCGGAGGCCCAGCCCATCCAGCCCTCGGAAAGGCGGTCTCCATCGTATGAGAGCAACACACCTTGCAATCATGGCCACGGCGCTTGCGTTCGCAGTCGCTGCGACACATGCGCAGCAAACCTCCGCACCCGCGCCAGTCGAAGCGACGGCTGCTGCCGCGCCCGCGCCGAATGCACAAGTTGCCGCGGGAGCCGCTGCTTCATCCGCTTCAACCGCCGCGCCAACCGGGCCACAGGCTACAGTGTCCGCAGCCGCAGACAACATGAAGAGCGCGACAGCGCCGACGCTGCCCATCTTCAAGGTCTTTCAGTTTCCGGCGAACATGATCCCGCGCATCGACGGCAAGGACGACGACTGGGCCATCGTTCCCGACAGCTACACAATCACGCTGGCCGATATGCACGACGACGAGCACATCCACGAGAAGCCCGACCCGAAGGACCTCGACGTTCACGTAAAGGTAGGCTGGGTGAAGGGCCTCAACCGCCTGTACTTCCTCTACGAGGCCTACGACAACTACTGGGACTTTGCCGATCCCGGCCTGCACAACGACACCTTTGAGCTGGTCGTCGATGGCGATCGTTCCGGTGGCCCGCTGATTCCGCGCTTTCGCAACAACGCGGACCAGGACCCGTGGGACGCGCACTTCTCCATGCACGGCGTGCAGGCGCAGAACTACCACATCTTCACGCCGTCGGAGGGCAAGGACTGGGCAATGGAGTGGGGCTGCCAGCCGTGGATCAAGGAGCTGCCCTACGCCAACCACGCGCAGTCCTACGACTTCAGGCCGGGCCAATCCGGGCACTACATTCTGGAGTTCTACATCACGCCCTTCGACTACGCGGGGTGCGAAGGCCCGCAACGCGCGGTTGAATCGGAGCTCTACGAGAACAAGATCGTCGGCCTGTCGTGGGCGGTCATCGACTACGACGGCGCGCCCGACGGCAAGAACAACGGCTTCTGGAACCTATCGCCCGAGCACACCATGTACGGCAACTCGACCTACCTGCGCGAGTTCCGCCTGATGCCGCTGGAGCCGCAGTTTCACAAGCCCATCGACGCCCAGTGGAGCTTCAAGATACTCGATATGAACCGCCGCATGGTGGCGTTCCAGGATGAGTCGGAGGGACAGATTACAAGCTGGACGTGGGAGTTCGGCGACGGTACCGACTCCAGCGACCAGAACCCAATCCACCAGTACAAGAACGCCGGCGAGTACGTTGTCGTCCTCACCGTCGAGGGCCCCGCCGGCAAGAGCCGCCTCTCCAAAGTCTGGGATGTCACCCTGCGCTAGCGTTCTGCCTCTAAAGCGCGCATACAAAAACGAGCGACGGAGGCGAGGACTTGCCGACGGTCGTGCCCGCCTTCGCATCCAACACGGCGAAGACGGCTTGCTTTGCAGTGGCGCATGTAGTCGTGCGCGCGGCGTTCGGCCCGCTCACCGCAGCCGTCAAACACGCGGTCCGCTCTCCCCGGCCTCGCTACAAGGTCGATGGATAGAGGCCCAGTCCATGGAGCATGGATATGCCAGCGCGCCACGAACAGTGGCGCTTTCGCAGGCTTCTGGGCTCAGGCGCATGGGTCTTCGATCTGTATCGTGCGTGTCAACGGCGCACGCAGGACGCTGCAGCCTGCAATGAACGGGAGCCCGGTTGGTCGAATGTTGAGGCGAGTGCCGCCTCAATCAGCCGCACAGAGCGCGCGATCGGCAGCCCCATCACGTTGAAGTAGCAGCCGTCGATGCGGGGAATCCAGCGGGCGGCGTAGCCCTGAATCCCATACGCGCCCGCCTTGTCGAACGGCTCGGCTGTCGCGCAGTACCGCGCCAACTCCTCTTCCGCAATCTCCAAAAATGTAACCGAAGTAGTCTCAATGTCGCTCGCGGTTCCTGTTCTCGTCGCCACCGCCACGCCCGTCAACACCTCATGCACCCGTCCGGACAGCATCCGCAGCATCCGCATCGCATCGGCAGCATTCTCCGGCTTCGCCAGAATCTCGCCATTGCACACCACAGTCGTGTCCGCGCCCAGGACTATCAGCCCCGCACCGGGGATGGGTGCATCATCCATCGCAGTCGTATCGCGATGCGTGGGGTTCGCATCCCGCTCGGGATCTGCAAGCCGCGCCAGCACCACCTGCGCCTTTTCCTTCGCCAACCGCAACACATAGTCGCCCGCCGCCTCGCCCGCGCGCAGCGACTCGTCCACCTCCGCTACCTCCACCTCGAACGCGTACCCCGCCTGCGCCAGCAGTTCCTTCCGCCGCGGCGAGGCCGAAGCCAGTACCAACCGCGCCTGTTTCGTCGCCATCTAGTCGCCGCCTTCGACCGAGACCGTCGCGCGCATTGTGTGGGTCGCGCCGGGAACCAGCGTCACCGCGCTCTCGCCCACGTTTGCCGTCTCCACGCACAGCATTCGCGGCCACGCATCCGGTTCCATGTCCGCCATCGTCGCCGCCAGCTCGCTCCACGGGTTCCACACCACCGTCGTGTGCGACCCCATCTTCTCGATCCGGATCTTCCGCTTCCCCGCAATGTCGTCGATCGCGCACGTCGCGGTCGTATGGCGATAGACGCGGTCGGTCCTTTGGGTGAACGCGAGTGCCGCCTCCGCCTGCACCTTCTCCTGCATCCCGTCCACCTTGTCGAGAAATGCCGTTCCCGCCAATCCGCTCACGGTCGCCTCTCGCACATCAGCCACCGCATAGTATGCGTGCATCGCCTCTTCAAACGCCAGCACCGCGTCCATCGCGTTGGAGGTGTTGGCCACGGTCAGCTCCAGCGTCAGCGTCCTGCCTACGATCACACGGTAGGCCAGCCGGAAGTGGTCGTAGCCCAGCGCGCGGCTCTCCGCGCTCGGCCCCAGCGTCAACAGCAGATGCACCTCATCCCCGGCCACCGCCGCAAACTCCAGCGCCCACTCTGCCGTCCGCGCAAAGCCATGCTGCGGCCCCTGTCTGCCATCGTGTCGTGGCCCGAACCAGGGAAAGATCACCGGCACGCCGCCGCGGATCGGCCTGCCCGCCGCCAGTTCCGTGCGCTCGCTCAGGAACAGCACCGGCTCCTTCCCCGATGGCATCCAGTGCGTCACATGCGCGCCGTGCAGGTAGATCGTCGCCTCTGCCGAGGCAGCGGTCACGCGCGCGCGCACCAACCCCGAATCCGTAGTCTCAAAGCCCAGAACCCCGGGCACCGCAAACCGCGCTTCCAGCTCCGCTCCATCCATTGTTCGATGTCCCTTCGAGATCGCCGCGGCTTCGGCACCAACAGCGAATCCGAACTACCGCGCCGCGCCCATCGTCTTCCGCCGCTCCGTCTCCAGATAGGTGTACCGGATGCGGTGGATGACGGTGATCGTCGAGAAGACCGCCAGCACCCACAGGCACGGCGCCATCACACCCCAGCGGTTGAAGAGCGCGCCGAGGATGACGCAGACGATGCGCTCCGGCCGCTCCATGAAGCCCACCTTGCAGCTCCCGATCAGCGCCTCCGCGCGTGCGCGCGTGTAGCTCACCATCACGCACGCCGTCATCACAAACGCCACCAGCCCCACATAGAAGAGCCGGTTGCCCCGCGCGTAGTAGATCAGCAGGCCGAAGAAGATCGCCACGTCGGAGTAGCGATCCAGTACAGAGTCGAAGAACGCACCGAAGACGCTCACCTGGTTGGTCTTGCGCGCCACCCGCCCGTCCACCATGTCGAAGATGCCCGCGCCGATGATAATCAGCCCGGCGTAGACGAACATCCGGTTCGCGTCGTCGCCGCGCGCAAACCCGAAGAAACACGCCGCGCAGATGTTAATCACCAGGCCAAGGAAGGTGAGCACGTTGGGCGAGATCCTGGTCAGCGCCAACCCATTCACGATCTTCTGCAGCAACCATCCGCTGCCCTTCCCGAATGCGCTCGTCCAGGTCATCTGTGTCTCGGCCGTCGTATTGCGTCCTTCACCGCTTGCAAGCATAAACCACTCATATCGCCAGCCCCGCGCCCGAGATGTCCTCTTCCACCGCATCGTGGACCGTCGTCAGCTTCAGCACCTCCAGTTCGCGCTTGCCGTTCGGCGTCACCACGGTCGCCACGTCGCCCACCGCCTTGCCCAGCAGCGCCCGCCCGATCGGCGATGTCGTCGAGATCAGGCCCTGTGTCACGTCCGTCTCCTCGCTCGTCACCAGCTTGTAGCTGATCTCCTCGTTCTTGCTGGAGTCGAAGACCACCACGGTCGCGCCGAACCCCACCTTGTCGCGCGGAATGTTCACCAGATTCACCATCGCCAGCTCGCCCATGCGCTTCTTCAACTGCCCTAGACGAGCGTTCACGAACACCTGGCGCTGCTTCGCCATGTGGTACTCCGCGTTCTCGCTCAGGTCGCCTAGCGCAACCGCGCGCTTGATCTCCGCCGGCAGCTCCGTCGTCAGCTCGCGCTCCAGCAACTTGATCTCTTCTTCCAACCGCTTCTTGATCTGATCTGGCATGGGGGCCTTCCGAATCTCTCTGTGCGTGCGCCCAACCAAGCATGGCCACGCTAAGTCGAAACTCCATTATACGTCCCAGGCCGTGCCAATCCAGCCACCGGCTGCGTCCATCTCGGCCCACTGCCCGGAAGCCTCTGGGCACTGCTGCGTGGCAACTCACGCCACACTCAGGGCCTTGCAGCTTCTTCCCAAGCCTCAAGGGTCTTGAGGGCCTCGCGCCTAAAAATGCCCTGCACACTTCACCGGGCTTGTCGCGGAAACTAAAGCCCGGTTGAATGAGCGTTGCTTTGGCGGGAGTGAAGTTTCACCCTATCAAGACGGAGAGCCATGCAGAGATCTCACAAGCCAAAAATCCTTTGCATCGATGGTCCAGGACGGCTCGCTTAAAATGTTAGGGCCACTCCGGCGAGTGGCTCTAACGGTACAGCGCGCAGTGGGTTATTCCGAGGGGACGGCCTCTTCGACCTGCACCGGCGCGGCGGGCTTGATCTCGTCAAGCGAGATGAAGCCCGCGGGCGCGTCCGGCTCCTGCAGGATCTCCTTGCGGTAGAGCTTGGCCATGCGCGCATTTTCGGCGTCCTGCTTCAGCTTGGCGTCGCGTGCGCGGATCTTCTCCTCGCGGGCGTTCTTGGCGATGCCGGATTTCTCGAAGGTGTCGTTGGCCGCCGCATTGACGTGGGATTCGTTGAGCACCAGGTCGTACTTGTCCTGCATGTCGAGGCCGACCTTCTTGCCGCCGGCGAAGATCTCGTGCCGCCCGTGCTCCTCGTACCACTTGGTCAGCGTCGAGGTCATGTGCATCTTCTCGATGATGTTGCGCCAGCCCACACCGGTGTTGTAGGCGCAGAAGCTGATCTCGCCCTCTTGGGTGGCGTAAGGGATGATGCACTGCTCGGTGCGGCGGAAGTCGTAGTTGAAGAGATCCTGGAACCACATCCCTGCGATGAAGAGGAAGTTCCAACGGTCGCCGCGGCGTTTCTTGATGTCTTCCATCGTGCGGTCGGCGGTGACCTTGCCGTAGTCGCGTCCGCTGGCGCCGAAGCTCTTGTCGAACTTGGTGAGCAGGTCCTTGATCTTGAAGTGGGTGGGCGCCATGTCCGGCTTGTAGTTGCGGATGAGCGCCAGCGCCGCGCCGATCATCGTGACGACCTTGCCGCGGGCCGCGTCGTTGACCCGGGCGATGTCCTTGGCGAGGTTCTCGGCGTCGATGAAGGCGGTCACCGGAACGGCCTCCTTGGTCTCCTTGTCGATCATCAGCGCCATGGAGATGCCGCAGTTGGGGTGACATCCGCAGGTGAGTTGGCCCCACTCGCGGTCCGGGCCGTGAACCAGGTCGGCCCAGTCGGAGAAGGTGGACATGAAGGAGATGGGGAACCAGTCGCGCGTCGGCTCGCCCAGGCCGGTCTGGTTCTTGACGTCGTGCGCCATGTGCGAGAGGGTGTAGCGCTGGGCCTCGCGGCGCTCGTCGCTGATGGCCTCGTCGCGGCCCGTGAAGCTGACCGGCTGGAAGCTGAGGAAGTTGATCTTCTTCGGGTTGTCCAGCGCGAACTGGATGATGCGTCCCACCTGCTCGTTGTTGATCCCGTTGACGATGGTGGTCACCGGCACGATGTCCACGCCGGCCTCGTAGAGGTTGTGGATGGCTTGCAGCTTGACGTCGAATGCGTTGCCCACCTTGCGGTGCGAGTTGGCGGCGTTGCCGATGCCGTCGAACTGGAGGTAGACGTAACGCAGGCCCGCGTCGGCGGCGGCCTTGGCAAACTCCTTCGACTTGGCGAACTCGATGCCGTTGGTGGCCGCCTGTACGCTGGTGTAGCCCACCTTGCGCGCATACGCGACGGCGTCCAGGAAGTACGGCGAGAGCGTCGGCTCGCCACCGGAGAACTGCACGCTCATCTGCCGCTTGGGCTTGATGGTGACGGCGTTGTCCAGCATGGTCTTGATCTCGTCCCAGGTAAGTTCATGCACGAAGCCGACCTGGTTGGCGTCCATGAAGCAGGGATCGCACATCATGTTGCACCGGTTGGTCAGGTCGATGGTCAGCACCGAGCCGCGGCCGTGGGTGACGGTTGATGTGCCGTGGTTGTGCAGCTTCTCGTCGTTGTGGGCGCGGATGTCGCGGCCGGGGAAGACCTCTTCCAGGTGGCGCATGAAGGCCGGGTCGATGGACATCACGTCCTCGAAGTGGCCGTGGATGGGGCAGTCCTTGACCATCAGGATCTTGCCGTCGCGCTCGATGATCTGCGCCTTCAGCTCGCCGACCTTTTCGTTCAGCAGAATCTCATGGGGCAGCTTGCCGTCCACAATCTGTTGGCGGATCTCCGGCACGCACTTGGGGCAGAGAGAGTCCGTGGTGCGCGGCCAGCCGAGGGGTGGCTTCTCCTTCTGGTAGCTCTTCAGCAACGGCTTGTCGCTCCACTTGGGCGTAAAGCTCGGGCTGTCGCCGACCATCGCGTTGAGCTTGCTGTAGACCACCCAACCGCCCTTGGCGGCCTGCACCAAAACTTTTTCCATCAACTTTGCGCGCTTTGCCATGTGTGTCTCTCCTATGAGGAATGTTGGCCGAACCGAAGCTCTCTCGCCCTGAGCTTCCAACGACAAAACCTTGCAGCGATCCATCGACTCAGGATGCAAGCGGGACTGGTGTTGCAAGACAGAACCCGGTTGCATTCGTACGATGCATTCCAGCCTCAAGAGTACGCAGCAGATGGCTGCATTTGAAGGATTGAATAGTGAACGGCGAGATGCTGCATTGGATGGGGAAAACGGGCGTCGAACGGCGCCCCGGCGGCCGGGCAGGCGGTTCACCGGGGAAGCAGAAACAAGAGATATGTAAGAATTGTTCTATGCACTCGGCAAGTAAATTGCTCAACCGCTAACGCACAGATCGATGCGCGAACCGGACGGGGAACAGACACGGCAGAAATATCCCGGAGAACCACCTCGATGTCCTTGAAGTTCCGCTGCACAACTTTAACCGCTGCCTGCCTTGCACTCGCTCTGCTGTGTGCTGCGCTGCCGTGCGTAGCGCAGGTCGGCGCGACGACCGTGCATCGGCGCACACGCTCTTCGGCTGCCTCGAAGAGCGGCTCGTCGCAGGCTGCGGCATCGCACAGGACAGCATCGCGCAGGACAGGGCCGACCCGAAGAGCCACGTCCAGCGCAATCCGTCGCGCATCCACCAGCGGCACACATACGCTCAGGGCGCGCCGCCACCGCGTCTACGCCGAGCGATTCTATGCCAGCTCCTTCACCGACGACCCCACGCTGGGGGATTCGACGGCCGGCGAAGACCCGGTTGTGCGCGCCGCGGCGGTCCAGGCACTGGGCAATATGAACGGAACGGCACTGGCCATCGACCCGTCCAACGGCCGCATTCTGGCGATGGTCAACCAGAAGCTGGCACTTTCGAGCGGAGCGGAGCCCTGCTCGACCATCAAGCTGGCCGTCACCCTGGCAGCGCTCGACGAGGGTCTGATTACGCGCGATACGCCCGTCAATCTGGGCGGCCACTACACGCTCACGCTGACCCCGGCACTGGCACACTCCGTCAATCCGTACTTCGAGACGCTGGGCCGCCTGATGGGCTTCGAGCGCGTCAAGTACTACGCCAACCTCTTCGGACTCGGCGAACTTGCCGGATACAACATTCCCGGAGAGCAACTCGGCGTGTATCCCGACACGGAGCTGCCCGCGAAGCTGGGCGGCGTGGGCCGCATGTGCTCCTTTGGCGAGAGCATCTCCATGACGCCGCTCCAACTGGGCGCGCTGGTCTCGGCCATCGCCAACGGAGGCACGCTCTACTACTTGCAGCATCCTCAGACCCCCGAGGAGATCGCCTCGTTCGTCCCGAAGGTCAAGCGCACACTCAACATCGCTCCACTCATCCCGCAGATGCTCGACGGAATGGAGGGTGCCGTGGACTACGGGACTGCACGCTCCCTGCGCGCCAGCTTCCGCGAGTTTCCCGTGCTGGGCAAGACCGGGACCTGCTCGAACAACGGCACGCGGTTCGGCTGGTTCGCCTCCTACGCAGACACCCCGACCGGACGCATCGTGACGGTGGTCTTTCTGGAGGGCGGACGGCCGACCTATGGTCCGAAGGCTGCCGAACTTACCGGCCAGTTCTATCGCGCACTCTGGGACCGCAACTACTTCGACGCGAAGACCCCACAGGTCGCCGCCTCCAACCATTCCAACCGCGCCACTCCATAGCACACCGCCGCTGGACGATCCGCCATGGGAGGGCGATTGCTGGGAAGGACGTTCTTTCCCGGAGGGAACATTGGCCTTTGTTGGTTAACTGGTTGGTTACCCATGGTGGTCCCCCCCC
>JAJZDL010000055.1 GCA_021851465.1 Acidobacteriota bacterium
TCATTGGACGCGCACTTCTGCCTTGGAGATTACATTCCAGCTCTCGATTCGTTCCTTTCTTCGCCATTGGTGAAAATCGGCGCTAAGCCGTTGCGCCTTCACGTAAAATAGAAGCATGGCTCTTCTTGTCTACTCTGCTGCCTGGTGCCGCGACTGCCGCGAGGCCAAGCGCTTCCTCGCCGCACACTCCATCCCCTACACAGAGATCGACATCGAAACCACGCCAGGTGCTGCCGATGAGGTCTTGGCCAATGTCGGCAAGTGCGCCATCCCGCAGTTTGTCCTCGACGGCAGGTGGATTCAGCCCTACAAGCCCGGTCAAGGCTTCCTCTACAACGAGATGGCTGCCCTCTTTGGCGTCGTCGCCAAATGACCGCTTTTGTTTTCATTTGCTGTTCCGCAGCTTTCTATTTCTCATTCCGCAGCGGAGCGGAGGAACCTGCTTCTGCTCTATAGAACAACCGTTCACCACTAGGAAAGTTCCCATGATCGCTCGCTACACCCGCCCCGAACTTGGCCGCATCTGGTCCGACGAGAACAAGTACCGCTGCTGGCTCACCGTCGAGACCGCCGCTTCGCAGTCGCTCGCCCGCTTCGGCCTCGTCCCGCAGTCCGCCGCCGACGCCATCCGCGACCGCGGCAACTTTACCGTCGCGCGCATCGACCGGATCGAGGCCGAGGTGCGCCACGACGTCATCGCCTTCACCACCACCGTCGCCGAACACATCAATGACCCCGAATCCTCCCGCTGGCTGCACTACGGCCTCACCTCCACCGATGTCGTGGACACCGCACAGGCGCTGCAGATCCGCGAGGCATCGGCCGTCATCCGCGCTGGCATCCTCGCGCTCTCCGACACGCTGAAAAAGCGCGCCATCGAGTTCAAGCACACCCCCATCGTCGGCCGCACCCACGGAGTCCACGCCGAACCCACCACCTTCGGCCTCAAGCTCCTCCTCTGGTACTCCGAGATGCAGCGCAACCTCACCCGCTTCGACGCAGCCGCCGAAGATCTCCGCGTCGGCAAGCTCTCCGGCGCGGTCGGCACCTTCGGCCACCTCAAGCCGGAACACGAGGCCGCCATCTGCGCGGAACTGGGATTGCGACCCGTAGCGGTCGCAACGCAGGTCGTGCAGCGCGACCGCCACGCCGCCTACGTCTCCGCGCTCGCCATCCTCTGCTCCACGATGGACAAGATCGCCACCGAGATCCGCCACCTGCAGCGCACCGAGGTGCGCGAGGCCGAGGAGTTCTTCAGCGAGAAGCAAAAAGGCTCCAGCGCCATGCCGCACAAGCGCAACCCCATCACCAGCGAACAGATCAGCGGCCTCGCCCGCGTCGTCCGCGCCAACGCGCAGGTGGCCTTCGAGGACATCGCCCTCTGGCACGAGCGCGACATCTCACACTCCTCCGCCGAGCGCGTCATCCTGCCCGATTCCACCATCCTCGCCGACTACCTCCTCGCGAAGACCGAGCAGCTCATCGCACGCCTCGTCGTCTACCCCGCGCGCATGTTGCGCAACCTCGAATCCACCGGCGGCCTCATCTTCAGCGGCCAGCTCCTCCTCGACCTCGCCGAATCCGGCATGAGCCGCGAGGACGCCTACCGCCTCGTGCAGACCCATGCCATGAACTCCTGGAAGAACGAGCTGGTCTTCCGCGACGAGATCGCCAAGGTCCCCGAGATCGCCGCCCGCCTCTCCCCCGAAAAGCTCGCCCGCGCCTTCGACTACACCCGCCAACTCGCCAACGTAGACGCCATCTTCGCCCGCGTCCTCGACACGAAGCCTGCATAGGCCCCACCTCGTAGCCCGTCTCCAGAAGATATTCCACTGTGCGTTGCGATCTATGGGCTTCAATTGCATCTCACTGAGCAAGACATATTTCTCCGGAGACGACCGATGATCGGTTTTGAATGCAGGACAGCCTCTGCTTTGCTCGCCGTTCTCTGCATGGCTCCGGCGCTCTCCGCTCCGGCCATTGCACAGACCGCCGCTCAGGTTGGTGGCCAGTCGGAGGCGCCCATCGCGGCCGCGTCGGCCAACGGCGCAAGCGATCTCCCGGACGCCCCCGAGGGCACGGCGCAGGTCGCAGGCACGCTCCTGGACAAGCAGGGCAACCCTATCTCCTCCGCCACAGTCACGCTCATTCCGGTGGGCAGGCTCGGCGAGCGGACGACAACCTCCGCCGCCGACGGCAGCTTCACTTTCACCGGGCTGGCGCCCAGCCAGTACCGGCTCACCGTCACAGCCGAGGGCCTCGACTTCTACACCTCCGGCGAGTTCACGGTGCGGCCCGGCGAAGCGGTCATGCTGCCCGGCATCGCTCTGACCATCTCGACCAGCAGCACGGTCACGGTCACCGCATCGCAGGAGCAGATCGCCGCCGCCGAGATCCACCTGCAGGAGCAGCAGCGCGTCTTCGGCGTCTTCCAGAACTTCTACACCAGCTACATCTGGGACGCGCAACCCATGTCCGTCCGGCAGAAGTATGTGCTTGCATTTCGTTCGCTGTACGATCCGCCGCAGTTTCTCATCGTCGCCGGGCTGGCCGGAGCCGAGCAGTATGAGGGGACATACCCCGGCTACGGTCCAGGCATCGAGGGCTACGGCAAACGCTACGGCGCTGCGTTGGCCACCGAGGTTGTCAGCCGCATCCTGGGCAGCGCCGTGCTGCCATCTATCTTCCACCAGGACCCGCGTTACTTCTACCAGGGATCGGGTGGCATCGCCTCGCGAACGGTCCACGCGGCATCCTTCTCCTTCATCGCGCGCGGCGATAACGGAAGACAACAGATCAACTACTCGTACCTGTTGGGTAGCCTCACCTCCTCGGCCATCGCAAACCTCTATCATCCCGCCTCCAGCCGCGGCGTTGGAGACACCTTCCAAACCTTCGGCATCGACCTCGCCGGCAACATCGCCGGAAACCTCTTCCGAGAGTTCCTGCTGCGCCATCTGGAGCGGGTACCCGCCTTCGCCAATGGCAAGCACTGACGGCCCGCTCCGCGCGCACATGGCGACGGGCCAGGCCGAATAAGGGCGCACCTGCATTGCAACGAATGCGTAGCGGGGCTGGCTGTCCACGCGCGTGACAGGAATCACAGCCGAATGCCGTCGATCTGGCGTGTACTTTGAGCATGAAGGCGGCAGGCAAAATTCGCGCGCTGGCGATGGGGTGCCTCCTGGTGTTGTCCGCCTTGGCGGCGCACGCGCAGCGCAAGCCGAAGGACGCGGAGTGCCTTGCCTGCCACGCCGATTCAACCATGACGACGACCGATGCCAACGGCAAGACGGCCAGTCTCTTCGTCGATGCGGGCAAGATGAAGCACTCCGTGCATGGCGGGATCTTCTCCTGCGTGGACTGCCATAAGGACGTGAGGTCGTCGCCGCACGCTTCGACCCCGGCCAAAGTCTCCTGCGCCGAGTGCCATGCAGACGCGCAGTCCGCGTACCGGCACAGCTACCACGCCTCAGCCAAGAAGCCCGACGGGACGCCTGCCGCTACCTGCGTGGATTGCCACGGCGATGCGCACGGAGTTCTGCCGGCCGGCGATCCCCAGTCGCCTGTCAGCCACTCCAACATCCCCGCCACCTGTGGCAGGTGCCACGGGCAGAAGTTCCTGATGGAATCGACCGGCGGCAACTCGCAGGTTGTTGTGGCCTACCAGGACAGCGTCCATGGCCGCGCAGTGCAGAATGGCTCGCAGTCCGCGGCGGTGTGTACGGACTGCCATGGAACACATGAGATCCTTGCCGCCAACAGCGCCCGCTCGCCGGTCAACAAGTTCAACATCCCCGCCACCTGCGGCAAGTGCCACAGCGAGGTGCGGCAGGTCTACACGCAGAGCATCCACGGCCAGGCGGTCGCGCACGGCAACGAGCTGGCGCCGGTCTGCACGGACTGCCACGGCATCCACACCATCAAGGCACCCAGCGACCCCAGCTCCTCGGTCTCCGACCGCAACCTGTCGAGCACGACCTGCACCCGCTGCCACCAGGGGGTGCGGCTGACGCAGGAGTTCGACGTGCCGGGGAACCGCGTCTCGACCTACATGGACAGCTATCACGGGCTGGCGTCGCAGGGCGGTTCGCTGGTGGTGGCCAACTGCGCCAGTTGCCACGGCGTACACAACATCCTGCCCTCATCCGACCCGCGCTCCACCATCAACCCGGCCAACCTGGACGCCACCTGCGGCCAGTGCCACAAGGGTGTGACGCAGAACTTCACCCGCTACAAGGTGCATGTGGACGTCGAGGGCGGGCAGGCGCTGGACAAGGGCACGCGCGCGGTGCGCTGGATCCGCTGGTTCTATCTCCCTCTCATCCTGCTGGTCGTCGGAGGCATGTTTGCGCACAACGCGGTGCTGTGGCGGTCCAAGGCCCTGGCGCGGCGCAGGGCGATGGGGCCCAGCGTGCTGCGCATGACGCGCAACCAGCGCTGGCAGCACCTCGTCCTGCTCGCCAGCTTCTTCGTGCTGGTGGCGACCGGCTTCGCGTTGAAGTATCCCGACTCCTGGTTTGCCATGGCCCTTGGCCTGGGCGAGCGGTGGCGCAGCATCCTCCATCGCATCGCAGGCGTTCTGCTGATCGCGGATGGCGTCTACCACCTCTTCTACGTCGCGTTCACCCGCGACGGGCGGCGGCTGCTGCGCGACCTGCTGCCCACGCCGAAGGACGCCTTCGACGCCTGGGGAACGATGCTCTTCCACCTCGGATATACAAAGCGGAAGCCGAAGTTCGGCCGCTTCAACTACGCAGAGAAGGCCGAGTACTGGGCGCTGGTCTGGGGAACGGCGCTGATGGCCCTCACCGGCACCATGCTCTGGGCCAAGGTCGCGGTCGGCAACCTGCTGGCACGCTGGTGGGTGGATGCGGCAACGGCAGTCCACTTCTACGAGGCGATCCTGGCCACGCTGGCGATCCTGGTCTGGCACTTCTACCAGGTCTTCTTCGATCCCTACGTCTATCCCATGAACTGGGCCTGGCGCGACGGCAGGATGCCTGCCGAGCACTACAAGGAAGAGCACGAACTGGACACGGAGACTTTGGCGGAGGCCGATGCGCAAGCCGAGACGACCGCGGAGAATGGCGCGCAGGCCAATTCGCAAGACAGCCCGCCGCAGGCGTAGTTGAAAGACAACGATAGAACGCAGCATCAACTGTTACAAGAAAGAGGGAGTTATGAAAATCCGCATTGCAACCGTACTCTTCGCATCCGCCTCCATGCTGGCCTGGATGCAGGCCCCGGCACAGGATGGAGGCACGCTGTTCAAGGCGAAGTGCGCCATGTGTCACGGCGACCAGGGGCAGGGAAAACCCCCGATGGCCCCCAAGATCGCAGGCTCCGCAAAAGTCGCCGACGTGCTGGCCAAGGGCGGCGAGCCCAAGGCGCCCCACATCAACCCGATGAGCACGCTGACCGCAGCGCAGGTCTCGGCCATCGCGGCGTATGTGAAGACGCTGAAGTAACCGGCAAACCAACCTCTGCGCCCTGCTCCGCGCCGCTTTGTCCGCAGCCGGGAAGCGGCGCCGGAGCGGGCGCATTCCATCTGCGGGTAAAGGGGAACCTTCCTCGGCGAAGGTCGCATCGCACCCGTCTCGCCCGGCCGCGCATTCAGCACGATCGTTCTGGACTCGGCCCGCCGCAACCCGGTACCATGGGCTGAAGGAGACTCATGTCCTCTACCGATAGCCAACATCTGCTGCTGGCCGCGGCGGCAGCCTGCGAAGACAAGAAGGCCGAAGAGATTCGCATCCTTGCCCTCGACCCTGCCGAGAGCGGCCTCACCGACTACTTCCTCATCTGCAACGGCACCAACGACCGCCAGAACGCCGCCATCGCCGACGAGATCGAGCTGCGCCTGAAGCGCGAGTTCGGCGCCTATCCCAACTCGGTCGAGGGGCGCAGGCAGGGCGAGTGGATCCTGCTGGACTACGTCGACTTCATCGTCCACGTTTTCTCGCCGGAGAAGCGCGCCTTCTACGGCCTGGAACGCCTGCGCAAGTCCGCTACCACCGTTAGCGTCGCCGCGCTCAACGCCGAGCTGAAGGCGAAGATCGCCGCCGCGCGGGTCAAGGGCGCGAAGAAGTCCGCTGCGGTCTCCGCCCCGGCAAAGGCCGCGGCTACGAAGCCAAAGCAGGGCGCTGCCAAGCCGACAAGGCGCGAGACGGCGAAGCCCGCTGCCACGCCCGCGACAAAAAAAGCGCCCCCAGCCAAAAAGGCACCGGCAAAGGCAAAGAAGAAAGCGCCAGCGAAATAGCACGCCGTCCAGCGCGAGCATCCCTCAACCGCTCTAGAAGACGAACTTCCCCCACAGCCTGAAGTTCTGGTAGGTGGGCTCGCGCGCCGCGGATTTATTGAGGAACGCCGCCGTGCCTACATCCAGCAGGTTGGTGTCGAGCACGCTGACGTTGTTGTGGTTCCCCACGTCCTGGCACTCCACCCGCAGCACAAACTGGCCGTTCGCAACGTGCGTGAACGGCGCGGGAACGTCCTTCTCCAGCGCCATGTTCCAGAAGGACTGGCCGGGGTTCTCAAAGCTGTCGCGCCCGACCTCCTGGGTCGTGTACTGCGCTCCGTGGGGAATCAGGTAGCGGACCTCGCTTGGCGTCACGACATTCATGGCGTTGGTCTGGTTGTTCGCCGCCAGGTCGTAGTAGACGCCGGGTGTCCCGCCGATATAACTGCCGTCGATCCCCACTTTGTTGATGGAGGCGTGTGGATTGCCCACCAACGGGCGATCGTTGAACGGGTTCTCGTCGTTGTTCGTATCGATGCCCAGGATCTGGATGTTGCTGTAGGGGCCGGAGGCAAACTGGGTCGTGCCGGAGAAGATGTAATGCCGCGTAAACGCCTCCAGCAATCCGTCCGCAACCGCGTTGTTGGAGTGGAAGCCCGGAGGGGCGTAGATGTACTCGATCGAGGCCACGTGCATGCGGTCCCACGCCGAGTTCCCGTAGTCCTGCGCGATGCGTGCGAGGTTCGCAGAATACGAGGTGTACGGGTTGGTGAACAGAGAGAAGACCTCGGAGGCATCGTCCAGGTCTTTTCCGTAGGTGTAGACGCCGCGGAACGAGATCCCATGGGTAAACCGCCGCGCAACCTCCAACTGCCCGGAGTTGTAGTAGGAGTCCGCCCCGTTGTCGCGCACGGTAATCGCGTTCCGCGCCGGATCCAGCCGCACTCCGTTGTAGTACTCATTGAGTTGCTGGTTGGCGAAGAGCTTCTCGCCCCGCGCCCCAACGTAGTTGATCCCGAGCTGGATCTGAAATGGAAGCTCCCGCTCGATGCCCAGGTTGTACTGATAGGTGGTTGGGTTGGCCAGGTTGCTGGCAACGCTCAGCACGGAGGACTGCGGACTCAGGGTCGCGGTCGCCTGCCCAAGCGCGACCGCCGGGTCTGTGATGGGCGCGCTCGCCGTACTGGTCAGCAGCGTCGTCGGCGCGTTCGGCGAGGACTGCGCGGAGTTGACCAGTATGTTGGTGAAGACCACATCGTAGAAGACGCCGAAGCCGCCGTGGATCACGGTCTTCCCGTCGGAAAAGATCCCCTCCCGCGGGTTGTAGGCGAACCCGATGCGTGGAGCGATGCTGTTCTTGTCCGCGGCAACCGGCACGACCGTGTTGATCGGCGCGTACGGGTCGGCCATGTTCACCCCCGGATACTGCAGCGCATTCTCCGGCTCGGTCACATAGTCGTACCGGAAGCCGAGGTTGACGGTCAGTTCGGGGGTCAGGCGAAGGTCGTCCTGAACGAATGTGTCCATCTTCCACATGTGCGGATCGACCCGCGTCGGGCCAAAGGTCTTCGAGAGGTACCCGCCCGGCCCCAGCGTATTGCTGATGAAGTTGTCCAGCGCCGACGCTCCGCCGCCGCCCGCCGCAAAGGTCAGTTGGCCAAGTGCGTCTTGCGCGATCAGGTCGGTCTCAAGGTCGCGTCCGACGTCGATCCCCATGCGCAGCGAGTGGCGTCCCACCGTCCACCCAACGGTCTCCTGAAACTGGTACAGCTCCTGAATGCGCCCCTGCGGAATGTTCTGCGAGACGCCAAGTGTCGGCAGCTCGCTGCCAGTCAGCGTAACGTTGTAGTTTCGTGCCAGCGGGTTGGCCAGGGTCTGCGGCGTCGGCGCGAACTGGCTGCTGAGCCGCACCTCGGAGGCGCGGAACTCGTTCAGCAGGTTTGCCGTGAAGACGTGCGTCCATGTCCCCTGCGCCAGCTCCGTCGGCCCGCCCACCTGTCCATCGAAGCCCGGCAGCCCAGATGAGTTCAGGCCCAGATCGGGCGTGTAATTCTCGCGGTCGTGCAGGTAGCGGAAGGTATAGGTGTCGCTGGAACGCGGAATGTAGTCGATGCGGTACATCCACTGCGTATCCGGTGCCTGTTGCGCCACCGGAGGACGCTGAAAGAGCCCGACAGTCACGCCGCCGTTCGCGCAGGGCACATCGCCGGGGCAGTTGCCCGGACTGACCTTGAGCGTCGTCCCCGTGCCGATCTTCTGGTACGCAGTCAAATAAGTGCCGCTGTCGAGCAGGCCTTGCAGCAGCGCGACCTGGGCGTCCGCGCCTGCGGAGGTCCCGCCGATCGCGGTCAGCTCGGCATACCCCGTAGCGTCGGGCAGATAGATCGAAGGGGACGACGATGTCCCATAGAACCGTGTGAACTGCGTGCCGCCGAAGGCGAAGAGCCGGTTCCGCCACAACGGGCCGCCGGCGGTAAACCCAAACTGGTGCTGGTCGTACCGCGCCTTTGGGTTGACGCCCGGCGCGAATGGCTTGCCCTCGCGCGTAACGCCGTCGATCGCATCCAAACCCGAGCCGGAGTACAGCTCGAAGGCCGTCCCGTGGAACTGGTTCGTGCCGCTCTTCGTCACCAGGTTGACGACCGCCCCGCCCGACCGTCCGAACTCCGCGGAGGAAGAGTTCAGCAGCGCCGTCACAGACTGGTACATGTCCGGCACCTGCGGGTCGAACGCCTGGCCGCCGATGCCCACGTCGTTGATGTCCTGGCCGTCCAGCATATAGTTGTTGCTGCGCGGACGCGCGCCGTTCACGATCAACTGCTCGTAGTTGCCCCCGGTCCCGCCCAGGTTCAGCGCCGGATTCACCAACTGGACGCCCGGCAGCGTCGCCACCAGCTCATACGGGTTCAGCGAAAAGATCGGAACGTACGTCAGCTCCGTCTGGCTAACGGTCCCCGTCAGTTCACCGTTGTCGGTGTCGATCGCGTTCGTAGTGGCTTCGACCGTCACAGTGCTCGCCGCAGCGCCCACCGCAAGCACCGGATCGTAGGACGTGACCACCGACGGCGCCACCCGTACGTCCTTCACATCCACGCCCTCGAAGCCGGGGCACTCCACGTGGATCTGGTACCTTCCTGGGTCGATCCCCTCCACGCGGTAAGATCCCAGCGAGGTCGAGGTAAGCGATCGCGCCTCCCCGGTCTCTTCGCTCGTGACCGTCACTGCGGCATCGGGAACGGCCGCGCCGTTCCTGTTGCGTACCGTTCCTGTCAAGATGCCTTTGCTGGTCTGGGCGAATGCCGTCGCGCAGACGGCCAGCGACAATACCAGCAGCGCACTCATGGCGGTTAACCGTCTCATGGCTCTCCTGCAAGCTGCAATGCCTCTCCGCAGACCGGCGGAGAACCGCCCGGCAGCAAGAAGCAGAGGTGTAAAGGGTGCCTGGGTGTATAGGGATATGGCCCACCGGATTAATCGGCAGGCGAACGTCCTTTGATCAGTCAATTCTTACAGTGATCCAATTATCTGCGCATGGGTTCCCTCTTTGGCAAGGGATTTGTATATGATTCGTGGATAAGTAGACCAAGTAGTAATATCGGTCCCTTCAACTCCATTGCGGCAGCCCCCCATCGCGTGAAGCTGGTACTCGCCTCCATCTCGACAACCCGAACGCGCGCCAAGTCCGACGCGGCGGCAACGCTGGCGGCGGATTACCTCGCTCGCGCCGCGCGCTACACCGCCTGCGTGGCCCAATCGCACGTCAGCGAGGCTGCGCTGCTGGCGTGGTTGGACCGCCAGGCCGGGCGCACCGCGCCGCTGCTGGTTCTGTTCGACGGCCAGGGAAAACAGATCTCCTCGGAGGGCTTCGCCGAGCAACTCGGGCGACTGCGCGACTCCGGCACGCAGGCCGTCGTCATGGCCATCGGACCGCCGAACGGATGGTCGCCCACCGCACGCAGGCGCGCCAGCCTCGTTCTCTCCTTCGGCCAAATCACCCTCCCACATGAACTCGCCCGCGTCGTGCTGGCCGAGCAGGTCTACCGCGCGCTCACCATCCTTGCCGGACACCCCTATCACTCCGGCCACTGAACGCCCCCACTTTCCCACCGCGATACCCTCTATAAGTAGATATATGTCCGATCCCACACCCAACCCCGAAACCGCGCGCCGTGGCCTGGTCCTGATCAACACCGGCCCCGGCAAGGGAAAGACGACGGCCGCGCTGGGCACTGCATTCCGGGCCGCGGGCAATGGCATGCGCGTCCTCATCCTGCAATTTCTCAAAGGCTCGTGGCACTACGGAGAGCTGGACTCCGCCGCCGCACTCAACGCCGCGTTGGACGAGGCCGGGAGCGCCTTGAACAAAACCGACCGCCCCGCGCCCGCGCACAACTTCGTCATCCGACAGCTTGGCCGCGGTTTCGTCAAGATCGGCGGCGCGGAGACCGACCCCGAAGACATCCGCCTGGTGGAGGCGGCGTGGGCCCAGGCTGCCGCCGCCATCCTCTCCGGCGAGTGGGACCTCGTCGTGCTCGACGAGATCAACTACGCCATCGGCTACAAGATGCTCGCCGCCGAGGCCGTCGCCGACGTCCTCCGCCAGCGCCCGCAGATGGTCCACGTCATCCTCACCGGGCGCAATGCCCACCCGCTGCTGGTCGAGCTGGCCGACACCGTCACCGAGATGCGCGAGGTCAAGCACGCCTACCAGCGCGGCATCCTCGCCCAGCGCGGCATCGAGTTCTGATCTCTCCCCCAAATGCGATGGGCCAACAATCGATTGTCATCCCGGCTCACCCACTCCGTCATCCCGACCGAGGCAAAGCCGGAGTGCAGGGATCCCCGCATTTCGCTTTTGCCCTTGCTTTTGCCCTTGCCTGTTCTCGCTTGTCATTCTGAGCGCAGCGAAGAATCCCCGCATCTTGCTGACAGCTTCTCTCTGCCGGCGCGCGGTCAGGTGGTGAACGGCGACGGAGCAATGCCGGGAACGGGCGTGGCGGGGGCCATGGGCATGTTGCGTACCCGCGCTCCGGTGGCCGCGAAGAGTGCGTTGCCCACGGCGGGCGCGATGCCCACGATGCCGATCTCGCCCGCCCCTGCCGAAGGCAGGTCTTTGCGGTCGAGCAGAACGACCTCGATCTGCGGCGCGTCCGTGAAGCGCGGCAGCGGGTAGTCGGAGAACCGCGGGTTCAGGATGCGTCCATCGGCAAAGAGGACCGCCTCCAGCAGCGCGCCGCCCAGGCCCTGCACGATGGCCCCCATGTTCTGGTTGCGCAGGCCGTCGGGATTCACAATCGCGCCCGACTCCCACGCCTGCACCACGCGCACAACCTTCACCGTCTTCGCCGCCGGATCGAGGGCAACCTCGGCGCAGGTGGCGACGTACCCGCCCTTGTCCGTCCCGCACGCCAGGCCGAAGCCGCGCGTCGGCGTGGACTTTGCCGCCTCCCAGCCAAACCTTTCGCTGGCCGCGCTCAGCACCGCCAACAGCCGAGCGTCCGTCAGGTTCTTGCGCCGGAAGGCCAGCGGCTCCAGTCCAGCCGCGTGCGCCAGCTCGTCCATAAAGCTCTCGCGGGCAAAGTGGTTTGCGGTCGAGGCCAGCGCGCGATACGACGACTGGCGCAGGGGTGAATTGCAGGCGCGGTATTCAACCGCAGGGCCGGGTACGTTGTAGGGCGTAGGCAGCCCGGCGTTGCCGGAGTTGTAGTTGGTGTGCTCCCACGCCGCCAGCGTGCCATCGGCTTTGACGGATGCTTTGAGTTCCATCAGCCCGGCCGGACGGAAGTAGGCCCAGGTAAACTCCTCTTCGCGCGTCCACACCACCTTCACCGGCGCGCCCGCGGCCTTGGCCAGCCGTGCTGCCTCGATCGCTGCGTCCCCGGTGTGCTTGCCGCCGTAGCCGCTGCCCATGTCCGGCTGGATCACGCGAACCTGTGCAGGGTCGAGGTGGAAGGCGGCGACCAGCTCGTCCTTCACGCCGAACGGGCGCTGCGTCCCGGTCCACACCGTCAGCTTGCCGCCGCTGTCCCACTGCGCGACGGCGGCGCGCGGCTCCAGCGGCGCATGCGCGATGTACTGCACGGTGTACGTCTGCGCAAGATGGAGGGCCTTGTCCGCGGAGTTCGCTGTAGCGTCGGCGGGCTGCGCACCTGCATCGCGCCGCGCGCCGTCCCGGCCTCCCTCTGGATTCTCCTGCAGGTACTCGAAGAGGTTCTTGTTGGAGGGCTGCGGTGGCACCGTCCACTTCGCCTTGATCGCCGCAACGGCCTGCTCGGCCGTGTACGCCTCAGGCGCGGCCACGCCGATGAAGTCGCCGTCGCGCACCAGCTTCACGCCGGCCAGCTTCTCCGCCGCTGTTGTGTCCAGCGAATCCAGCGTTGCGTTGAACCCCGCGGGTCGCAGGACCTTGCCAAACATCATCCCCGGAAGAACGATGTCGGAGGGATACTTGTGCTTTCCGGTAACAAACTCGCGCTCGCCGACCTTGGGCACGGGTGTGCCGCCCACCCTCCACTCCTTCGCCGGCAGCAGAGGCACCGCGCTAGAGACCGTTGCGACGATCTTCTCGCCGCGCGTGATCTGCCCGTAGGCCAGCGTCTGCCCCGTCTTCGGGTCGGCAACCTTGCCGTCGGCAGCGCGCAGCGATGTAGGATCGACGGCCCACTGCTTGGCCGCCATCTCGACCAGCGTCTGGCGAGCGGCGGCGGCCATGCTGCGCAGGCGCGGGCCCATCTGCGGCGTGCTCTGGCTGCCGAAGGTCCCCGCGTCCCAGGGCACCAGATCGGTGTCGCCCATCACCATCTCGATGCTCTCGAAGGGCACCATCAGCTCATCCGCCACCAGTTGCGCCAGCGATGTGCGGATGTTCTGTCCAACCTCCACCTTGCCCGTGAAGACCGTCACCTTGCCGTCGGCCCCAATGTGCAGCCACGCGGAGATCTGTGTCGGAAGCGGCTGCCGACGCGCAAAGCCGCCAGCCTCCTGCGCCAGAAGCCCAGCGGGCGTGAGTTCGTCCGTCAGGCACACCAGCAGCCCACCGCCGAAGAGTTGCAGAAACGTGCGCCGGTCGAGCTGGAAGTGCCGCGGCTTGTTGGCCAGGTCCAGTGGCGCAGGGTCGCTCGGTGCAGTCGGCCGTGTGCTCATCGCGCCCCTCCCTTCGCCATCGCCTGTGTTGCCATCGCCTGTGTTGCCATCGCCTGCGACGCCCGCTGCACCGCCGCCACAATCCGCGGATACGTCCCGCACCGGCATACGTTGCCGCTCATGCGCGAGACGATCTCCGCCTCCGTCGGCTTCGGCGTGGCCCGAAGCAGGGCCGTGGCGCGAACGATCATCCCGCTGGTGCAGTACCCGCACTGGAACGCGCCCTCGTCCAAAAACGCCTGCTGCACGGTGCCGAGCGAACCGTGCATCTCCAGGCCTTCGATCGTGGTGATGTCTTTGCCCGAAGCCTCGGAGATCGGCACCTGGCAGGAGTGGACGGCCTGCCCGTCCAGCAGCACCGTGCACGCGCCGCACTCGCCCTCGCCGCAACCGTATTTGGAGAT
>JAJZDL010000056.1 GCA_021851465.1 Acidobacteriota bacterium
GAACTGCGTCGCCGCCGTCGAGTAGGCGACGGTCACGTTGTCGCCGTTGAGCAGTCCGCCGACCGTCCCGGTGAATGTTGGATTGGGCGTGCCGTACGGGCGCGTGGCATTATTCACCGTGACCGTCAACGGGACTGTGGCCGGCGTGATGCTCAGAGTGCCGGGGACTACGGAGACGCTGTAACTGCCGATGTTGGGGCCGGTGACGGTCGCGGTGATGGGGTAGTTGCCGACGGGGGATGCAGGCGTCGCCGTCGTCGAGTAGGTGACGGTAAAGGTGTCGCCGTTGACCGCGCCGGAGATCGTGCTGGTGAAGGCCGGGTTGGCCGTGCCGTACGGACGGCTGGCGTTATTCACCGTGACCACCAGCGGCGCCGTGGGCGTCACAGCCAGGGTGCCGGGAACAACCGAGACGTTGTAGCTGCCGATGTTGGGGCCGGTGACGGTCGCGGTGATGGGGTAGTTGCCGACCGGGGATGCAGGCGTCGCCGTCGTCGAGTAGGTGACGGTGAAGGTGTCGCCGTTCAGCGCGCCGGAGACGGTGCTGGTGAAGGCTGGGTTGGCCGCTCCATAAGGCCGCGAGGCATTATTGACCGTGACCACCAGCGATGTTGTCGCGCGCGTGATCGTCAGCGTGCCGGGCACCACGGTGATGACGTAGTTTGCAGCGTCCGGGCCGGAGACGGTGGCCGTGATGGGGTAGGTGCCGGCGGGCGAGGACAGAGTCGCCGTCGTCGAGTAGGTGACGGTCACGTTGTCGCCGTTGAGCAGGCCGGTGACGGTGCCGGTGAATGTGGGATTGGGCTGGCCGTACGGTCGCGTGGCGTTATTCACCGTGACCAGCAGGCCGTTGCCGCCGCCCGTGCCCGCGGGAACGATGGTGAGCGTGCCGGGGACCACGGTGATGACGTAATTGGCGGCGGCCGGGCCGGAGACGGTGGCCGTGATCGGGTAGGTGCCGACGGGCGAGAACTGCGTCGCCGTGGTCGAGTAGGTGATGGTGAAGGTGTCGCCGTTGACCGCGCCGGTGACGCTGCCAGTGAAGGTGGGATTGGGCTGCCCGTACTGGCGTGAGGCGTTATTGACCGTGACCGTGAGGCCGCCGCTGCCGCCCGTGCCCGCCGGGACGATGGTGAGCGTGCCGACGTTGTAGGTCACCGAGTAGTTGCTCAGGCTGGCCGAACCCACCGGCGTCAGCGTCGCGCTGATGGGATAGTTGCCGACGGGCGAGAACTGCGTGGCTGTGGTCGAGTAGGTGACGTTGAAGACGTCTCCGTTGACCTCGCCCGTGACGGTACCGGTGAACGTGGGATTGGGCTGCCCGTACTGGCGCGTGAAGCTGTTCGGCGTCACCGTCAAGGGGGCCGGAGTGATGCTCAGCGGGGTCGTGCCGTTCGCGGAGTTGTAGTTCGAGTTGCCCGAGGTATAGGTGAAGTCCACCGTGTAGACACCGACACCCAGGCCGCTCTCCGGCGCGTTGCAGACCACCGTGCCCGAAAACGGCCCGGAGACGGTGCAGAGCGTCTTGACGCCGACGGTGAAGGCAATCGCACCGGTGGGGTCGATGTCGGGAGGGTTGGCGATGTTGAGCGTCAACGACTCGGTAAACGGCTGGCCGTAGACCTCGGTCTCCGAGAGCAGGGTGTAAAGAAGGTTTGCGGTGGCATAGCCGTATTCATTGTTGAAAAAGACGGTCTGCGGCGTGTTGTAGGAGTTCGTGGGCAGGTTCGACTGGCCTGGAACCGGGCCTGCGACCGTGGGCGTGAAGGTGTATCCGATGTCGCATACGCCACCTGCGCCCATGATGCCGGCGTTCAGCGTGCATGTGGTCGCGGTGGCCAGGACCGCGTAGTGCGGGTCGGTGGTGGTGAACGGGAGGGCAAACGCGAGGTTGGCGTTGCCGGCGTTGGCCAGGTACTGCAGGATGGGGCCCGCTGTGTTGCCGATGAGCACGTTGCCGAAGCTGATGGTGCTGGTGACCGGGTAGCTCACCTCGCGCAGCGCGTTGTTGCCGCTGTCGATGACGAAGAGGTCGCTCGACCCATCCAGCGCGACGGCCAGCGGCGCGTCGATTGTGGCCGCGATGCTGGGGCCGCCGTCGCCGGTATATCCGGCGGTGCCGGTGCCGATCACGGGCAGGATGTCGATCCCGCTGCTGATGGTGGAGAAGACCGCGTAGACGACGTTGGCGGCCTCGTCTGAGACATAGATGTCGCCCGCCGCGTCGATGGCGAGGCCGTCGGGCTTCACCAGGCCGGTGTCGATGGCAAGGCTGCTGTTGGTGGTGGTCGTTGTGCCGTTGCCCGCGACGATGTCGATGATGCCCGCGCTATCGATGGTGTAGACGTAGTGCGCTCCGGCATCGGCGATGGAGACCGTTCCGTTGGGGCCAAGCGCAACGGCGGTGGGATCGACGAAGAGGGCGTTGACGGCCAGCACTCCATTGGCATTGGGAGTGGCCCCGTTGCCCGCGATGACGCTGCGCGTGCCGCCCGCGTAGATCTCGATGACGTTGTGCAGCGAGCCTGCCTGCGCGACGAAGAGGTCGCCGAATCCGTCGATCGCCATCGAGGTGACATCGGCCAGGCCGGAGGCATAGGTGTTGTCGACCGAGCCATCCGCGCCGAAGCGGATGATGTTCCCTGTGGTCTGCTCGAAGACGAAGATATTGCCCGCGCCATCGACCGCCAGAGCGGTGGGCTGAACGAGCCCCGCGCCCTGGGCCACAACGATCCGCGGGCCGCCGCCGCCCGCCGGATAGAAGAGCACATCGGCGGTGGTCGATCCGTTGCCCTGCTCCAGAACGTAGGTGTCGCCCGCCGAATCCGTCGAGACGGCGACTGCGGTGTGCAGCCCGGTGGCGCGCGAGGAGGCCACGCCCGGAACCAACAGGCTCAACGGCCCAATGCCGATCCCTCCCAGCTCCACGCTGATGAGCTGGCCGCTGATCGAGTCCTTCAGTTGCAGCGCGGAGTAGCGGAAGCCGGGGCGGGTGGGAGAGAAGCTGAGCACCACCTGGCAGGTGGCGACGGCGGGGGTCAGGGGCCCGCTGCATGAGGTGGAGACGATGTTGAAGTCCGGCCCGGCGGTGAGCGTGAGATTGACCGTGGCGTTAATGTTGAAGAGGACGATCTGGGTCGGGCTGGTCTGCCCCACATTGGTATTGGGGAAGTACAGGTTGGTGGCCATCCTGCGCACCACGTTGTTCTGTGAGTCGGCCAGATAGATGTTGCCGCCGGTGTCGGTCGTCACGCCCAGCGGCTGGTTGAGGGGGACGAGCAGGGCGCTTTGGCCATCCTGCGACACGTTATAGGGGCCGGAGGCGCCGCTGGGAAGCCCCGCAACCAGGCTGAGCGAGTTGGTGCCGGAGTTGTAGCTCACCACATTGTTCTGCGGCGGATTCGACCCCGTCTCCGAGATGAACAACGAGGCGTTGGACGAGAAGGCCAGCCCGTAGGGGTTGTTCAGGGCCGTGGACGCGCTGCCGGAGTGGTCGTTGGTGCATTGCCCGACCACCGTCTGCTGGGTGGTCATTCCCACTATCTCGCGCACGCAGTCGTTGTTTGAATCGGCGATGAAGAGGTTGCCGTTCTTGTCGAAGACAAGGCCCGCGGGCCGATCCAGCGCAATCGTTCCTGCGATCCCGGCGCAGAGCGTGTTGGCTGCATTGGGCGACAGCTCGCCCGCAACGGCGCAGATGGTCGTCGCGGGATCGGTGGCCCGGTGGCGCACCACCTGATAGACCGGGTTGGCCGTCAGCGAGTCCACGATCGAGATGTAGAGGTTGGAGCTGCTGTCCACAGCCAGGCCGTCCGGCACCGGCGTCACCGAACTGGTGTTGACAAAGGTGCAGGTGCCCGCCACTGTGGTGAGAGCGGGGTTGGCGAAGCTATCCACTACGCCGCTGGCCAGGCTGCGCACGCAGTTGTGCTGGCTGTCCGCGATGTACAGCGTGTTGGAACTGTCGATGGCGAGGCCGGTGGGCGCCAGCAGGCCCTGAACGGCGGTTGGCGCGGGGTTGCTCGCGGTATTGCAGGTATCGCTTGGGTTGCCGCTGACCCGCAGTCCGGCCACCGTGGAGACGGTCCCGTTGGGGGCCACCTTGCGCACGCAGTTGTTCAACGTGTCGGAGATGTAGAGGTTTCCCAGCGAGTCGAAGACAACATAGGACGGCACGTTCAGATCGGTGGCCGTCGCAACCCCTGAATCGCCGTTGAAGAGGTTCGATCCGGTGCTGCCGCCGGCGTAGCGCGCAGTCGTATCGAGGAGCGAGGCAAACTGGCCGCGCGCGCTGGACGGCGCAAGGCAGGCGAGCGCAGCCAGGATGACGACGGTAACAACTCGAGGAGCTCGCAGACGGGAGCTGTTCATTTAAAGGACTCCAGAGGCTCGATGAACTCCAGAAACTTATCGCCAGTCAAGTCATACTCTGCGAGATCGATCTTGGACTGAATAGAGAAATAGGGACTACTTCGCGTATTCTCAACCATATAGGACGGTGCCTGATAATAAAATAAGAAAATTTTTAGAGAGGGTTATTCTTTGGAGTCGTAACAGTTTGTGCAATATGCACTTCATGCTTATTTTTGCTCGATAAACGCACGGCTTTCGATCTTCAAAGGCGAGCAGAGAATGTCGCCCGCGCACTGGGAATGCGCTTCTCTACCCCGGACAGGGAGCAATATCCGCACCGAATACGCAAGGCGCTCTTCTCGAAAGTTCAGTTCGAGCGTCGTTTGGAGGAGGCCGACATCTGTGTCGTTCCGCCGGCGTTCGACCTTTGATTGCGCGACCGTTTTGCAGTCTTTATCCAGGTTCTCAGGCCCCAGAGGCGGTTGCCCCTGAGCCGGACGCCGCAAAACGGTAGACTGGAGAGGCCGTTCCGGGCAATGGACGCGGCCTCTCAGTGGTTCCTATGCCAGCAGAAACCGACGCACAATCGATTGCACGGCGCAGGCTTGTTCTCCGCGACTCGCTGCTTCTTGTCAGCCTGGTTCTGGCGACGGCCGTGCTATTTACGATTACGCTGTTCCTGTTTCGCAGCTTCAGTGCCCATCGTGCGGGCCTGGCGCGTCGCTGGTCGGCGCGCGGGCGGGAGTCGTTGCAGGCGGGCCGGCCCGAGGAGGCCATCGCGGCGCTACAGACCGCGCTCTCCTACGCGCCGGGGACGCCAGCCTACGAAGAGCTGCTGGCGCAGGCACTGGGCGCGGCGGGCCGCACCGAGGAGAGTTACAACTACTTCATGGGCCTGTGGGCCGCCGAGCCGGGGAGCGGCACCATCAACCTGCAACTCGCCCGCCTGGCGGCGCGGCGCAACGACCGATCGGCAGCGGTGAACTTCTACCGCGCCTCGATCTACGGCACATGGGAGGGCGACGGAGTGGCCCGGCGTGCCGCGGTGCGGCTGGAACTCGCCCGCTATCTGATCGCAGCCGGCGACCCCGCGGCCGCTCGCATGGAGCTTCTGATCGCGGGCGGCAATGCACCGGAAACCTACGCACGCGACATGGCCCTGGGCGACCTGTTGCAGCAGGCAGACGATCCCGCCGATGCGCGCAGCTACTATCGGAAGGCCGCCGCGGCACGCCCCGGGGACGCCGCTCCAATCGAGGCCGAGGGACGGACAGCCTACCAGACCGGAGACTATGAGAGCGCGTACCGTCTTCTTGCGCGCGCCCTGGCCGAGCGCGCGGCCCGCCATGCGACCGCTCCGCAGGACGCCGACGACAGCAGAATGATGGGCCAAGCAGCGCGCATTCTGGAGCTGGACCCACTGCCCAAACTGCCTGCGAACCAGCGCGTCGCGCGCATCCTCGCCGCGCGGACGATTGCCCGGAGGCGCCTGAACGCCTGCTCCGCGCAGCTCGGCGGAGGCCCCGCAGCACCGCAGGACCTACAGTCGCTGGCCACGCGCTGGGCTGGGCCCGATGGAACCTCGCGCGCCGCAACCCTGCTGAACGACCCCGCCCGCCAGAGTACGGCCCTGCAGTTGGCCTACGACACAGAGATTGAGGCATCCAAGCTATGCGGCGCGCCCACCGGCGACGACGCTCTGCTGCTGCGGATGGCAGTCTCTTCCATTGCAATGTCTCCCTTGGAGGGTGCCCGTGCAGAGCAGGCCGCGGCCCCACACGATTGGCGATAGAAGGTGCGCGATGAGCCATAACACCACGGACAACAGGGCCATGCAGGCACGCGAAGGCTGCTGCGCACGGCGGCAGCGGAGACGATTGGCGCAGCAAAGCCCATGGCAGGCCTCATGAACAATCTCTCCTTCGATCCCGGGCCCGATCCCATCGCACTGGACGCCTCTGCCGCGCTTCCGCCCCAGGTTGCCGCAGTGCGCGAGGAGCGGCTGCTGTTGCTGCTGTCGATCTTCATCGGGATCATCTCCGGCCTGCTGGTGGTCTCGTTTCGGATGGCCATCGACTGGCTGAACGTACTGCTACGCGGCTCGTCCCCGCAGCCGCACCAACTGCGCCTGATCGTCGTCCCCACCATTGCGGGGCTGCTGATCGCGCTGCTGGTGCGCTACGCCTTCCCGGAGGCGAGCGGCAGCGGCATCAACCAGACCAAGGCCGCACTGTACATCCACAACGGCTACATCTCCATGCGCACGGTGGCGGGCAAGTTCCTGCTCTCCGCGCTGGCCATCGGCAGTGGATATTCTCTGGGGCCGGAAGACCCATCGCTGCAGATTGGCGCGGGCGTGGCTTCGACGATCGCGCGCCGCTTCGGCCTCTCTCGCGCTCGGCTGCGCGTCTTTGCGCCCATCGGCGCGGCTGCCGGGCTGGCCGCCGCCTTCAACGCTCCCATCTCCGCCATTCTCTTCGTCATCGAGGAGGTGATCGGCAACTGGAGCGCGGCCATTCTCGGCTCCATCGTCCTGTCGGCGATCTCCAGCGTCGTCGTGGCGCGCTGGTTCTGGGGCCCCGAGCCGATGTTCCGCATCCCCGCAGTCAACCTGGTGGACCCGCGCGAGCTGCTGGCCTATGCTGTGCTGGGCCTCGCCGGAGGCGTTGCCGCGCTGGCCTTCACCACGGCCCTCGGCTGGCTGCGGCCCCTGCTGCGCCGCCAGCCCGCTGCGTGGCGTGTGGCGCAGCCCGCGGCCGCCGGTTTCCTGGTCGGGTGCATTGGCTACCTCGGCCTGCCCCAGGTGATGGGCGCAGGATACGAGGTCATCGACCAGGCCATGCATGCGCAGTTTGCGTGGAAGATGCTTCTTCTGCTGGCCGTCTTCAAGATCGTCGCCACCACGCTCTCCTTCTCCAGCGGCACACCGGGCGGGATGTTTGCACCCACGCTCTTTATCGGCGCCATGCTGGGCGCGTCGGTCGGCTCGCTCGAAAAGCTCCTGCTTCCCCACCTCACCGGCTCCATCGGCTCCTATGCGCTGGTGGGCATGGGCGTTCTGTTCGCCGCGTTTCTGCGCGCTCCGCTCACCTCCGTCTTCATGGTCCTGGAGGTCAGCGGAAACTACTCCATCGTGCTTCCGGTGATCCTTGCGAACACCATCGCCTATCTTCTCTCGCGCTCGTTGCAGCCGGTGCCCATCTTCGAGATCCTCACCCAGCAGGAGGGCCTCGACCTGCCCTCGATGGAGGAGCAGCGCGAGGAGAGCGATCTGCACATCGAGGACGCGCTGCATCCCGTTGCCGTGCCCGTGCTGCAAGGCACGCAGACGCTGGCCGCCGCCGCACGCGATCTCGCCGAACATGAAGAATTGAAGGACGCGCCCGCCGTCCTCGTGCGCTGCAGCGGCGGCCTCTGGTACGCCGCCACCGCAGCCGAGATCAAGCAACTTCTCGATGGCCTCGCGCTCAGCGTCACCGCCGGCCCCGCCACGCAAGCCGATGACGCAGCGCCTGCGCCCTCCAGCAACTCCGATTCAACGCTCGAAGAATTGCTGGGCCCGCAGCGCACCCCACTGCTCTTCCCCGATCTTCCACTGGCCACTGTGCTGCCCCACTTCAACCGCTGGCCGCTGCTGCCCATCGCCAACCGCGCGATACGCGGTGTCCTGGAAGGAACCGTTACGCTGGACCAGGTGCTTCAGCGCTACCAGCAGCACTGAGCCGCAGCGATCGTACGCACCGGAGATGGCCTGCGCATCCAGTGCAGCCTGCACTCGCGGGTCTGGTGCCGTATCCTATCTTCGGAGAGACCCATGGGCCGCAATCTCTACATCCTCGCCGCCTCGCTCACGCTCTTCGCTCTGATCTCCTGTGCGGTCGCAGCCAGCAACATCGCTCGACAACCCGGCTCGCCGGGCGATGCCTCGCTGTGGCGCACCATGGGCTTGGTGCTGTTTGTGCTGGCGCTGATCGCCGCGCTGGCGGGCGTGCTCTGCTCGCTCTTCGAGCAGGCACGCCGACGCAGCGAAGAGCAGCGCAATCGCAGGATCTGAATCTCCCTTCGGGAATGCCTGCACAACCCCGCGCTTCGATAGGGCGGGATTTCAGCCCTGCCGAAAGTACCGGTCAATCAACCGGGCTCCTCCCCAGGAACAAGCCAGGCGGCGGATGCAGGCCTTGCTTAGCTCGGCTGTGCGTTGGCTGCAAGTATCCCCGCGAACGAGGCCCGATACGCATATACCAGGAACGCCTCCAGCACGCCGGCAACCAGACCCGGTCCGATGCCCGATGGGTTCAGCGTGATGTGGAACAACAGAATGTTCACCACGATGCCCGCAAGCAGCGTCAGCCCGAGCGGAACGAACCGCCCGGCCAGCAGCATCAGCCCCGCCGCAGCCTCCACAAACCCGTAGAAGGCAATCCATCGGTGCATGAACATGAGTCCCATGAGCGCGCCCGCGTCGCCCGTCGGCTGCGCCATATGCATGAATTGAAGGACCATATTCAACCCGAAGAACATAAACATCAGCCCCAGCAGAATGCGTGCAACCAACACCGCTGTCTTCATCTCTCTTCGCCCCTCTGTTCGCAATGGTTTCAACTACACCGCAACTATACCCTTTTATATCGTGCAACGATACAGTGGCGTGGATCGATCGGCGCGGACACTGGCTAAACGTTTGTCGCCGAAGGCAAGGATTCGATGGGTTTCTTGTGCTGTGACTAAAGTCCCTGCATTCCTTTGAAGGGCGCGCTACCGTTGCTCTATTGCATGGGGCCTGCCATGCAGACCGGCCGGTCAGGGTTCGTTGACAGCATCCCGGTTCACCCTGTGCGGCAAGACACTACGCATCGATGAATGAGGAGAGACCATGTCTTATAAGCGGTATTGGTGGGCCTTGGCGCTTGTCATCGTCGGATCGTTCATGGTCCTGGGCAGCGAGGGCCGCAAGATGATCGGCGGAGCGCCGCCCCTTCCCGATGTCTACACCGCGGACGGACAGATCCTCTTCACCGGCAGCTCGATCACGGATGGACAGGGCGTGTGGCAATCCATCGGCGGACAGGAGATCGGCACCGTGTGGGGCCATGGGGCGTACGTCGCCCCCGACTGGAGCGCCGACTGGCTGCATCGCGAGTCCGAGTTCCTGCTGAACACCTGGGCGGTCCGCGACGGCGCGCCCAACTTTGCCGCACTCAGCCTGGACCAGAAGGCCATCCTCAAGGCCCGCTTGATTCGCGCCATGCGGACCAATACCTACGACGCATCGACCAACCGCGTCGTCATCGACGCCGATCGCGCGGCTGCATTCACGCAGCTTGCGTCCTACTACGCCGACATCTTCGCCAACGGTCGCTCCGAATACGCCATCCCGCGCGGCGCTTTGACCAACGTCCAGAAGCAGCACCAGCTAGCGGCATTCTTCTGGTGGACCTCGTGGGCGGCCAGCACCGAGCGCCCCAATTCGACCACCACCTACACCAACAACTGGCCGCATGAACCGCTGGTTGCAAACGAGCTGACCTCCGGCGCGCTGCTCTGGAGCATTCTGAGCATCGTCGGCCTTCTGGCCGGAATCGGCGGCATGGTCTGGTGGTACGCCTCGCAGGAGAAGGCCATGGTTCACGGCCCCTATCCAGCGACCGATCCCTTTCTGGCGGTGAAGGCGACCCCCTCGCAACGCGCCACGATGAAGTACTTCTTCGTGGTCGTAATCCTGTGGGGCGTGCAGATTGCGATGGGCATTCTGACCGCTCACTATGCGGTTGAAGGCAGCGGGTTCTATGGCTTTCCGCTGGATCGTTACCTGCCCTACGCTGTGACCCGCACATGGCACCTGCAACTCGCCATCTTCTGGATCGCAACCTCGTGGCTGGCGACGGGCCTCTATGTCGGCCCAGCTGTGACCGGACACGAGCCGAAGTATCAACGGCTCGGGGTGAATGTGCTCTTTGGCGCATTGATTCTTGTCGTCGGCGGATCGCTCGCTGGCGAGTGGCTCGGTATCCAGCAGCGTCTGGGCAATCTGTGGTTCTGGTTCGGCAGCCAGGGGTATGAGTACGTGGACCTGGGGAGGTTCTGGCAGATCCTGCTCTTCATCGGCCTGGTTCTGTGGCTGTCGCTGATGGTGGCTGCGCTCAAGCCTGCGCTCGTCCGCAGGAGCGAGGATCGCGCCCTGCTCACGCTCTTTCTCATCTCCAGCATCGCGATTCCGCTCTTCTATGCCGCGGGCCTCCTGTACGGACAGCGCAGCAATCTGGTCACCGCGGAGTACTGGCGCTGGTGGGTGGTTCACCTCTGGGTTGAGGGCTTCTTTGAAGTATTTGCCACTGTCGTAATCGCATTTCTCTTTACGCGATTGAAGCTGATCCAGATTCGCACAGCGACCAAGGCCGCTCTTTTTTCGACGACGATATTTTTATCCGGCGGAATCGTCGGCACCTTCCATCACCTGTACTTTGCAGGAGCGACGCCAGCGGTGATCGCTCTGGGCGCGATCTTTAGCGCGTTCGAGGTTGTGCCGCTCACGCTGGTCGGCTACGAGGCGTGGGAGAACATCCGGCTGGCGCAGCCGATCCAGAAGTCGCCGTGGATCGCGAACTACAAGTGGCCGATCTACTTCTTTGTCTCGGTCGCCTTCTGGAACCTGGTGGGAGCGGGCCTCTTCGGCTTTCTCATCAATCCGCCGGTCGCGCTCTACTATGTGCAGGGGCTGAACCTCACTCCCCTGCACGGCCACACTGCGCTCTTCGGCGTCTACGGAATGCTTGGGCTTGGTCTCACGCTCTTCTGCATGAGGGCGATGGGCCCGGAACGCCCGTGGAAGGAGGGAGCGCTCCGGTTCTCCTTCTGGTCTCTCAATATCGGACTGAGCCTCATGGTGCTGCTCAGCTTGTTGCCGGTCGGCCTGCTACAGGCGTGGGCATCGATCCAGTACGGCACCTGGTACGCGCGCTCTGCTGAGTTTCTGCAAACGGGACAGATGCAGGCTCTCCGCTGGATGCGTGTCCCCGGCGACGTTCTGTTTGCCGCCGGGGCCGCGCTCTTCGCCTGGTTCATCCTCGGATTGCTGACCGGCCATTCCTACAAAGATGCAAAAGCCGCATCCAACCAGTAGCCGCCGCAAAGGAGAAGTTGAAGTTATGGACTACACGTTCTTAAGCAATCTACAGACGGAGTTTGCGCTCCCTGAAAAAGGCATTCTGAGCCGCGTTCTGCACAAGGACGAGCATGCCAACGTCACGCTCTTCGGATTCTCCGCCGGCGAGGAACTCTCTGGGCACTCCTCGCCGACGCCGGCTGTTCTCTACTTCATCGAAGGGGAGGCCGAAGTCCAGTTGGCGGAGGACAAGGTCAACGCTCAGTCAGGCTCCTTCGTCTACATGCCCCCCATGCTGCCACACGGCATCTCCGCCAAAACGGCGGTTCGAATGCTGCTGGTTCAGATGAAGCCCAAACAGTAGCAGCATTTGTCTGTGGAAATGCCCGACATCTCCGGCTTTCCAGGGGCCGAGCACGGGCAACGGAGACGCTTTCTCCATCGCCGTTGCACGGATGGCCATAGAATCAGAGTCGATGGCTACGCGCGTTCGTTCGTACTCGAAGATCAACCTGGGGCTGGCGATCGGGCCGGTGCGTCCGGACGGCTATCATGCGCTGGCGACGCTCTATCAGACGCTGGCGCTGCACGACCGGGTGACGGTGGAGGCGCGGCGGCTTGAATCGGAAGACGCATCTGCTTCGCAGGGGGCGACGGTGGGTTGTGGGGCTGCTGCGCGGGCCTCGCGCATCTCGCTGACGACGAACCATGCGCAGGTTCCGACCGACGCGCGCAATACGGCGTGGAAGATGGTGGAGCGCGCGCTGGCACGGATGGATGTCGCCGCCGAGGTGGCGGTCCACATCGAGAAAAATCTGCCGGTGCAGGGCGGCATGGGCGCGGGATCGGCGAACGCGGCGGCGGCGCTGATTGGGTTGGAGCGTGAGCTGGGGATTGCGTTGCCGGCAGCGGAGCGGCTGGAGCTAGCGGCGGAGGTTGGGTCGGACGTGCCGCTGTTTCTCGTAGGCGGCACGGTGCTGGGATCGGGGCACGGAGAGTGCGTCGCGGCGATGCCGGATCTGCCGGTGATATGGTGCGTTGTGGCGATGCCGGAGGTGGGGGTCTCGACGCCGCGCGCCTTTCAGGAGTGGGACGGGCTGTGCGCGGCGAGAACCGAGGCGAAGTGCGGGGGCGCCACCCCTGCCCGTTCGACAGGCCCCGAGCCCGGCCGGGATGACGGCGCTGAACGAGCTGAGTTGACAGGCGATCCACAACTCGATAGACTAGAGAAATTGAGTCACGTTTACGCATCTGTACTGGGGGGGCTTCCAGAGAGATCTGGGGCAACTCCCGAGACAGAGCTGACGCCTGACACATCCGGTATCGTTCGTGGCCTCTATCCTGAGAAACAACAGGGTGGCCTGGAGGGTGAAAGCTCTGGGCAGGGCGGAAGACTGAACGGTCTGGCCGGGAACACACTTCTCGCGCTTGTCCGCACCGGGATCGAAAACGACTTTGAAACGGTCGTCTTTCCTCAGCATCCCCTCCTGCGTGAAATCAAGCACGAATTGATGGGTGTTTCGGCTGGCGCGTCTTGTATCGGCGATCCGGCGGATTCGAGTGGCAACGCGCTCGTCGCGGCGCTATCGGGTTCAGGCTCCGCTCTGTTCGGCCTTTACCGGTGCGAAGCAGATGCAAGGGCGGCTCAACAGCGCGTCCAGGCTGCCGGCTGCAAGGCCCTCCTTACGGAGACCTTGCCCCGACAACAGTACTGGCGCAACATGTTCGCAGAGTGATGCTCGCCGGCAGAGAACACCGGCGACCGTACTGGGCGATCGACTAACGGTAGGTCAAGTGCCTTTGACGCACTCAGTCCAGGTTCGAATCCTGGTCGCCCAGCCAAGCGAGTCGACGCAACGGTACGAGGAGAGCGAACGAAGTCGGCGCGGGTCAAACATGCGCAGACGATCGGATGACTTCGGTCAGACGAGCAACTTAGGGTTCTTTGGCGGCAGCAATATGCCGCGGAAGTTGGACGGTTTTTGAAGTTTGCAGAGCGCGCCGCAATGGGCGCGAATGTATAGGTTCAGAAGCGAAAGTTTGAAGGGCCGAGTCTATTATTTCGCAGGGCGAAGTAGCGGCGCAGAAACAGGCGCCGTAAGACGTAAAGCAGCAGGAGCACCCGAGGTCAACCAGCCTGGAGGGTTTCGACGTGGACAAACAAGACACGACTGCGGTTCTTTCCCCTATTTCAGGCCGGGCTGAGAGATCG
>JAJZDL010000057.1 GCA_021851465.1 Acidobacteriota bacterium
CGCGCGGATGAAGTCTCCGGTGCGGACGTAGTGCAGCAGGTTGGAGAAGAGCGGCCTACCCATGGGATAGTAGCCGAGATCCTGAATGACGCACCCGCCGTAGGCGTAGGCGCGTGCCTCGGCGAGTTGCGCCGGCGTGAGATTTGGGTAGCGGCGCAGCAGGAGCGGCTGAATGGAGTCGGCCCAGGTGAGATCGACGATCTGCTCGTGGGTGAGGACGGAGTAGGCGCGGGAGGGCTGTGGGGTCGCGAGAAGAGCGAACAGGAGGGTGGCGAGCGAGAGACGGAACCAACGAGTTGTACGCATGAGCGTACTCCGTTGGATGCGCTTTTATCCCTCGACGGTCGAGCGGAGGGCTTTGGCGAGGATTCCGTTGGCGCGGGCGAGGCGGGATTCCGCAGCGGCGCGGGACAGCGAGAGCAGGTGCATAACGATGGCCACCTTGACCGAGCCTGCTTCGAGGAGCAGACGCTCGGCGGCGGGGCGGTCGCATCCAGTGGCGGCGGCAACGATTCTCTGTGCGCGGTCGCTGAGCTTTGCATTGGTGGGTCTGACGTTGACCATCAGGTTGCCGTAGACCGCGCCGCTGCGGACCATCACTCCGGTGGAGAGCATATTCAAGACCATCTTCGTCGCGCTCCCGGCCTTCATGCGCGTTGAGCCTGTAATGACCTCGGGGCCGGTGACCGGCGTGATGGCGATTTCAGCCTCGCGCGCGACCGCAGAGTCGGCCACGCAGGAGAGGCCGATGGTCAGCGCGCCGAGCGAACGGGCGTGGGCCAGCGCGCCGAGGACATAGGGCGTGCGTCCGCTGGCGGCGATCCCGACCAGCGTGTCCGCCGCGGCGAACCCCACGGCAATCAGGTCGCGCGCTCCCTCTTCCGGCGAGTCTTCGCTGTGCTCGGAGGAGTTGCGCAACGCTGCATCGCCGCCCGCGATCAGGCCCTGCACCAGCGTGGGCGGGACGGAGAAGGTCGGCGGGCACTCGGAGGCATCGAGTACGCCGAGCCGTCCGCTGGTCCCCGCGCCGATGTAGAAGAGCCGTCCACCGCGGGCGAAGCGCTCCGCAATGGCATCGACCGCGTGCGCGATGGCGGGCAGTTGCGAGGCGACCGCCGTGGCGACGCTCGCATCCTCGCGGTTGATTGCGGCGAGCATCTCCAGCGTGGAGAGTTCATCGATGTGCGTCGTGCGCGGGTTGCGCGCTTCGGTGCTGAGTGCCGCCAGATCGGTCATATAGTCGATAGTAGCTGGTGGAGCGTTTGTCGGCAGGCCATTGCTCGTTGCCGGGCCGAGCGTATTTTACGGGTGCATTTTTGCCGCTGCGGCAAAGCGCCGCGCTCGAACAATGCGCGGGCCCTTCGTCGCGCGCCCACGGTCTGTGCGGGTGGACGCAGTAGGCCTTCACGCCGGGGCCTGCCGGCGGGACAGGGGATGCAACAGGACGAACGATTCATCGCAATGGCCCGGAGTCCGGCACCTGGTCCGTTATTTAGTAGCTTCCTTCAGCAGGACCACCGCCTGCTCCAGCGTTGTGCCCGGCGGCACCAGCTTGAACTCGGTCTTCTCCTCGTCCTCCTGCTGCCCGATGGTTTTGAAGAAGAGCGCGTGCCCGGCGATGTGAACATGGGTCTCGGTGATCTCCCAAAGGCCGGGCGCAAGCTGCCTGCGTTCGATGTCGAAGGTCCCACCCTGCTTTAGCCGCGCCAAAAACCCGAACCCGACGGTCACATCGGACTGCAACGAACCCCGAAAGGAGCGAATGCGGTGCTGCGCGCGGTCGACGATCAGCGTGCCGGCCATATTGCCCATCACCCGCGCCTCCATGTCCGGCGGATGGAAGTTCGGGTCGGGCTCGAAGTGCAGCGTCGTTGTCTCCGGCGTCTCGCTCTCTACCTTCCACGCGAAGGCCTGCGGCATCAGGTTTAGCAGCTCGGTCGCGCTCTTGTCGTCGTGCGTCCCATTCTGTTGCTGCTTCTGCTGGAGTGCCGGGTCGTGGATGAACTTCTGGATGTGTGCATCGTTCGCCGCCAGAGTCGCCGCCGAAGCGGGCCGTCCGTTCTCCTCCACGGGGCGCCCGATGGTCCCATGCTCGGTCTCCACCACGATGAAGGAGTTGCCGCCCGCCTCCTGCCGCAGGTAGCGCCAGTGCGAGTGGTCGTCGCGGTCCGCCGCCAGCTCGGCGCTCACCGCCTGCTGCACGATCGCCTTTGCATCCTGCGCCCGTGCCTGCGCGCCCAGTGCCGAAGCGCAGAGCGCGACACCCAACGCCGCCGCCCAAAGCTTTATGCGCAGACCCATTCATCTCCTTAGACGCAACCGCTCTGCCTTTGGCTTAAGCGCGGACTGCAACGCTTTCCGCTTCTCTCTCAACTGCGATGCACATGCCACGTGCCCTTACTTGACCCACTGTGCGCGCACGCTCTTCTTGCCCAGCCGCAGCGCAACGGAGCCGCCCGCGGACACGCCCTTCAACAGCTTCTCGCCGAACTTTTCGCCATTCACGCTCACCGCATTCTCGCCCAGCTTGCGCATCGCCTCGCCGGTCGAACTCGCAAGCCCCGCAAGCTGCAGCAGCTTCGGTACGCGCACCACCAAACCCTCGCGCAGCCCAAGCTCGACCACCAGCCCCTCCGTCGCCAGCGAGACCGTTACCACCGGTGCGTCCTCGGCCACGGCCCTCTGCTGAAACTGCTTCGCCCAGTTCTCCGCTGCCGTGTTCGCGGCCGCATCCGAGTGGAAGTCCCGTACAATCCCCCACGCAAGATCTTTCTTTGCCTGCATCGGATGCAGCTTGCCCGCCGCTACATCCGCCTGCATCGCGGCGATCTCGCTCGCGCGCAGGTCGGTCAGCAGTGTGTAGTACTTCCACATCAGCTCGTCGGAGATCGACATCAGCTTGCCGTACATCTCGCCCGGCGGCTCCTGAATCCCGATCGCGTTGCCCAGCGACTTGGACATCTTCTGCACGCCGTCCAGCCCTTCCAGGATCGGCGTCATCAGCACGATCTGCGGCGGCTGTCCGTCTTTGCGTTGCAGATCGCGGCCCATCAGCAGATTGAACTTTTGGTCCGTGCCGCCCAGTTCCACATCGCAGCGCAACGCAACGGAGTCGTAGCCCTGCGCCAGCGGGTATAGCAGTTCATGCACGCTGATCGGCTGCTCCTCTTTGAAGCGTTGATGGAAGTCTTCGCGCTCCAGCATCTGCGAGAGCGTTGCCTTGGCCGCGAGGTTGATCAGCCCCGCATACCCCAGCTTGTCCAGCCACTCGGAGTTGTAGCGCACCTCGGTCTTCTCCGCGTCCAGTATCTTGAAGACCTGCGCCTTGTAGGTCTCTGCGTTCGCGTCGATCTCCTCGCGGCTGAGCGGCTTGCGCGTGACGTTGCGTCCGGTCGGGTCTCCGATCAGCGCCGTCGAATCGCCGATCAGGAAGATCACCGTGTGCCCGAGCTGCTGGAAGTGGCGCAGCTTGCGGATCAGCACCGTGTGCCCCAGATGCAGGTCCGGCGCGGTCGGATCGAAGCCGGCCTTGATGCGCATCGGCACGCCCGACGCCAGCGACTGCGCCACGCGCTCCCGCAGCGCCTCCAGCGGGATGATCTCCGCCGCGCCCTTCGCAATCAGGTCCATCTGTTCCGCAACCGCTCCGACCGTCGCCATATCTTTCAAGTATAAAGACCCGGCTCTTCCGCCGCATTCACCCAAAGAAATTGTTATTCTCACCCTGAATGTGGAGAAGGAGAGAATCCCCGGATACCGTCGGTGTCAGTTTTATGTTCGAAAGCGCAGGAATACAGGGATATCCGCGCCGCGATCGAGTGTCGGAGAACGGCGATTGCCTCCGCCGCGCCCATCGCGCAGGCCCCTTCAACACCGCCTGCCATGTCGGTCTCCGCCGCTTTGGCTTCGCCACCGCACAACCAAACAATCCATCGGACAGAGTACGGATGCATAATTGGCGCAGAGTCCGCATGGAGCACTCGGCAAGGGCATTTCGGTTTGTTCCACGGGTGAATGCTTTGCTGTAACAGGAACGGAATGATCGTGTTACGAAAAATTCACAGGAAACGAGGAGAGGAGTGCCAACGCTGCAACCGCCGAGACCATCTGCGCTCCTGAATGCCTCGCGGACGGAATTGCATCGCGGATCGGATTGTCGCGGCGATATGCCGACTCATCGACCGGCAATTCTGCTATTCTCATCCTTCGCAGACACAGCACAACCGGAGCGTAGACAATGGCAAAAGGCGTCAACAAAGTATTTCTCCTCGGCAATGTTGGCAAAGACCCGGAAATGAAGTCAACTGCTGGCGGCATGACCATCGCCAACTTCACACTCGCCACCGCCGATCGCGTTAAAGGTGCAGACGGACAGTACACAGATCGCACGGAGTGGCACAACCTGGTCGCCTTCCAGCGCACCGCCGAGATCGTCCGCGACTACGTTAAGAAGGGCACGCAGCTCTTTATCGAAGGCAAGATTCAGACCCGCTCCTGGGACGACAAAGAGTCCGGCCAGAAGAAGTATCGCACGGAGATACTGGTCAATGAGCTTTCGCTGCTCGGCAAGCCCGGCGGCGGCGAAGGCGGGGGCCATGCGAAGTCCAACACCGCCAGCTACGGATCGAGCGCCGCTCCGGCCGCTGCTGCGCAGCCCGACTACGCAGAACAGGGCATCACCGACGACGACATCCCATTCTGACGGTTCGGAGAAGGTAAAGCCGGCGTATGCGAGGGAGAGCCGTCGTGGCGTACGGGCTGTCGCAATCGATTGATGCGGTTGCATCGCGATAAGCTGGGCTCTCGCCGGCGCGCAGGAACCGCTACACTGAAGCCATGCTTGACGAGACCACTTTCCGCAGCCAGTGCGACCGCGCCCTCGAAGCCTTGAAGCAGGCGTTGATCGCCGCCGAGGAGGCCAGCGGCAGCTTCGAGTTCGAGGACAACAGCGGCGCGATGAACATACTGTTCGAGGACGGGTCGAGCAAGTTCGTGGTCACGCCGAACACGCCCGTCCGCCAGATATGGATCTCGGCGCAGACCACCAGCTTCAAACTGGACTGGAGCGAGGCCGCCGGCGCGTTTGTTTTACCCAAGACGGGCGAGAAGCTGATGTCGCTGGTCGAGCGCCTACTGCGCGAGCATCTCAACGACCCCTCGATCACACTGGAACCGGTATAGACGACTGCTCACAATTGCAGCATCCTGAAACGCCACGACCGGAGCGAGCAAACGGAGATGGACAATACGCCAATGCCGCAGACGCTCTCGGTCGCCATCGTCGCAAAAGACGAGGAGGCGAACCTGGCGCGTACGCTGGCCAGCGTGCGCTTCGCCGATGAGATCGTCTTGCTGGACTCCGGCTCGACCGATCGCACGGTTGAGATTGCGCGCGCGGCGCACGCCACAGTCTACGAGGAGACATGGCAGGGATTCGCCGCGACGAAGAACTCGGCCATCGCCAAGTGTACCGGCGCGTGGGTCCTGTCGCTCGACGCCGACGAGGAGTTGACCCCTGAGTTGCAAGGGGAGATCAAGGCCCTGCTCTCGTCGAATCCGGCTGTTGACGCATACTTTATCCGCCGCCGCAACCTCTTTCTAGGCCGCTGGATCCGGCGCGGCGGATTTTATCCCGACCCCAAGCTGCGCCTCTTTCGCCGCGCCGCAGCCAACATTGCGCCACCTCGATTTGAAGACCGGCCCGTCCATGAGACCATCGCCTTCGACGGCAGCACCGCCACGCTGGGCCACGACCTCATCCACCACGCCTACCCGACGCTGGAGAACTACATCGAGCACATGAACCGTTACAGCACGCTGGGTGGTGAATTGCTGGCCGCCTCCGGCAAGGTCAGCCGCTCGTGGCCCGCGTTTGCCTGCAATGTCGTGCTGCTCCCGAAGCTGACATTTCTGTGGAACTACGTCTTCCGCCTGGGGTTTCTGGATGGTCGCGAGGGCCTGCTGCTGCACCTCTACCACGCCGCGTACACCAGTTGGAAGTACGCCAAGGCGTGGCAGGCCGCGCGCACGACGCGCCAGAGCTAAATGCGCGGGCCGCGTAGGATTGGTCGGCTGTGCGGTTCTCCGGATTTCTGCATCCAGCAGGGCAGAGACTACCAGGGCAGCGTGTCGTTCAGATGGAAGTAGCCGCCGGTCGGGCCGTCGTCTGGCAGCATGGCCAGGCGTACCGAAGTCTTCGCGCCATCGACGATCTCCATCATCGCGCCCGGGCCGCCGAGGTCGGTCTTCACCCAGCCGGGGTGGGCTGAGTTCACCTTGATCTTCGTCTCCCGCAGCGCGTGCGCCAGATGGATGGTGTACGCGTTTAGCGCTGTCTTCGATGCGTCGTAGGCAAACATCTTCGCGTTATAGATGGGAGATCCCTCGGTGGCGTGCAGATGCAACGAGCCGAGGATGCTGGAGACGTTCACGATGCGTGCCGCGGCGCTCTTGCGCAACAGCGGCAACAGCGCGTCGGTCAACGCAACCACCGCGAAGAAGTTTGTGTCGAATATCTTGCGCAGGGCCTCTTCGCCGGTCGTCAGCGTGCTGTTCGCGCCCATGCTCTCCAAGGCAATCCCGGCGTTGTTGACCAGAATGTCGAGCCTCCCAAAGTCGTGAGCGATCGCCTCGGCGGCGGCCTTTCGATCTCGGCCATCCGTCACGTCCAGCTTCAGAGCGCGCGCGTCGATGCCCTCCGCCTTCAACTGCGCCGCGGCCGCTTCACCGCGCTTCAGGTCGCGAGCGCCCACCAACACCGCGATGCCCTGCGCACCCAATTGTCGCGCCGTCTCCAGCCCGATCCCTTTGTTGGCGCCGGTAATCAGCGCAACCATTGCCGCCTTCGTTGTCATTGCTTCGCTCATCGAATTCTGTCTCCGTCTGAAACCTCAGGCCTGCGTATGGGATGCGGCAGCGCCCAGAAGCGCCGCATACTTCTTCGGCATCGGGCGGCGCCTCATGTCGCGGCCAACCACCACATGCCGGGTCTCGCCCTCGCATAGCAGGAGCCTGTCCTCGGCGCGCAGGATGCGGTAGCCGAAGCGCACCACCGGGCCACGCACCTGCAGCACTGCGGTCTCGACGATCAACTCGTCGTCGTAGCGCGCCGGGGCCTTGTAGCGCGCCGTCGCCTCGACCACAGCGATGCCGCAGCCCTCCTCGATCTCCATGCGCTTGTAGTCGAGGCCGCGCTGGCGCATCAACTCCACGCGGCCCACCTCGAACCAGACCAGATAGTTTGCGTGATAGACCACACCCATCTGGTCAGTCTCCGCATAGCGCACACGCACGCGCGTCTCGCCCACAACTCGCTGCACCGTCTCGCCCTTGCCCATGCCTCCCAGTCTACCGAAAGTGTGCCGCGTACCCGTACGACGACGAGTCGATAGAGCCGATCCTGATGCATCGGCAACATAAACAGATATGGAAACGATCCGACCTGCCGAAGTTTTTGGCAGTGGGTCTCTCGAACCATGAACCGCAAAGCTATTAACTCTCATGGTTCCACTTTGGCATTCTTTCCATTTTCTTTGGGAATCCTTGGCAATGCCACTTGACTCAAGCGATACCCGGTGTCACTCTAGGTGCATCGCGAACCTCCGTTATCGGACGTGAGCGCTGCGGTCCTTGCTCTGGGTCCGCCCGCAACTACAACTGATGGCAACCATGATGGCATCCGTTGAACAACGGGAGGTTCTCCGTTGCGACCACTGTAGTCTGGTGCAATTCCGCACAGCCAACTCGCTCTGCCGGCGTTGCCACAAGTGTCTTGAGGTTGAGGTTGTCGAGCCGGAACTGGCGGCGCTTACCCTAGTTCCACCACTGGCGGAGAAGGACGGCACCCTTCAGGTGGCCACCGCGGTGCGCGATCTGCGCCACGTACGCAACCTGTCGCAGCGCCAGCTTGCCGCGAGGATGGGTGTGCCACGCACCTACATCTCGAAGATCGAGAACGGCAAGGCGATGCCGACGCTGGGCTCGCTCGACCGCTTGGCGCGCGCGCTGAAGGTGGAGATCGGAGCATTGCTGCGCGACGCCAATACGCGCCACTTCGACGAGACCGCCGTGCTCACCGCCGACCCGTTCCTTGCCGAGATCGCCGCCTACACCTCGCAGCTCACCGACCTGCAGCGCTCCATCTTCCTCAACCACGTCCGCGAACTGGCCGCCGGACGCCGCCGAACTGCATGAGGATTGCAGCGCTGGTTCAGCACGATGCAGTGCCAGCGCGTGACCGCAATTTATTGCACAGGCTGAAGGGGGTATGCTAGCGTCATACCCTGCGAGGTCACTATCGCTTGCGCGCATCCACATCCAGGCCGGCCTTTGAACCCTGCTCCCGCCTCGACGAGCTGTCGGCGGAGGAGGCAGCGGTCTATCGCCAGCTCGACCCGCTCAAGATGCCGCAGCACGTCGCCATCATCATGGATGGCAACGGCCGCTGGGCGGGCAAGCGCGCGCTGAAGCGCTTCCTGGGCCACCAGCAGGGTGCGGAATCCGTCCAATTCGTCGTCGAAATGGCCTCGCGCATCAACCTGCCCTTTATCACGCTCTACGCCTTCTCGCTGGAGAACAATCTGCGCCGGCCTAAGTCCGAGGTCAACTTCCTGATGAAGTTGCTGCGCAGCTATCTGGTGGGCAATGTGCAGCGCATGAACGACAACAACGTGCGCATGGAGTACATCGGGCGCATCCACGAGCTGCCCAGCGAGGTGCAGGAGACGATGCAGTGGGCCACGAAGGCCACCGCGCGCAACACCGGGACTACGCTGACGCTGGCGTTGAACTACGGCTCCCGCTCGGAGATCGTCGATGCGGCGCGCGCGGTGCTCGCCGACCTGATCGCCGAGGCGCATCGGCGCGGCTGCTCGCTGGAAGACCTGCTCCAGGTGGATGGCATCGAGGCGCGCCTGGACGAACACCATATCGCCGATGCGCTCTACACCGCCCACATGCCGGATCCCGACCTGGTGATCCGCACCTCCGGCGAACTGCGCATCTCGAACTTCCTGTTATGGCAGATCGCGTACTCGGAGATATTCATTACCGACCGCCTCTGGCCCGACTTCCGCGGCATCCACCTGCTGGAGGCGATCCAGAGCTACCAGCAGCGTGAGCGCCGCTTCGGGGGCCTCGGCGAGAGCTTTACCGACGAGGACCTGGACGCACTCGAACCCGCCGCAGACGTCGCCCAGGAGATCGTCGCCAAGCTGGCCCCCAAGCAGCTCGCCTCGCGCTAGGAGCCCGTGGCGCAAGCCGGGGATGGGCGTGCGCCAGTAGGGTTGAGTCGTTGAACTCACTCATTGTTCGTGGCGATGGATTGACCATTGTCGAGCACCACGCGCCCTTCGCGCCAATGCCCAGAATCGGCCCACCCACCGCGCCTGCAACTGCCTCGTCCAGACAAATCCGCGCCAAATCTTCTGGGCTACGCTAAACTCAATCCAGCCCATTGCTCTTCGCTGTTGAATCCGCCTATAGCAGGAGCGCACCACGCAGCGTTCAACAATCCGTCGTACGCGCCAGCCGGTGCTTGTGCGTCATAATCTGCCGTATGCTAGATATCAGACCATGACTGTACCAATCCGCATCGGCTCACGGGGTTCCCAGCTTGCCCTCTGGCAGGCCAACCATATCGCCGCCCAGATCCGCGCACTCGGCCAAGCCGTCGAGATCGAGATCATCCGCACCACCGGCGACCGCATTGCCCAGCAGGCGGATGACGCGGGCAGCGCTTCTGAACTCGGCGGTCCTGCCTCCGCCACAGACAGTCTCCCCTCCCTTGCGCCACTCGCCGATGGCAAGGGACTGTTTATCAAGGAGATTGAAGAGGCGCTCGCCGACGGGCGCATCGATCTCGCCGTCCACTCGCTGAAGGACCTGCCCACCGCAATCGACCCGCGCTTCGCTCTCGCCGCCATTCCGCCGCGCGCCGATCCCCGCGACGCCTTCGTCTGCCAGCGCCAGAAGGCGCTGCACATGCTGCCCACGGCAGCACGCATCGGCACCACCAGCCCGCGCCGCCGCGCCCAGGTTCTCGCCCTGCGCCCCGACCTGCGCTTCGTCGAGCTGCGAGGCAACATCGACACCCGCCTGCGCAAGCTCGCCGAGGGTGCCTGCGACGCCCTCGTCCTCGCCGCTGCCGGCCTCGACCGCCTCAACCGCGTCGAGTGGCTGCACCAGCGCTTCGCTCTCGATGAACTCTGCCCTTCACCAGGCCAGGGAGCGCTCGCGCTGGAGGTTCGCGCGAGATCTACCCGTGCCGCCGCCGAAGACGCTCGCGACGGCCATATTTATAGCATCGTCGCTGCGCTCGACCACCCCGAGACGCGCTTTGCCATCGAGGCAGAGCGCACGGTCCTCGACGCCCTCGGTGGCGGTTGCCAGCTCCCCATCGGCGTCCACTGCGCCCCCATCGGCGACCGATGTGCAACCGCTTCCAGCAACGAAGCTCCGGGCACACCCCGCGCCGCCAGTGCCCAAGGCGGCTGGCGCATCCAGGCCCAGGTGCTCGCGCCCGATGGTGAACGCATGATCTGCCACGCGTCCGATGCCGTCACCGGTATTGCCGCTCACGCCCTCGGCCTGCGCGTCGCGGAGGATTTAAAATCCCGCGGCGCACTCGGCTTGATTGAGCAATCCGCCTAACCGACCCGCCCCCCCGCCACCCCGATTGCCAGCGCGCCCCCGCGCCCGCGTTACGCCGCTTGCGCCATTGCAGATGTTTGCTTCTGCCTGCCTTCGCGCATCCACCACTCAGCCGATACGCCGGCCGGGGAGGACAAAATTAGTTGTTGTGTCGGCGGGAGGAATGGCGTAGCGCTGGGATTCAATTTGAATTGAGGAGTTGGGAGGGTTCCGATGTTGAAGTGGCTTGTGGTGTGTCCGCTGGTTTTAATGCTTGGCATGGGCGATTCCGCCTTTTCACAGTCGTCGGTAGCGCCGGGGAGTGGCCCTACTCCAGTTGCAAATAAGGTAGCGAGCGGGCCTCCTCCCGCGAACACGTTGCAGGATGGGACCGCGATCAAGCTGCGATTGACGGAGAACCTGACCTCGGCGACTGCAAAGGCAGGCCAGCAGGTTGCGTTTGAAACGTTCGAAGAGACCGATGTAGATGGCGTGATGGTGATCGCCAAAGGCGCGCCGGCGCCGGCCACCGTGACCACTGCGGAGCCGTGTAAGAGCATGGGGCGCGCCGGGAAGCTGGACGTCAATATCGACAGCGTCCGGCTGCTCCGCTACCGCTCTTCGTTCACGGAAAAGACATTACGATTCCGAAGGGGACGGAGATCACGGCGTTTATCTCTGGCGACATGAAGCTGGACATGGCCAAGTTCGCGCCTTCTCCTGCTGGAGGCGCTGTCGTTGCGGGCCTTCCGAGCGCGGCGGAGAAGGAGAGTTGAGTGGACTAGCCCTGCACCCTGGATCGGAGTGTGATCGGAAGGGTTATTCGATGATGTGGAAGGTGAAGAGCTTGCCAGCGCTGGCGGCGTTGACAGTGGAGACCGAGCCGGGCGGCAGGATGCCGTACTCGCCGGGGGCGGTGCCGGGGCCGAGGGTGAACTCGTAGAGACGCAGTCCGATCTTCTCGGACGAGAAGTCGATGTCGTCGCGCTTTGCGCCGGTGGAGCTGTGGATGACGCCGCCGGTCACGGAGCGGAACTTGCGGTTGTCGGAGTTGATGCGCATCTTGAGGATCTGATACTCGGAGGAATTGGTGAAATTCTATCCCTTGCCTGCGTCGCCCATGTCGATGACTTCTTTGCCGGTGTGATCCTTGGCCGCCTGGAAGATCGTCTGAATATCCTTCTTCTCCAATTTGAGGACGATCAACGATTTCGAATCCTTATCGTGGTAATCGAGGTACAACCAATTGCTTTTTGACTGCGTGAGCATGACTATCGCACCGGCTCCCAACGAGAAGACCATGACGATTGCGCCTGAGGTAATGCGGTGTTTCTTCGTATATTCGTACGAGAGCTTGTCGATGTTCGCATAAGGAATCGAAGCGATTTCGCGATCGGAAACACGAATCACGATGGCCTTGGTTGAATCACTGAAAACAAGCTTGGCGTCGGTTAGTTTGTTTTTGGGGTCGGCGAGCTTGACATTGCCGAACGTGACATCTGATTGCGAAGTCTGCGGAGGGGCAGAGACGACTGGACTGGAATTCGGATTGGCCGTCGCTGTAGCGGGAGTTAACGCCTGCTGAGCCACGAGCAGCGGACAACAGATCAAGCAAACGAATGCCGAATAGCTTTTATGCATGAAATATCTCCTAAGTGTTCAATGCACAAAGTGACCGTTTAGTGGGAGCGTAATAATCATCTATCATTACCGGCGGAATGCACAAGCCTTTTTGGGGGGCCAGGCTCTACGCTGCTTCGGCGAACTCCGGGAGGGTTGGGCGGCACTTTTCTGCTTTTGGCTTTTGCCGCAGGAGTGGCGGCTATGCTAAAGTCGATACTGTGCGCTGCCCTTTTAACGGACAGCGCATTCGACTGTTTGGGCTGGCGTAGCTCAGTTGGTAGAGCATCTGATTTGTAATCAGAGGGTCGGGGGTTCAAATCCCTTCGCCAGCTCCAATTTGAGCCAGATCCAAGTTGCTACCTGCCTCAGTCTGGGTGTGCCCAGCCTGACTGGCAGGTTCCGGCGAGGGACGCTGCGGTTGCAAACGGGCGCAAGATGCACAGGTGGCCGAGTGGTTAATGGCAGCAGACTGTAAATCTGCCACTCTTCGAGTTACGGAGGTTCGAATCCTCCCCTGTGCACCATTTATTTTGTGTTGCCGGTTGTTTGGTGCGGTTGTTCGTTGGAGATGGAGTGGATCTGAGCCCTGGCGGCAGCGGACGGATGGCGATCGCGCTGGGTGTCATTGCGCTGATGGGTTTGGCATCCTGGCTGACGATGGAGCCGGGAAAGTTCCGGTCGCTGACGTGGATCCTGCTGGGGTTTTTCGCCTTTCGCGTTGTGCTCGGGCGGCAGCGTTCGAGGTAGGATGGATGGGTTGGCTTGCAGTGTGAGTTTTCGTAAGGCTGGCGTAGCTCAGTGGCAGAGCACTCCCTTGGTAAGGGAGAGGTCGAGAGTTCAATCCTCTCCGCCAGCTCCAGATTCAGGTTGCAACGCGGGCCGTCAGGGCCGTGGCACGGCAATGGAGCGGGGCCGCAAGCCCGTGGTTCGTCGCTTGCCGCTTTGCAGCACAACATGCGGGAGTAACTCAGTGGTAGAGTCTCAGCCTTCCAAGCTGTTGGTCGCGGGTTCGATTCCCGTCTCCCGCTCCAGATCGTTCGCGGGGCGCCGAATGCACAGTCCGTCGGCTGTTCGCGATGCAGTAATGAAGGCAGGAGTGGCGCGTTGACCGCATTGCACCAGCAGGGAACGATCCCGGTGGCCGACCCCGAAAACTACGGCGCAGTTCACGCCGCTATCAATTCGGCCTTCTCCGCGGCCCAAGTGCAGGGCTTGCTGCGGTCGATCGAGCGTGCCCGGATGCGCGTCCGCGACTTCGAGAGGGTGCTGCGCAAGGGCATTCTGGGCG
>JAJZDL010000058.1 GCA_021851465.1 Acidobacteriota bacterium
GCACATCGCGCACTTAGCCTTGTAGGTGTCCGCCCCGCTGCTCTGGGCAAACGCCGCGGTTGCCGTCGCTGTCGCCATCATGGCGGCAAGCACAACTCCAGCTCGAATCTTCATGTTCAATCTCCTCTTCAGTAGTAGCTATCTCGATCTCGTTCGCTGGGCCTAAAACTCGTAGTGCATAGCCAGTGTAACGTTGTTCGCGTGAAAGTTCCTGGGCGCGCTCAGCCCTGCCGGCGATTCGGTCAGGCCGGTCGGGCCGGGCAGTCCGGCGGCAGCGCAGGAGAGAACGGTTGCCGGGGCCGTGGGCGTGGGGTTGTTTTCGCTACAGTAGGGCGCGCCGGAGGGGCCACCCTCGCCGTATCCGTAGTAGTCGTACTCCGCCTTCCATATCCAGCCCGGACGAACCGTCCATGCAACATTCAAATACGGCGTCTGATACGCGGACTGAAGAGACCCGTTGACCGCCTGCGCATCGTTGAAGAACTGGTTGCCGCTTACTGCGCTGATGCGGTATCCCGCGCCGGTGTGCAGCGACTTGTTCGGCACATACATGAGCCCGATGGACGCATACTGCGTCGGAGCGTCCATGAAGTCCTTGACCGGCCCGAACTCGTAGTAGGTCGTTCCCCGGACAGTCGCGCCAGGGCACGCCGTACCGCTGGCCGTGGCTGCGCCGGGCAGCGTGGCCGAGGAGGAGGCGTCATAGCAGATGTTGGTCGCCGTATACACATCCGAGTACGAGTAGTTCACGTCGAACTCATAGTGCTCATTCGGGGCCAGCACAGCACCCACGCTCAACACTCTGCTGTGATCGACGTGGTCGAGCGGCCCAGCCGCGGCGCCCGCAGTGGTTGGCGGAAGATCCGGGCCGAGAAACACCCCGCCCGCCTGCTTCGACCAGTCGCCGGAGTTGTTGGTGTTGTTACGGCGTTCCCGGTCGTTGTAGGCGGCCGAGATCGTCGCCCAGGGCCTCGGACGGTACAGCGTGTGGATCCGGTAGTGCTGCGTCTGGCGCGGGTCGATCGGCGTCAGCACGTTGTTGTCGTAGATCGCCTCCACCGTCCCGTTGATGTCCCAGTGTTCGGTGGGACGCACGGCGACGTTGAGGATCCCGCCATTCTCGAAGATGGTTAAAGACTCATTCGCCGGGTTCGATGAGATCGCCGCACCCTGCACAATCGTGTTCGAGCCGTAGCGATAGGTCAGCGAGAGCGTGGCGCGCGAGCTGGCATCCCAGGTTGCGGTCGCGTTGTTGGTCAGGATCTTCTGGCCAAAGTAGCCAAAGGAAAGCACCCCGTTGCTGTTGCCAACAAACGTCGCGGTCGCGGGCGTAAACGTGCCCGCATAGTTGATGGTCCCGTAGCCAGGCGCTGTGGCCGTCGCCTCGGTACTTTCGGCCCCGGCAATGTCGGTCCTGCCCGGTTCGTGGACGTTGGAGAAGTAAATCTGGTCGGAGAGGCTGAAATTCTTCATCGCCTGCCAGGTGATGCCAAACTCAGCGCCAACATCATGCCGCTTCGCCGACGACCAGCCGGTAAACGTCTCGGTGCGGATGTCCGAGGCAGGCTTCGACCCACTGGCGGGCACATAATACTGGCCCTGCCAGGAATCGTAATAGTTGGGGAGATTGGACCTCGCCTCCGTGTAGCGGAAGCTGCCGTTGGCTTCGATGTTCCGGATGCTCGAACTCTGGAACCGCAGGATCTCGGTGGGATAGAGGAGCCGCGTCGGCTGATACCGCGCATAGCTTGCATTCACATTGCACGCCGGATCGACCACCGGCAGGCCGCTGCTTCCGGAGGCGGAGGTGAGGACCACGCCCGGTGTCGCAACGCTTGGACTACAGTTCGTGGCGGCGTAGGGTGCCGTGCTGTTGTATCCGCCAAGGGAGACCGGAAGGCCGTTCGACTCCTGCACAGTCAGGGTGCTGGGATCCAACGTGTAGTAGGAGTTCTCCTTGAAGTGGGTGACCTCCTCCTCAAACGTGATCTTGGTCTCCGCATAGGGTTTCCAGTCGATCCCTCCGATGAAATCGTCGGTGCTGTTGCGCATGAACTCCTGCAGCAACATGCCCGTCACGCCTTCGCCTTCGGTAAGGCCAATGCCGCCGGGGCTCAGCGTCGGCCCCTGGAAGACGTTCTGCGAGTACGCCGCGCGCAGCGTGATCTTCGAGAGAGGGAAGACCGTGAGATTGGTGTCCGTCATCCTGCGAACGGTGTTGAACTTGAACGGCGAATCGTTCATCTGCGGCCAGGCGTAGGAGCCAAGCGAGCCTGCGGGGCCGATGGGGACCGACTGCCCGCCAGGGATCAGCGCATTGCCCAGCAGGTCGTAGTCGAAGTACTGGCGGTCGCGCCGGAAGACCCCGGAGAACTCGTAGAGCTTGCCCTTCGAGAAGTTCAGTGTGTTGTACTCGTCCGGGTCGCCGCCGAACCCATTGCTGAAGGCGGTCAGATCGTCCAGAAGAGGGTGCTTTGTCCCCGGCAGCGCATGCATCGTGAACGTCTGCCCGAGCACACGCGGCCCGGACTGGATATTGACCAGCGTGTCGTACATCGCCCCGCTGCCGGAGACGCCCGACATGTGGCCGCCCAGATCCGCCGTCTGATGGATCGCATATCCGTCCTGCTGCTGCTCCTGTGCCGCGCCGGGGCTTGCATCCGAAGCGGCAGCGCTCTGGCCGACCGCAACCCCTGTAGTCAGCAGTAGAAGGGCGACTCCAAGGCCTCCGGCGACCCGTTGGGTCATGGTACAGGAGCGATACTCGTGGGTCAGCCGAGAAAACCAATCGAAGTTTTTCATCTCAAGCCTCATTTGCAGTCAATATTGCAGCCTTGGAACCATCTACTCAGGAACGGCAGTGCTGTGTGCTATCGACCGCGCCGTTCGATCATGGCTGGACGGCGCGGCCTTCGGGTTCATTACCGGATGAACGCTGCATTGATGTTCGATCCGTGGATCATCGTGTGGCAGTCGGTGCAGGGCGTTATCTCCGACGACCCTTGCCCCTGGTTGTGGATCGCGTCGGCGCCCACCGGGCTGTGGCACTGGTTGCACAAGGTATTGATGTTGGGCATATTCAGCAGCCGCGCATTCTGAGAGCCATGCGGCGTGTGGCACGCCAGGCACCCCTCCGCCCGCACCGGCGGGTGCTCGTAGACAAACGGGCCGCGCGTCTCCATGTGGCACTTGGTGCAGATCAGGTTCTGGTCCGCGGTGGCCTTGAGGTTGCTGTTCAGGAAGCTGCCGTGAACGTCGTGGCAGTCGCTGCACTTCAGTACGCCCTCATCCACTGGATGATGGAACGGCATGTCGAACGACGGCTTCACGTCCGTGTGGCACTGGTAGCAGAGCTGCGGCTGCGAGGCCTTGAGCAGGTTCGCCTCGCTCCCGGCATCGTGGATGCTGTGGCAACTGGTGCAGCTTACGCCGGCCTTGGCATGAGGAGAGCGGTCGAAGTTGGGGTGCGTCTTGGCGTGGCACTGCAGGCACGTCGCGTCCACCTGACTGGGCGTGAGCTTGCTGATCTGTTTGATCTTGGTCACGTCCCCGCCGCTATCGACGTGTGCCTTCCCCGGCCCGTGGCAGCTCTCGCAGCTTGCGCCCGTGCCGCCATGCAGCAGCGCCAGCTTCGAGTGCGGATTGCTGCTGAACTTCTTGGCAACATCCGCGTGGCAGGTCGCGCAGACATCCGAACCGACATAATCGGCCGGATTGGCGGCGCCAGTCTTCTCCGTCACGGCAGCCTGCTTGTTTCCACTCGCGGCGTAAAGGACACCGGCCCGCGGCGACAGCCCAGTCAGTAAAGCAATCAATGCCGCATAAAATAAAATCCGTTTCATTCAGCCCCTCCGCGGAGTGCGTCCGCACAGACTGGTCGCCCTATGACCGCACCTTTGTTCCGGTTCTCTAACACCATTGCTCCGTCTGTCAAACGACCTCGCTTCCGCCCCGGTTGCCCGGAAACGGAAGCTCCGTTCGGCACAGTTATGTTTGTCGAACAAAGCAACTGTAGGATGTCGAACCGGGAGTTGGATGTGACAGCTATCACATCTGATGACAGGTGCAATCAAAAAATAACGGACGAAAAATCTGAGTTTGTTTCATCTGATTATACGCAAAGGTTTTTTGCGTTGTGCCGTTCCATTTTGCCTTTCAAATCTCGCGTGTAAGTCCGCATCTTATATCGAACATTAATCGAGAAATCGCCCAATTTTATTGGGTATTTTGAATAGGATGGAATTTATCTCCTGGATTGTTTCCGGACTGCCCGACAAAGGTTTGCGTCGGTTCGCGCCTCGGCGCCGGGTCGTTATTAATTCCGTAGCATCCGGCTATTAATTTCCTAGCATCCGCCTGTCCTACAACCTGTGATGCAGCTCACATACAGTCATCTCGCCTGCCTCCTACAAATGGCTTGGCGATGCGGAGTGCCGCTCGTCCATCCCGGCTCGTCGCATCGGCAGGCCATGTTTGGAAGGAAAATCTCCTCGATGAGTCGCTTCAAGGATGCGGGGCATCTCTTCCGCTTTGCCTTTCTCTTCGTTGTCGCCTTTGCGGTCTTTCTCGTCGTCCGCCACTTTGTCGTGCCCAGGAGCTTTGGAGAGTACGGCCACTACCGCGGCGCCGCCATCGGCGAGATCGCCGCCCACCCAATCCACTTCGCCGGCCACCAGGCCTGCGAGGCCTGTCATGCGGACATTGCCGACACAAAGAAGGCCGGCAAGCACGCCACCGTCAACTGCGAGGCCTGCCACGGCCCGCTGGCCAACCACGCCGCCGACCCCTCCATCCAACCCGCCAAGCTGGACACCGCAGTCCTCTGTATCCGCTGTCACGCCGCCAGCGCCGCCAAGCCCAAGGACTTCCCGCAGGTCGACGCCGAACAGCACTCCAGCGGGGTTGCCTGCGAGACCTGCCATCAGCCGCATAGCCCCGCCATCCAGGCTGGAGGTGCCAAGTGAAGATCGACCGACGCCATTTTCTGGTCATGCTGCCCGCGGCAGCCATCGCATGGAAGTATCTCCTCGCCGGAACCCCCGAGGCCTCGCCCAACTACACCATGACCGACCACTGGTGGAGCATGTTGATCGACATCCCAAAGTGCATCGGCTGCGGCAATTGCGTGCGCGCCTGCGCCGTCGAGAACGACGTGCCGGATGGGCACTTCCGCACCTGGGTGGAACGCTACCTGGTCACCGACTGGCACATGGAAAACCCCGAGGTCGTCTCGCCCGATGGCGGCAAGGAGGGCTTTTCCGCAGCCCCGGCGGAAGAGAACGGAAAGTACTTCTTCGTCCCCAAGTTGTGCAACCACTGCGCGGATTCGCCCTGCACCCAGGTCTGCCCGGTCGGTGCCACCTTCATCGCTCCCGACGGCGTGGTCCTGGTGGACCAGACCTACTGCCTCGGCTGCGCCTATTGCGTGCAGGCCTGCCCCTACGGCTGCCGCTACATCCATCCCGAAAAGCGGGTGGCGGACAAATGCACGCTCTGCTATCACCGGATCACCAAGGGGCTCAAACCGGCGTGCGTGGAAAATTGTCCCACCGGAGCGCGCCAACTGGTCGACCTCAAAGATCCCTACGACCCCATCCATGCCTTCCTGAAGACCCACTACGTCCAGGTGCTCAAGCCGCAGATGGCCACTGGAGCAAAGGTCTTCTACAACGAGATGGACGGTTCGGTCCGCTAGTGCAGGTGCTATCGAAAAATTGTCATTTTGACCCTGAGCTTGTCGAAGGGGAAGAATCCCCGTATTTTCCTCGCTGCCATCCCAGAATCGGAGAGCAATATGAGCGGTGTTGAAGGCTACATGTATCCCAACGAGATCACACTCTATTGGAGCGTGCTCATCGTTCTCTACCCCTACATCACGGGGCTCGTCGCGGGCGCATTCATCCTCGCGTCGCTCGAGCGCATCTTCAACGTCGAGGCGGTTAAGCCCACCTACCGCCTGGCGCTGCTCACCGCCCTCTCCTTCCTCATCGTCGCGCCGCTCCCCTTGCAGTTGCACCTCGGCCATCCCGAGCGCTCGCCCGAGATGTACTTCACTCCCCACGCCACCTCCGCCATGGCCATGTTCGGCTTCGTCTACCTCTGGTACCTGATGGCCGTCCTGGTCTTCGAGATCTGGCTCGACTACCGCAAAGATATCGTCCTCCTCTCGCAGTCCACCACCGGCCTCAAGCGCATCCTCTACCGCATCATGACGCTCGGCTCCAGCAACATTTCTCCGCGCTCGCTCGCCATCGACCGCAAGGTCGGATGGATCGTCACCCTGGTCGGCATCCCCTCCGCCTTCATCCTCCACGGATACGTCGGCTTCATCTTCGGCTCCCTCAAGTCAAACCCCTGGTGGGACTCGCCGCTGATGCCCGTGGTCTTCATCTTCTCCGCCATGGTCAGCGGCATCGCCGCCGTCCTGCTGCTCTACATGCTCACCGCTAAACTGCGCAACCAGCCCATCGACATGCCCTGCGTGGACACCGTCGCCATGTACCTCTTCTACATCTTCATCCTCGACTTCAGCCTGGAGATGCTCGACCTCATCCATCGCATCTACGAGGCCGACGAGAGCTTCCGCAGCCTCAACTTCATGGTCCACACCAAACTCTACTTCTCGCAGATCGTCCTTCAGCTTTGCATCGGCACATTGGTCCCGATCCTGCTGCTGGCCATCGTTCAAGTCACCCATCTCTCCGCAACCATTCGCAAGCGCATCTATGTCCTGTCGGGGTGCCTCGTCCAGGTGGGCGTCTTCGCCATGCGCTGGAACGTCGTCATCGGCGGCCAGCTCTTCTCCAAGAGCTTTCTCGGTTACACCACATATAAGGTGGGCCTCGTCACCAGGGAAGGCTTGCTCGTGGCCATCTTTTTGAGCATTCTCCCACTCGCCATCCTGAGCGGGCTGCTGAAGCTGCTGCCCCCCTGGCCAAAGGACGAGCAAAACCTGGTCGAAGCCGCCGCCACACATACGCCATAGAACCGCTTCTTCCTCCGCGTAGGCTACCGAAACGTGCGGCCATGCCGCCGCGCCCACGGCAAGCCCGCACAGCCGCTCCGCCTGCGCAAATCAACCCTCCACCCCAACCGCTGCCCCTGCAAAGACCAGGCCGCGGACGAAGCTCCCTTCCCTGCGCGCCACCTGCCCAGCAGCGCCCGTGCTATCCTCAACCACACCACCCCCGCCGCCGTCATCCCACCCCACCGCCGTCATCCCGAGCGAGCGCAGCCCCCACTCCCCCGTCATCCCACGCTCCCCCACCCTATGCCTTGTCATCCCGACCGCATCCTTATTTATGACTTGTCATTCTGAGCGCAGCGAAGAATCCCCGCATTTCGTCGTTGCTTCTTTCCTCGTCGAGCGCCGATCCTGTAGTTTTGGACAGCTTCTCTACCGAACTTCAGACTCAGGACACTGAGTCATTGCTTCGCAGCACAAAACCAAGGGCCAAAGGCCCGCTGTATACCAGCCTGGGGCGCAGCCCCAGGCTACATTGCGCCACAAAGCAGAGGGCTGAAGGCCCGACCTATACGAACTTCAGACTCAGAACACCAGCATCAACTTGCACCGAATCGCCACTCGTGCATTAAAACAGCCCAAATCATGCCTCATAAGTACAACAGAGTCTAATGTTTAGCCGTAAGTCCAATAGAATCCAATTTTTGCGGACACATATAACCCGCAATCGCATGAATCGAATCAACTTACGCCCAAATACCCCCCAGGGGGGGGAGGGGGGGTACCACAAGGGGTACCCAATAAGTTAACCCACAAACGCCAATCGTCAGCTCGATGAATCAATCGCCACTCCAAAGAATGCAAGCCTGGCCATCCCGCAAAACAAAGAGATAGACGAACGAAGCATCGCTCGATTCTTGCGATTGCCCTGACGCAGACGCAGAGCTCGCAATCTGCCGCATCGCGTTTGTTAGACTGTAGTCGGATGTCGGTGGTCTCCATCTGCGTCCGTCGCCAGTGCAAGTCCCTCCAATTGACAGGCTGTGCCCACGGCATCGATCACAGCGCTTCCACTGCACCCAGGCCGTATATCCAAAGCTCCAGCCAGTACCCTGCAACATTTGCAGCATTAATTTAAAGGACAATTCTCCTATGAGCCTGCCTGCCGCCCTCGCCCGCCTTTCCGTCGCCGACATCTCCGATCTCTCCGCACGACGGATCGCCTACTTCTCCATGGAGATTGCGCTCTCGCCGGCGCTGCCAACATACTCCGGCGGGCTTGGAATGCTCGCCGGAGACACCCTCCGCGCCGCCGCGGACATGGCCGCGCCGATGGTCGCCGTCTCCCTGGTCCATCGCCGAGGATACTTCCGCCAGCACCTGGACGCGGACGGCCAGCAGACGGAGTCCGACGTGCCCTGGTCTCCCGAGTCCACCCTGCCAAGCGCGCAGGCCGAGGTCGCCATCTCGATGCACGGTCGCAAGGTCGCCATCCGCGCATGGCGCTTCGATGTCGTCGGTGACGCCGGACACGTCATCCCCGTCTTTCTCCTGGACACCGATGTCGAGGGCAACGACCCCTACGACCGCCGCCTCACCGACACCCTCTACGGCGGCGACACCTACTATCGCCTCTGTCAGGAGACCGTGCTCGGCCTCGGCGGCGTGGCCCTGCTGCACGCCCTCGACATCCAGCCCGACGTCTTCCACATGAATGAGGGCCACGCCGCCCTGCTCGGAATCGGCCTGCTCCAGGAACGCCTCGGAACCGCTTCGCTCGAACAGGCCACCGAGCAGGATGTCGCGGCCATTGCGCAGCGCTGCGTCTTCACCACGCATACCCCTGTGCCCGCCGGACACGACCAGTTCGGCATCGACCAGATGTATGCCGTCCTCGGGACCGAACGCGGCAACGCCATCGAACGCTTCGGATGCCTGCACAACGCACTGCTCAACATGACCTATCTCGCGCTCCGCTTCTCCCGCTATGTCAACGGAGTCTCCATGCAGCACGGCAAGGTCTCGCAGGAGATGTTCCCTGAATACCGCGTCCACTCCATTACCAATGGGGTCCATGCGGCAACCTGGATCTCGGAGCAATTGCAGGCAGTGCTCGATGACGAGATCCCGGAGTGGAGGCGCGACAACCAGTACTTCCGTTCCATCTATGGCGTCTCCCTCGCCAAAATCGCCGACTGCCACGTCAAAACCAAGCAGCTCCTGCTGGACGAGGTGGCACGACGCACCGGTCAGCAGCTCAACCCGAGGGTTCTCACCCTGGGATTTGCACGCCGGGTCGCAACCTACAAACGCGCCAGCCTCCTCTTCTCCGATCCCAGAAGACTCGCCAAAATCGCCAAGAAGATCGGCGGCCTGCAAATACTCTTCGCCGGCAAGGCCCACCCGGCCGACGCCGCCGGCAAAGGTCTCATCCGCGAGGTCTTCGCCGCCGCCGCCAGCCTCGAGGCCGCCGGAGTCAGCATCATCTATCTGGAGAACTACGACTGGGAGCTCGGAGCCATGCTCACGCAGGGCGTCGATGTCTGGGTCAACACGCCGCGACGCCCCTATGAGGCCTCCGGAACCTCAGGCATGAAGGCCGCCCTCAACGGCGTGCCCAGCCTCAGCGTCCTCGACGGATGGTGGATCGAGGGCTGCGCCGAAAACCTTACCGGCTGGGCGATCGAGAAGATCGACGACGAGGAGGCAGAGGCCGCAAGCCTATACGACAAGCTGGAGAACCTGATCGCGCCGCTCTACCAGAGGCCCAGTGCCTGGGCGCGCATGCAGCAGCACTGCATCGGCATCAACGGCATCTTCTTCAACACCCATCGCATGTTGGGCCAGTACCTCTCCAACGCGTACTTCCCGCAGACCACGCCCGAAGAGGCCATCCAGGCCGCCCTCGATCTACAGGCCACCGCCACAAAATCCCCAGTCGCACTCTCCCCGGCAGGATCAAAACTACCGGACGTCAAGACCGGCATCGCGCCGGCCCGCGACAGGGATGAGAATGACGCTATGCGTGCGGGAACCGTCCGCGCATAGTTCACCGACGGCCTATCGTTGTACCAAAGTGGGTGCCCGGCCTTGCAACGTACTTGTTCGTGCCGCAAGGCCGGGGGCCACAAATTCACGCGCCATCGCCAATGAGCGAGCAGCGCGAATCGAAGGCCCAGAGGCTCGCGCCAAACCACAACGGCCCGAAGCTTTCTCCTCGCCGGCTTTAGCCCCGGGAAAAGACCCCTGTCCTGCGCAGGTCTTCCTCGGCCGGATCTTTACTTCATGCAGCATGTCGATCTTTCCCTGATTCAGGCGATAGCGGCGGCAACCAAAGCTCTTGCTTCGGATTGGATTTGGGTGAGGTGGCGCTGGCCGTTGAAGCTCTCGGCGTAGATCTTGTAGACGTCTTCGGTACCGCTGGGCCGTGCGGCGAACCAGCCATTCTCCGTCGCCACCTTCAGCCCGCCGATCGGCGCGTGGTTGCCGGGGGCCTCGGTGAGGATCGCCGTGATCGGCTCGCCTGCGAGCGTAGTTGCGGTAACTTGCTTGGCGGACAGCTTGGAGAGCTTGGCCTTTTGTTCCGGAGTGGCGGCGGCGTCGATGCGCTGGTAGATGGGAGAGCCGTACTTCGCAGTGAGGTCGTTGTAGAGCAGGCCGGGATCTTTGCCCGTCACCGCCGTCATCTCGGCGGCGAGAAGGCCCATGATGAGGCCGTCTTTGTCGGTCGTCCACACGCTGCCGTCGCGGCGCAGGAAGCTGGCTCCGGCGCTCTCTTCGCCGACAAAGCCGAGCGTCCCGTCGATCAGCCCGTCGACAAACCACTTGAAGCCGACCGGGACCTCGATCATCGACCGCCCTAGCCCCTTGGCCACGCGGTCGATGATCGACGACGAGACCAGCGTCTTGCCGATGCCGACGCTCTGCTTCCACTCCGGCCTGTGCGTGAAGAGGTACTGGATGGCGACCGCAAGGTAGTGGTTGGGGTTGAGCAGGCCGCTGCTGCGTGTGACGATGCCGTGGCGGTCGTGGTCGGTGTCGCACGCCCACGCCACGTCGAACTTGTCTTTATTCGCAATCATGCTGGCCATCGCGAACGGAGACGAGCAGTCCATGCGGATGCGCCCGTCCCAGTCCAGCGTCATGAAGCGGAAGGTGGGATCGACGTAAGGATTGAGCACCTGAAACGGCAGCTTGTACCTCTCGGCGATGCGCGGCCAGTAGAAGACGCCCGCACCGCCCAACGGATCGACCGCGAGCTTCAGCGTGGTTCCGGCCAGCGGCGCAAAGTCGATGATGTTGCCCAGGTCCTCGACGTAGGCCGTGATGTAGTCGTGGCGGTGCGTCGTCGCTACGGCCAGCGCGCGAGTGTATGGGATGCGCTTTACGCCATCGAGCTTTTTTGCGATGAGTTCGTTGGCGCGGTCCTCGATCCACTTGGTGACGACGGTGTCGGCGGGGCCTCCGTTGGGCGGGTTGTACTTGAAGCCGCCGTCGTCGGGCGGATTGTGCGAGGGCGTGATGACGATGCCATCCGCCCACTGCCGGGAGCCGTCGCTCGCGCCGCTTGAGAGCGCTTTTTGCGATGGAGTCGTGCCGCCATTGAGCTTCGCGTTGTAGGTCAAAATGGCGTGGGAGAGCGCGGGCGTGGGCGTGTAGGCAAGCTGGTCGTCCACCATCACCTCGATCCCGTTGGCGGCGAGAACCTCCAGCGCGGTCGCAAAGGCCGGCTCGGAGAGCGCGTGCGTGTCCATCGCCAGAAAGAGCGGCCCGGCAATTTTATTGGCGCGTCGGTAGTCCGCGATGGCCTGCGAGATGGCGGCGATGTGGTCGTCGTTGAAGGAGGCGGTGAAGGCCGAGCCGCGATGCCCCGACGTCCCAAAGGCCACCCGCTGCGCCGGAACGGCGGCATCGGGATGCAGCGAATAGAACGCCGTGATGAGACGGGGAATGTTGGCCAGTGTGTCTGGTGTGGGACGAGTGCCGGGCTGGTTGGGTTTTGCCTGGTTGGAATCTTCTGTGGACATGAATTTCGGTTCTCCGCGCGGATTGGTCTGGCCCTTGCAGTCTATGAGATGCCGCGGGGGAAGGAAAGAGATCTGGTCGAACGGATTGCAAGGAGACGGCACGGTCGCGAAACGCAAAATAATCGGGGCGCGGCGAAAATGCTTGCTATTTAGGCTGGAGTGTCCTAAAACGAGACTACTCTCAAGTCTGTTAGCACCACGGGTTCGCACGGTCGAAGTCGGCCAGTGGCAGCGTGAATCGTCGAGCAGGGATCGTTGATGTGGGTGCGAATTCTTCCGGCCGGTCTTCGGGCCGGCCGGAACAGGTTGCCCCGCAGGTGGAGTGGCCTGAAGTGGGAATGCGCAGGAGGAACGGGCCTGGATTTGGGCGTTGCCGGAGAGTGTCCTCTCAATGGACGAGCTTGATGGCGATGTTGCTGTGGGCGGCGGCGCCGGCCTGGGGTGCCCAGCCGTTGCTGGTGGCCGATGCCCATGTGAACAGCGCACAGCCCACTGTGAACAGCGGGGCAATCTCCAATCTGGATGTGGGTGGCGGGTATACGACACTGCTTCAGTTCGATCTTTCCATGCTGCCGGCGGGAACCACCGCCTCGCAGGTCTCGCGCGCTGTGCTGCGGCTCTACTGCAACCGGGTGGCCACACCCGGCCTGGTGAGCCTTGCCCCGGTGAACGCAGCCTGGGGCGAGTACAGCGTGACCTACGCGACGGAACCTGCAATCGGCAGCGCAGCAGGAGTCTTCTCGGTGGGCCAGGCCGGGGCATTCGTCGCGGTCGATGTGACGTCGCTGGTGCAGGGCTGGATCGCATCGCCGGGGAGCAACAACGGGCTGGCGCTGTCGGCGGGCACCGCAATGGTGCAGTTCGACAGCAAGGAGAACGACCTGACCGCGCACGCTGCGGCGCTCGATGTTGAGCTGGTGGATGCGGGGCCTGCGGGCGCGACCGGAGCCATGGGCGTCGCTGGCCCGGCGGGGCCGGTCGGGCCGGTCGGGCCGCAAGGGCCTGCCGGCGCCACAGGTGCCATCGGGCCACAGGGGCCGGTCGGGCCGCAAGGTGCGCCAGGGCTGGTCTATCGAGGGGCGTACGCCTCGACGATCGGCTATGCGCAGTACGACGTGGTGGCCTACCAAGGGTCGAGCTATGTTTCCCTGATTGTGGGCAATCTGGGATTTACTCCGGCCTCCAATCCAGAGGCGTGGGGGCTGCTCGCCGCGGCGGGCACGGGTGGAACCGGCGGATCGCCGACGCTCGCTGTCGCCTACCGGGGGGTCTATGCCTCCACCACCAACTACGCGTTGAACGACATTGTGCTGTACGGCGCGTCCAGCT